>NZ_JASJWR010000013.1:0-105331 GCF_035019065.1 Actimicrobium sp. CCI2.3 | reverse complement strand
CGCGATTCTATGCGGTCCCTGCTCAAATGATTCGCTCTTCAACCTGAAAAAGGCTTGCTTTTGAACAGAGTATCTACCTTCCAGAACCGTAGGGTGCAATAACCGAAGGGCATTGCACCAAGCACCCCAAAACCCGTAGGGTGCAATAACCAAAGGGCATTGCACCAAGCGCTCCAAATCACGTCCTCAAAATACCAGCGTCCGCACCCCATCCGCCATCCCCAGCAACGCCACATCCGCCCCACGCGCCGCAAACAACCCTACCGTCACAACCCCGACAATCGCATTGATGGCCAGCTCGGTCGCGACGGGATCGGTGATCTGCAAGCCAAGCACGTCGATAATGACATTGCCGTTATCAGTGAGCACAGCCCGCCCATCCTTGACCCGCAAACGCGGCGTGCCGCCCAGTTCGGCGAGCTTGCGCGCGACCACGGCCTGCGCCATCGGGATGACTTCCACCGGTAATGGGAACGCACCCAGCACATCGACCAGTTTGGAGCCATCGGCGATGCAGATGAATTTTGTGGCGACAGAGGCGACAATCTTCTCGCGCGTGAGTGCCGCGCCACCGCCTTTGATCATCGCGCCGGTATCGGTGATTTCGTCGGCACCATCGATGTAGACCGACATCGACGCAACGTCATTGAGATCAAACACGGTGATCCCGTGCGCGAGCAAGCGTTCGGCAGTACCTTCGGAAGAGGCCACTGCGCCCTTGATGCGGTGCTTGACACCCGCCAGCGCATCAATGAAAAAATTCGCGGTGGAGCCGGTGCCGACGCCGATGATGTCACCGTCGACCACATAGTCGAGGGCAGCGCGGGCGACTGCTTGTTTGAGTTCGTCTTGGGTCATTGTGGTCATCGTAGTCATCGTAGTTATTGCAAAAAATTAAAAAGAGAGTCTTCAGCCCGACAAGCCGAATTCATCGACATCGACCTGTTTTGGAGTGACATAGACCAGCACGATGCGCGGTCCATTCATTTTCTTGACCATCACGTCGAACTGGTCGAATTCGATGCGCTGGCCTTCGGTTGGAATGTCGCCCAGCTTGGCCATGACGAGACCGCCGACCGAATCGATGTCGTCGAGGTCGAGCGCTTCATTTTCGATATCGATGGCAAGAATGCGTTCGAGGGTGTAGATCGGCAGGCTGCCCTTGCCAACCAGCGTGCCGTCATCGAGACGACTCCAGTCCTGATCGTTCTGGCGGAATTCATCGCGGATTTCACCGACCAGCGCACCGAGCAGATTGTCCAGCGTCAGGAAGCCGACCGGCTTCTGGCCGGGATGACCAACCACCGCAAAATGCGGTGCGCCCTGACGAAACAAGCGGAACAATTCAGGTGCCGGCATGCGCGGCGAGACATATTGCACTGGCCGGAAAAACGGCTCCAGACTCTCGATCGACTTGCCTTGTTCCTGTCCCAAAAAAAGATCCTTCAGATGGATCACGCCCAGTACTTCGCGCTGCTCGGCATCGAAATACGGATAGCGGCTAAAGCGGCTGCGATAGACCACCTGCAGATTGTCGGCCAGCGATTGGCCGGCATGCAAGGCGGCCATCTCATGCGCCGGGCGCATCAGGTCACCGACATCAAGTTCGCTGAAATCCAGTGTCTGCGCCAGCACCTTCCATTCGTCCGAACTGAATTTATCGCCAGAGTGGCTGCCGCGCAAAATGATCTTGAGTTCATCGGAGGAATACGCGGTGTCATGACCGCTCGCACTACCCAGTCCGACCAGTCGCAAGACACCATTGGCGCTTTTGTTGAGTACCCAGATGATCGGATACATGCTCCAGTAAAAACCATACAACGGCACCGCGCACACCAGGCTGACAGCCTCGGGATGACGGATCGCCATCGACTTCGGCGCCAGCTCGCCGACCACGATGTGCAGGAATGAAATGACCAGGAAGGCAAAACCGAATGACACCAGCTCGATCAGACTTACCGAAGTCACGCCGATGGCGATGAAGACCGGATGCAGCAGACTGGCAAAAGCCGGTTCACCGACCCAGCCAAGGCCGAGCGAGGCCAGCGTGATGCCGAGCTGGCAGGCCGACAGATAGGAATCGAGCTGGCGGTGTACGGTGGCCAGGATACGACCGCGCAGGCCCTGGGTTTTGGCGATTGCGCGGATGCGGGTCTCGCGCAGTTTGACCATGCCGAATTCAGCACAAACGAAAAAGCCATTGAGGGCAACCAGAAACAGCGCCAGGAAAATCAGCATGAAGTCTTGCATGGAGGGGTGGAAAGTGGACCAGCCGGTAGTGTAGACGCAAACGTCGTGGTGTCGATGACTTTGACGGGGTGGCGGCGACGCAGGTCGACATATCGATGCGCTGGGTCAATGGCAGAGGGCCGAAGCAAGCGAGATAGGGAGGTGATTAGAAATAGTGTTAAGTCAGATGGGTTGGTGCTCATCCATCAGGGTTGATGACGGTAGCCAGTGCATTTGGTGCAATGCCCTTCGGTTATTGCACCGTCCCAACCCAACCTACCGATGGCAAGTACAAGCGAAGAGGTCATCCCCTCCGCCACGCCATCAATTCCCCAGAAACAGCTGCAAGATGATGCCGCTGGCAATCGCTACCAGCACGTAGTCGCCGCCGGTCTGCACCCAGTGATAGCCACGCGGCGGAGCCGACAGGCGGTGACCGCGCCAGTCGTCAACAACATACTGGCGACTACGGTAGTCGCGCGGCAGGCGGTCGCCCTTGCGATAGTTGTGGCCCGGTCCGGCACCACGACCGTCGCGGCCATCGTTGTAGCGCGCTTCTTTACGGTTGTCGTGACCACGGTCATTGTCGCGTCGGTCGTCATCGCGACGATCCGGTCCACGACCCTTGTCGCCACGGTCCGGCGGACCGCCACGCTGGGCTTGCTCGTTACGGCCGCGATCACCGCGATCGCCCCCGTGGTCGTTATCTGATCGGCCTTGGCCAAACGATAGTCCGCTCGACCCTAATGCCATGGCGAGGATGGCGCTAACAAGTGCTTTCTTGTTCATGTTGGATTCCCTTTGGTTGCAACGACATGCTGGTATCGAAACATCACCAGCGTTCGTCGATCTGCCGAAAGGATAGCCGACAAGCAAGCATCTATCTGTACGGTGCCCCGCACATCGCCGGCACGAACAATCAATGCGCCATGAGTACCGGCACCGTCATCGAGGTCAGGATCGTGTTCGTCACGCCACCGAGCAAGACCTGACGAAAGCGCGAATGGGCATAACCGCCCATGACAATGAGGTCGGCATTGCAATCGGCAGCATGCGACAGCAGCGCATTGCCGACATCGAGATCGTCCATGCGCCCGCTCTTCGACGCTTTTTCGGTGGTGGTCAGGACCACGACGTCGAGCTTGACGCCGTGTCGCGCAAGGTACAGCGCGATGTCGGCACCGGGCTCATCACCATGCACATCGGGTTTGGCCTCCGGATTGAAGACCACCAGTTGCACCTGCTTCGCCTGCTTCAACAACGGAATTGCCGCCGTCACCGCACGTGTGGCTTGCATGCTGCCATCCCAAGCCACCAGGATGTTCTGGCCGATGTGTTCAAAATGACCGACATACGGAATGATCAGCACCGGGCGCCCGGAATGCATCACCACGTATTCGGGGAATTCATCAGCGGTCGACGGCGACGGCTCTTCGGGATTGCTCTGTCCGACGATGACCAGATCGCAGTAGCGTGCCTGCAGGCTCACGCCAGGACCGGCCTCTTCGTCGACCAGGCGCTTTTCAAACGATTGCACGCCGAGCGTACTGACCGCACGCTCGAACTCTTGCAGCGCAAACGTACCGCGCTCCTTGAGCATGTCGAGCATCGCGCCGAGTTGCAGGTTGCCTTCGCCGATCGCGCCCGGCAAATAGAACAGGCCGGAGACGCCGGTGGTGGCGGTGCCGGTCAGATGGCCGCCATTGCGCAAGACCAGTTCGGCACCGATGCGGATACGTTCAGCCGTGCGTACGGAGGCGTCGACGTGAACCAGGATGGTGGGATAGCTCATGGTGTTTCCTTTCTCGGTAAATGAAAAATGACTTACAACGAGGCGCTATGCGGGAAACCCTGACGTTCTTCGCTTTTTGCCTGACAGCCGATGCAGAAATGCGCCGAGGGCATCGCCTGCAGTCGGGCAAGGGGTATGGCTTCCTCACAAGCGGTGCAGATGCCATAGGTTCCGGCCTTGATCCGGCCCAGTGCCGCATCGATTTCAACCAGCACGGCCAGATCCAGTTCAAGCTCGGCAAGGTCGGTATCGTTGAGCACATCGGCAATGACGGCATTGTCGTCGGCGACTTTTTGCTCGGTCAGCACCAGTTCATCGGACTCGTCGGAACGGTGCAACTGGGGATCAATCCGCGCCTGCAATTCCTGGCGGCGCAGCAGTAAAGCGGATTCGAGTTCTTGCAATTTGGCGGGAGTTAAGTCGCTCATGATGTCTCCGGTAAAAAATGGCTGCGCTGTCAGGATGACTTGTTGCGCGCCGGTTCTAACAATAGTCTGGTGTCGCCAGCGACCCGGTCGCTGACAGAAAAACTGTCTTCAAGGACCGCCTCGAACACTTGTCCGACAAGCGGTTTTCTCTACGCTGGCATGGCCTGCGTGCCGATGGCATCAGGCCAACGCGTTAGCGCGTACGAGCACGCAGCGCGGTCAATTCCTGCTGCAACTGTTCGATGCGTTGCAGCAGCGTCAATGCCAGCGCCACACCGTTCTGATCGAGCTCGAAATCATCGCGCAAACGGCGCGCGGTGCACGCAGTGACCACCGTGCGCAACTGGAACAACAGCGGTTCGGTCTGCGCATCGGCCGGCACGATCAGACCGATGCCAACGAGCTCCTCGAGCTCTTCGCGCGACAGGCCCGAGACCTCGGCCAGATGCGCGATCGTGCAGACATGCTCGGCATCGAGCGAGATACTTTCTACGGTCGTGACCTTCATCATGTCTCCTTGTGTCCGGTACTGCGCGGCTTGAAGTCCGAGAGTACCGCCAGCTGTTCGTATAAGCCCTGCTCAGCCGGACTAAGGGTCTTGGGCAGCACGATGCGCACCAGCGCAAACAGGTCGCCCGCCGCACCGCCGGGGTCCGGCAAGCCACGTCCACCGAGACGCAGGCGTTGTCCTGACGACGTGCCGGGCTTGATATTGAGTTCGACCTTGCCGCCCAGCGTAGGAATTTCCACCGTCGTCCCTAGCGCAGCTTCCCACGGTGCCAGCAACAGGTCGCACACCAGATCGCGGCCGGTCACCCGGTACAGCGGATGCGGCAACAGTGACAACACTACGAACAGGTTGCCGGCTTTGCCACCATGGCGACCCGGACCGCCTTTGCCGGCCAGTCGCAGACGCTGGCCATCGGTCGCCCCTTTCGGTACCGTGATACGGAAAGTGCGGCTCACCCGATGGGGCAAGCCATGGGCATCCATTTCAGGCAGTTCAACCGTGACGTCGGTTTCCGCACCGCTATAAATCTGTTCGAGCGTGACGTCGACGTTGACCGAATAGTCCGTGCCCTCTTCCGGCATCGCCGCCCGGGTGCGCCGGCCAGTCCCGCCGGAACGAAATGCGCCCATCAGGTCGGACAGGTCGACATCGTCGAAGGCATTGGCACCCGAGCCATAGCGCTGCTGCCACTGCGGCGGTGGCGTAAAGTTTTCGCCGGCCGAGCGCTGACCGAGCTGGTCGTATTCGGCCCGCTTCTCGGTATTTTTCAGGGTGGCATAGGCTTCGGCCACCGCCTTGAATTTCTCTTCGCCCTTCGGGTCCTTCGAGACATCCGGATGATATTGATGAGCCAGCTTGCGGTAGGCCTTCTTGATGTCATCGAGGGTGGCATCGCGCTCGATCCCGAGCGTGTCGTAATAGTCTTTGTACTTCATCGGATTCCTGCGTCAGAGTGGCTGCCAGATTGCATGACGCAATCGGCGGTCGGCGACGGTCAAAGTCGCCCGGTCAGCAACATGATAATCAGAATTATGACGATCAGGCCGGTTAAACCGCTCGGACCGTAGCCCCAGCTGCGGCTATGCGGCCAAGACGGGAACGCGCCGATCAGCACGAGGATGAGGATGATCAATAAAATAGTGCCCATGGTGCTCCCTTGAACCGATTGAACTGCGGATTTCTTCATCACTGAAGACGATCCGAGGCTAACCAGAAATACCCATACCATCCGTGCGCTACCGCACGAAACCTGCGCGATACGTCGTTATGAAAAGGCAATCAGAAATTGGGCATCCTGGTCTCAGGTCTGCCGCAACGCACTCGCTGCCGTTGCCAGCGCAGTGATGCGCGCCCAGTCGCCGGAGAGCATCGCGTCTTTTGGCGTGAGCCATGAACCGCCGACGCAGGCGACATTCTTGCACGCCAAAAATTGCGGTGCCGTCGCCAGCGAAATCCCACCGGTCGGGCAAAACATCACATCACCCAGCGGTCCGGCAATCGCATTGAGCATGCCGACGCCGCCTGCCGGCACGGCTGGAAACAGCTTGAGTTGGCGAAAGCCGGCTTCGCGTGCGGCCATCACTTCGGACGGCGTCATCACGCCGGGCAGCAGTGGCAAGCCACTCGACCGTGCCGCCGCAATGAGCGCCGCAGTCAGGCCGGGCGAGACACCGAACACCGCGCCAGCATCACGTGCGGCGGCAAATTCTTCGGGCAGCGTCAGCGTGCCGACACCGAGAATCGCCTCGGGCACCTGCTCGGCCATCGCGCGGATCGCCGCCAGTCCGTGGGCGGTGCGTAATGTCACTTCCAGTACGCGGATTCCACCGGCGACCAGCGCTCGCGCCAGTGGCACCGCATGGTCGAGGTTATCGATGGCGATGACCGGGATCACTGGTGAAGTGCGCATGATGTGGAGCAGGTCGGGCATCAGATGGGGAGCTTGATTCATGAGGTCACTTTCTCGACGGCAGATAAAACGGGGGGCAAATCAAACGTCGTCGCGCCTTCTTCGGCAGCGCTGACGGTAGCGCGGAACATGCCGAACAGTTCGCGGCCCATGCCGACCTGGTTGTGGCGCAGGTCCGCCGTGGCCTGCTCGCGCGCATCCCAGACCTCGGCTGGCACATCGGCTTGCAGCACGCCGTTTTCGGCATCGAGCAGCAACAGGTCGCCGGTGCGAATCCGGCCCAGCGGCCCGCCGGCCAGCACTTCCGGCGAGACGTGGATGGCTGCCGGCACTTTGCCGGAGGCACCCGACATGCGGCCATCGGTCACCAGCGCGACATGGAAACCGGCATCCTGCAGATTGGCCAGCGCGGGGGTCAGCGCATGCAGCTCCGGCATGCCATTGGCGCGCGGTCCCTGGAATCGCACGACAGCAATGAAATCCTGATTGAGTTCGTCCGCCTTGTAGGCCCGCATGAAATCTTCTTGCGAATCGAACACGATGGCCGGTGCTTCGACACGGCGGTATTGCGGCTTGACTGCCGAGACCTTGATGACGGCGCGCCCAAGATTACCGGTCAGCAGACGCAACCCGCCATCGGCCGAAAACGGTTCGGCGGCACCGCGCACCACATTGCGATCGGCGCTTTCGAGTGGTACCGGCCGCCAGACCACGACGTCGTCTTGCAGAAACGGCTCGCTGCAATGTGCGCGCAAACCCTTGCCGAGGACAGTGGTGACATCGTCATGCAGCAAACCGGCATCGAGCAATTCACGGATCACGAAACCGGTACCGCCGGCGGCATGGAAATGATTGACGTCGGCGTCACCGTTCGGATAAATCCGCGTGAGCAGCGGAATGACCGCAGACAGCGCCGCAAAATCATTCCAGTCGATGACGATGCCGGCGGCCTTGGCGATAGCGACCAGATGCAATGTGTGATTGGTCGAACCGCCGGTGGCGAGCAAGGCGATGATTGCATTGACGATGGATTTTTCATCGACCAGCCGACCGACCGGCGTGTACTCGGGTGTGTGTGTAGCGATCTTGACCGCACGTGCCGCCGCTGCAGCAGTCAGCGCATCGCGCAACGGCGTACCCGGCGTGATGAACGCAGCACCCGGCAAGTGCAAGCCCATCACTTCCATCAGCATCTGGTTGCTGTTGGCCGTACCGTAGAACGTGCAGGTGCCGGCACCGTGATACGACTGCGATTCGGCTTCGAGCAATTCGGCGCGACCAATCTTGCCCTGCGCGTACAACTGGCGCACGCGGGCTTTTTCGGAATTGGACATGCCGCTGGTCATTGGTCCGGCCGGGATGAACACGGCAGGCAAATGACCGAAGTGCAGCGCGCCGATCAGCAGGCCCGGTACGATCTTGTCGCACACGCCAAGGTACACGGCAGCATCGAACATGTTGTGCGACAGCGCAACGGCCGTACCCATGGCAATCGTATCGCGTGAAAACAGCGACAGCTCCATGCCCGGCTGGCCTTGCGTGACACCATCACACATGGCTGGCACGCCGCCGGCAAATTGCGCCACGCCACCGGCCTTGCGCGCAGCGTCCTTGATCAATTGCGGAAAACGCTCGAACGGCTGATGCGCCGAGAGCATGTCGTTGTAGGCAGAAATGATCGCCACCGATGGCAAGCGCGCTTGCCGCAGCGCCAGTTTATCGTTGGCCGGGAAGGCGGCAAAACCATGCGCCAGGTTGGTACAGGACAGCGCATTACGTTGCACGCCCTGCTGCAAGGCCGCTTCCATGCGCGTCAGGTAAGCGCCACGTGATGGCCGGCTACGCTCGATGATGCGGTCGGTGACGGAAGTCAGAACGGAATGCATTTTCATGAAAACTCCTTGCGTGAAGACTGAATAAGTAATTTTACTACAAACATTTCATCGCCGGCAGTGTGGTTTATTGCTAATGATTACCGAGGGCAATGTTTGTAGCTGACTCTTTCTTAGCTGAAATTTCTCTTGCACGAGACGGATAAAACTCGATTTACTCTGATGTTTTGTAGTGAAATTACCTTCAGTTAATGTATAGTCGATCACACCATCCTACTTCAGAGACCTCCTGCCATGGCGTCGACACCGCTGACAGACAATCCGATTTTCCGGCGATTACAAACTCGCCACGCCGAAACGTGTTCCACCACAATGCGCGCCCAGTTCGCCAGCGAGCCGAATCGCTTCCAGCAATTTTCGATGCAGGCCGCCGGTCTGACGCTGGATTATTCCAAGAACCGGATTGACCGCGTCACGCTGGATTTGTTGCTCGATCTGGCGCGAGAACGCGATGTGGAAGGCCACCGGCACAAGCTGTTCGCCGGTGAAAAAATCAACACCACCGAGCAGCGCGCCGTGCTGCACACGGCCTTGCGGGCACCGGCAGGCCAGACGTTCGTGCTCGATGGTCAGGATGTCGATACCGATGTGCAAGCGGTACTGACGCGCATGCAGGTCTTCAGCGAACAGGTGCGCTCGGGTGCCTGGACTGGTCGTGATGGACGGGCTATCACCGACATTGTCAACATCGGCATCGGCGGCTCCTACCTCGGACCGAAGATGGTCTGCCAGGCGCTACGTACCTTCGCCCATCCGCGCCTGACTTGCCATTTCGTTTCGAATGTCGATGGCCACGATCTCGCTGCGGTACTGGCACGCGTCGAGCCGGCCACGACCCTGTTCATCATCGCCTCGAAAACCTTCGCCACCGCCGAAACGATGATGAATGCGCGGTCGGCGCGCAGCTGGTTCCTTCAGGGAGGCAGCAACAGTGACCTGGCAAAACACTTCGTTGCGGTGTCCACCAATCTCGCCGGCGTGACCGACTTCGGCATCAACCCGGCCAACATGTTCCCGTTCTGGGACTGGGTCGGTGGTCGCTATTCGATCTGGTCGGCAATCGGGCTGTCAGTGGCGGTGCTGGTGGGTTTCCCGGCTTTCCGCGCTTTCCTCGATGGTGCCCATCAGATGGATAAGCACTTCCAGGAAGCACCGCTGGAGCGCAACATGCCGGTATTGCTGGCCATGCTGGGCGTCTGGTACCGCAATTTT
The DNA here is from genome assembly GCF_035019065.1 of Actimicrobium sp. CCI2.3. Classification (NCBI taxonomy): domain Bacteria; kingdom Pseudomonadati; phylum Pseudomonadota; class Betaproteobacteria; order Burkholderiales; family Oxalobacteraceae; genus Actimicrobium; species Actimicrobium sp. CCI2.3. The sequence goes on along the minus strand of NZ_JASJWR010000013.1, from coordinate 95,358 downwards.
CATGGCAGCAGTTCGGTCTCGATTGCGCCTTATCATCAGGACCTGAGCCTGTTCGCCGGCTACCTGCAACAGCTCGATATGGAAAGTAACGGCAAGCACGTCAGTGCCGCCGGCGAGCCGTTGACCACAGCCAGCGGCCCGGTCATCTGGGGCGATACCGGCACCAACGGCCAGCACGCGTATTTCCAGTTGCTGCATCAGGGCAGCGACCTCATTCCGATCGATTTCATTGCGGTACTGGGTGCCAGCCACACGCTGCCCGGACATCAGGCGGCACTGCTGGCCAATTGTTTTGCACAAGCCGAAGCCTTCATGCGCGGCAAGACCGCCGATGAAGTCCGTACCGACCTGGCTGAACAGGGACTCGATGCGGCAAGAGTCGAGGCGCTGATGCCGCACAAGACGTTCCCCGGCAACCGCCCGTCCAACATGGTGCTGATGGAGGCACTGACTCCGGCGACGCTGGGTGCACTGGTGGCACTCTACGAACACAAGGTGTTCGTGCAAGGCGTGATCTGGGGGATCAACAGTTTCGACCAGTGGGGCGTCGAACTCGGCAAGGTGCTTGCCAAATCGATCGCCCAGGAATTGACCGGCGCGGCACAACCGGCGCAGCATGACAGTTCGACCAACGCGCTCATCGCACTGGCCAAAGCTGCGCTGGAGCACCAACCCATCGCACCCGATTAACTTGCACACAATCTGATGAAACCCATGGCCTTGACTGATTTCGATCTCGTACTATTTGGCGGCAGCGGCGACCTGTCGATGCGCAAACTGCTACCGGCCATGTATGCCCGCGATCGTGCCCGGGATTTCCCCGCCACTGCGCGCATTATTTGCGTTGGCCGGCATCACTTGACGACCGCGGAGTTTCTCGCATCGGTCGAGTCGACCGCGAAACCAAACCTAACCGCGGGTAGTTTCGACGACGTTGTCTGGCAGCGCTTTTGTCAGCGCATCCAGTACGTTGCTGTCGATGCCGACAAACCCGAAAGTTACTGCACGCTAGCGGCAGCCTTGCGCGATGATCCGGCACTGGTGCGGGTGTTTTACCTCGCGACACCGCCGACGCTGTTTGCCACCATCTGCCTGAACCTGGCCGCTTGTGGCAGTGCCACGCCGAACGCGCGCGTCGTGCTCGAAAAGCCACTCGGCCGCGATCTGGCCAGCGCGCGCCAGATCAATGCCGATGTCGGCAGCGTATTCACCGAATCGCAGATTTACCGGATCGATCATTATCTGGGCAAGGAAGCCGTGCAGAATTTGCTGGCACTGCGCTTCGGCAATATCCTGTTTGAACCGCTGTGGCGGCGCGAGTGGATTTCGGATGTGCAGATCACGATCGCCGAAGAACTCGGCGTGGGTAACCGCACCGGTTATTACGACACGTCCGGCGCGCTGCGCGACATGCTTCAAAACCATTTGCTGCAATTACTGTGCATCGTCGCCATGGAGCCACCGACGATGATCACGCCGGATGCGGTCCGCGACGAAAAGCTCAAGGTACTGCACGCGCTCAAAAAATTCACCACCACGACGCTGACACAGAACGTGGTGCGCGGCCAGTACCGGGCCGGCCATGTCAATGGCGTGGCCGTACCCGGCTATCGCAAGGAACCCGGTGCCGACCCGGAATCGAAGACGGAAACCTTCGTCGCCGTGCGCGCCGAAATCGATACCTGGCGCTGGGCCGGCGTGCCCTTTTATTTGCGCACTGGCAAGCGCATGGCCGACCAGCTGGCCGAAATAGTCGTGCGCTTCAAGGCCATCCCGCATTCGATCTTTGCGCAGTCGAGCGGCAGCTTCCAGCCCAACAGCCTGGTGATCCGGCTGCAGCCCGATGAAGGCTTGCACCTGAACCTGATGGCCAAGACACCGGGCGACAACATGCGCCTCAAGCCGGTTGATCTCGAACTGGATTTCCGCGAGACCTTCAAGACACCGCGCATGGATGCCTACGAACGCTTGCTGCTCGATGTACTGCGCGGCCAGCTGACGCTGTTCATGCGCAGCGACGAACTCGAAGCCGCCTGGGAGTGGGTCGAGCCCATCCTGAATCACTGGGAACAGGAAGAAAACGAACCGATTCCGTACACGGCCGGTACCTGGGGTCCGGCCGCTGCCAGCGCGCTGATTGGCCGTGACGGTTTGCAATGGCGCGAAGAAGCGCTGCCAGAAATGTGACGACGATGTTGCTCGATTCCATACGGTCGCAGCTTGACGCGCTGTCCAAATCCGAACGCAAGGTCGGACTGGCCGTGCTTCGGGACCCGACCCTCGCCGTGTCCGGAAACATCACCGCACTGGCTGGCAATGCCGAGGTATCGGAGCCGACCGTCGTACGTTTTTGTCGCGCCATCGGTTTCGATGGCTGGCAGACGTTCAAATTGAAACTGGCACAGGCACTGGCCGTCGCCCTGCCCGGCGCAAATGAAAACCTGACACCCAACGACCTGGCTGCCGACCTCGTCGGCAAAATTTGCAGTCGCTCGATCAATGCGCTGCTCGACTTGCGCAACACACTCGATCCAGCTGCCATCGAACGTGCGCTGGATTTGCTGGCCAAGGCCCGCAAGATCGAGTTCTACGGACAAGGATCATCGGGCATCATCGCCGCCGATGCGCAGCACAAGTTCTTCCGCGCTGGTGTGCCAACCGTGGCGTATTCCGATCCGCATATTCACAGTATCGCGGCGGCGCTCCTGAAAAAAGGCGATGTGGTGCTAGCCATCTCACAGCGCGGCAACAGCGTGGCCTTGCTGCGCAGTGTGCAACTGGCGCGCAAGGTCGGTGCCGACGTAATTGCGTTGTCGCCCAGCGGTACGCCACTCGCCGAATTGGCGACGGTGCTGGTACCGGTCGATCTGCATTTTCATACCGATCCCTACACGCCGATTTCAGCGCGCCTGGCGCATCTGGTGGTCATCGACATTCTCGCGGTCGGACTCGCGCTACGACGCGGTCCGGAGTTTCGCAAACAAATGCAAAACGCGCAAAAAGCCCTGCAAAAAATTGACATGCAATTCGACTCGTTCCTGCGATCACCGCTGCGTCATGATGAGGATGGCTGACGCGTTTCAATGCGGGATCATTGAGGGTTCATTGCGGTTTCAACGCGGCTCCATCGCAACTCCATCAAACACCCAGTCAATTTTTTGGTGGACTCCAGCGCTTCGCAAGTTGGGTAAGCTCATCCAACTTGCCCAACACATGGATCTGCGTCGCACAGCGCCTGGGCACTTCGTTCCTTCCTGAGGCGCTGTCGGCGGCTACTTGCCTGACTCTGGCGGTGGCGATCCCGGTGTGGCTGGAGCAGCTGGCGCGGCCGACGGACTCGGCGGGCTCGGCATTACCGTCGAGGGCACGTTGCCCGGCGCTGCGGCTGAAGGCAAGCCACCAGCAGCTGGTTGATCCGTCGTCGGCGAACGGCGGTCACAACCGCCCAGCAAAGTCGTGCCCAGCGCGGCAGCGAACAAGAATGTCAGGATAGAAGATGAGACTTTCATTAATATTCCCTTAAGGTAAAGACCGCAGGAAAAGCGGCCTGTTTTCAGCAGGCAGGTGGCCTGTGAACAGCGTAGCTTGATCGCTCACGCTGCCTTTGATCCCGCTCAATTCCTCTTAACCTCAACGGTCTTGCATGCTGACCATCGCCTCCATCAACAAGGCGGCATCGCCAATTGCAAGCCGCTTCGAGTCCGATAAGGTCTGCCGAAAATGCCGCGCACCAGGCAGCCCTGCCATCAAACCCAGCATATGGCGCGTGATGCTGTTGAGACGCGGCCCACCCTTCATTGCCACCGACGGGGTCGGCCCGAGCTGGCGACGGATATACGGCAACATCGCTTCAATGACTTCCGCACGCGTGCGTGGCATCGCCGGATCATCGTAGTAGCGCGCATCGAAACCAGCCATCAGGTACGGGTTGTGATACGCCTCGCGTCCGAGCATCACGCCATCAACATGCTGCAGATGCAGATCGATGTCGGCCTCGGTCTTGATGCCGCCGTTGATGATGATTTCGAGATCGGGAAACTCGCGCTTGAGCTGATACACCGCGTCGTAACGCAGTGGTGGCACTTCACGATTTTCTTTCGGACTCAAGCCCTTCAGGATCGCATTACGGGCATGGACGATGAAGGTCGTGCAGCCGGCCTCGGCCACCGTACCGACAAAGTCACGCATGAATTCGTACGACTCGTTCTTGTCGATGCCGATCCGGTGCTTGACCGTGACATCAATTGATACCGCATCACGCATCGCCTTGACGCAATCGGCGACCAGTTGTGGCTCCGACATCAGACAGGCACCAAAAGCACCTTTTTGCACGCGCTCGGAAGGGCAACCACAATTGAGGTTGATTTCATCGTAGCCCCACTGCTGCCCGAGTCGCGCGCTGTGTGCCAGATCGGCCGGATCGCTGCCGCCGAGTTGCAGCGCGACCGGGTGTTCTTCATCGTTGAAATCGAGATGACGCGCGACGTCGCCATGCACCAGCGCACCGGTCGTCACCATCTCTGTGTATAGCCAGGTGTGGCGGGAAATCTGACGATGGAACAGGCGACAGTGCCGGTCAGTCCAGTCCATCATCGGGGCGGCGGAGATACGCCGGCTCTTGTACGTGCTTGTTTTCATTTACTTGAATTGAATTGTGGAAGAAATTTCTTTGGACGACGTGCGGTCCAAACCGATGCAAACCCAAAATCGATGAGCACAGATACCAACATGTGCAGCCGATTGCAAGCACTTCCATAGCGGCGATGACAAACCGCAAGACGAGCCGGCACACTATTGCCCAAAATCTGTAGCGTATGACCACGGGACGTCGCTGCCGATGCGACGCCAATTCAATGAAAACCGATGACGCTGACGATCACAACGACGTCCATGCCGCTCATCAGGACTGGGAAAAAAAGTGAACATGAACGATCAACCTGCTGGTCTGGCACCGCTCCCGGAGGGTTATGCCGACTGGCTCTCCGATCTGAAAAGCCGCATCCATACCGCGCAGCAGCGGGCCACACTCGCCGTCAATCGGGAACTGGTGCTGCTGTACTGGCAGATCGGACGAGATATTCTGACGCGGCAAGCGGCTCAGGGATGGGGTGCCAAAGTCATCGAGCGACTGGCGCTGGATTTGCGGGTCGCCTTTCCGGAAATGAAAGGCTTTTCACCGCGTAATCTCAAGTATATGCGGGCGTTTGCGGAGGCGTGGCCGGATGAGCAATTTGTGCAAGCGGTGCTTGCACAATTGCCCTGGTATCACCAACTGGCGCTGCTCGACAAACTGCCCGGCCCCGAAACACGCCGCTGGTATGCCGCGAAAGCCATCGAACACAACTGGTCCCGCACTATCCTGGTCATGCAAATCGAAGCCCGTCTGCTGGAACGAACAGGAGCCGCAGTCACTAACTTCACGACTAGCCTGCCCAAGCCGCAGTCCGATCTGGCCCGTGAATCGCTGAAAGATCCGTACCGTTTTGACTTTTTGGGTCTAACCGAGAAGGCCCACGAACGCGAAGTCGAAATCGCCCTGATCAAACACGTCACCGACTTTTTACTGGAACTGGGGGCAGGCTTTGCCTTTGTCGGCAGACAGGTGCTACTGGATGTCGGGGGTGACGAATTCTTCATCGACCTGCTGTTCTACCATCTCAAACTGCGTTGCTATGTGGTGATCGAAATCAAAGGTGGCAAATTCAAGCCGGACCATCTTGGCCAGTTGGGTTTTTACCTCACTGCCGTCGACACCCAGATCAAGCACCCGCAAGACGGCCCAACGATTGGCTTGTTACTGTGCACTAGCAAAAACAAGGTGGTGGCTGAATACGCGCTGCGCAACAGCGCCCAACCGCTCGGCGTCGCCGAATACCAGCTACTGGAATCCTTGCCTGAGGAATTACAAACCAGCTTGCCGAGCATAGAACAGATTGAGCGAGAACTTGCGGGCAGCAACGGTGGGCCATAAGCCCCTAACCTCAAAAGATCCGAAACAATGCGAACTTCAACATCAGTGAGCACAGATCCCAACACGCGCGGTTGAATGCAAGTAGGTCCATCGACTTCATGACAATGAATCGAATTGGGCCGAATTACATCCGTTAAACCCATCACTCATAAGTTGCACAAGCCATCGACAATATCTCCACAAACACCTTATCCCAAACAGATTTATGCACCATCCCTTGTAGTTTTAACAGTACGTTGAAACGTCCATCTGGAGTTCACAACATAAGTCAGACTTAAAACTAACGAAGTTGCCACACACTGCACGATCAGATAATTAGAGGTTAACAATTTCATTCCGATTGCCATCAACAAACCATTCAGTGCCGCGCCAACGAGTGCTATCAATGCAAACCGACGAATTGACAGCAGGTTTGCCTCTGTCTTGAACGTTATTTTTACATTTAAAAAGTAATTGACGATCGCACCTGTCAATGCACCGGTGATCGAAGCGATAACTGGATTAGTCAAACTGCTGGATACCAATACAATCAATATCAGATAATGAATAACGGTACCAAATGCTCCCACTACTGAATATTTGGCAAACTGCAATAATGTAGCGAATTTAGACATCTTCTTCTTTTTTTTCATACCGATTCCGTATTAAATAGACGGGACGGTTTTTAGACTCCACATATATTCTTCCGATATATTCACCTAATACACCGATACCAATTAATTGAATTCCACCCAGCATCAGGATGGCAGTTGACAAGGACGCATATCCGGGGACGTCAATGCCAAAGAAAATCGTTCGGAACATCAAATAAAAACCGCGTAACAAAGCTGCAGCAGCAACCATCGCGCCGAGGTACGTCCATATCCGCAGCGGTAACGTACTGAAACTGGTAAAACCTTCGAGTGCAAAATTCCATAGTTTCCAACCGGAGAACTTGCTGCTTCCAGCAATCCGTGGCTTTCGCGCATAGTCGATCGTGGCAGTGTCATATCCAACCCACGCGAAAAGTCCTTTCATGAACCGCTGCGTTTCCGGCAATCGTTTTAATGAATCCGCCACCTCACGTGTAATTAAACGGAAATCTCCAACATTTTCGGGGATTTTGATTTCAGACAGCGAGTTATGCAATTGATAAAATTTCGCTGCAGTCCATCTCTTCAATGCTGAATCCGCATTCCGGTCTATTCTTCTCGCCAAGACAATTTGGTATCCTTCTCGCCATTTTTCAACCAGCTTTATAATTACCTCAACCGGATCCTGAAGATCGGCATCAAAAGGAACTATAATATCGCCGAATGATTCATCAAGTCCCGCAGATAATGCAGCCTCTTTACCGAAATTTCTGGTCAAATCAATCACCCGGACTCGGAAATCGTTAATCGCAAAATCTTTGAGTTGCTGAAGAGTGCTATCAGTGCTGCCATCATTAATGCATACAATTTCAAACTTAATTTCTGATATGGCTTCAAGCTCAGGGATGACATGATTAAAAAAATGCGTTATTGTTTCCTCCTCATTATAAAAAGGAACAACGAGAGAAAGTAAAGTTACTACCGGCTTGTTCGGCTGCGATAATCGCCTTGTCTTTGGCTGTAAAGCTGCATCGGAAGCAGATAAATTATTATTCATAAGTTAGGTTTCAACTAGCATTATTTACTCCTGCTATTGCAAGCATGAATTTAACGGAAATATTTTTTAAAAAGATTACTTTCTTATTATTAGCATTGCAAGGTATTTTTCCTGTAAATATTTTTATCAATAGATCGAAGCCTGAATAATTATTTTTTTCACGGATGCTGTCCTGTTCGAATAAAAAAAATATTATTTATTGATCATTTTTGCTGGTCAGGACAAGCAGAACAATACCCCTGTAAATTTTTCTTGAAAATTATGATCCCAGACCACACCGCTGATTATAAATCTCCAATAACAAGAACAATCAAGCTTTGTCAAATAAGCATAATTATATTCCTTGGAATATGTATTACATGGATCTTCCTTAATTCCATCAATTCTTTTCCAACAGCTGACGATTTCTGTTACGGTGCCCGAGCAATCGAACAAGGAATACTGCAATCCGTATCTATCGAGTATCTTACCTGGGGCGGCAGATACTCAGCAACACTTCTCCTATCTGTCTTTGGCGCATCAAAGCTATTGATTGAGGCGTATTATATTGTTCCGATTTCAATAATATTAGCCGTCTTTTTGGCTGCTCGGCATTTCCTAATCAAATTCTCTATACAAGACAAAACATATCATTTCGTCTTTTTTGTCGCACTCATATCTTGCTTTAGTTATCGCGAATCCATTTTCTGGATGGCCGGTGGATTTACATATGGAATAGCGGCTGCAATTTTCTTATTTCTCATTGCTCAGGAATTATTAATTTTTCTTGATTTCATGGCTAATAAGAAAAATCCAGCGCTTTGGAAAATCGGCAATCTTTGTCTCATGACTTTAATTTTAGCCGGATTCAACGAAACAGTGATGGTTGCACACATTGCACTACTGGGACAACTATTTATCATCCTGGCTTACCAGAACTGGAAATCAAGAGTTACCTGCATGATTGGTGCAATAATGCTTACTGCTGTCATTGGAGCATTGATCGTTAAATATGCACCAGGAAATTTAACACGCATGAATGACATGTCTTCACAAAATGTGATGGCAAGCGCGACGAAGTCATTTGGCTGGATATTCGAGCGTTATACTCATATATTTATAATGACATGGCTTCTTTTTTACAGCTCTCTGATTGTTTTTTATCCAAGAAAACCCAATAAATCGGAGAATAAATATCTCCTTTTAATTATCGCAATCCTTTTCTTTACACTTTGGGCAAGTTTATTCACAAGAGCATATGTTCTTAATGGTTCAGGTCCATCACGAACACACACTATTGACTTTGTCATTTTAAGCTTAGCAGCATTTATCGCTGCCTTGTATATTTTTAATTCCAACATGGAAGCTGTTTTTCAATCCAGAAGACTTAAGCCAATATTCATTAGTTTTTCTTGTATGTTTTTTGTCGCACTCATTCTTCGCCCTACTGCAGACAATATTTCTTTTTTAGACACTTTAGTAAATTTAAAATATAGCAAGTCTTTAAAAACATACATGTCTGCACGAATCCAGATGGCTCAAAACGGAAGGGACACTGCGTTGAGCGTTGATGATCTGAAAGATAAATCACGACCTGCCACCTATTTTGACGACATTCAGAAAGGTAGCAAGGACTGGAGAAATGTCTGTTTTTCAAATTATTTCCATTTAAAAGAAATAAGATTAAAAAATAGTTTATCTGAACCAGATACCTTGGGAGAGATAACCTCTCCTGGCAAGGATTGATCGATAAATCGGGTATGTCAGAGCGTTGGTCCTGATTTGAAATGAAATGGTTTTCACCACGTAATTACACGAATCCAAAATACGCCGCCATTGGCAGGAAAACAGGATTACCATGATTGTCTTCCTTCATTATTCCCGGACCTGCTGCCATGCTCAATACCGACCATTTCTGGATGCCGTTCACTGCCAATCGCCAGTTCAAGTCCAAACCGCGCATGATGGTCTCGGCATCAGGCATGCATTACACAACGGACAACGGTCGCCAGATTCTCGACGGTACTGCCGGCCTGTGGTGCAGCAATGCCGGTCATTGCCATCCAAAGATCACCGAAGCCATTCGCCGCCAGGCTGGTGAAATGGACTTCGCACCCGTATTCCAGATGGGCCATCCGAAAGCGTTTGAAGCAGCCACTGCGCTGGTGTCGCTGGCACCGGAAGGATTGAACCGGGTCTTCTTTTGCAATGATGGATCGGAAGCCGTCGACTCGGCGCTGAAGATCGCGCTGGCTTACCACCGTGTGCGCGGTGATGGCATGCGGCACCGGCTCATAGGCCGTGAGCGCGGTTATCACGGCGTCGGTTTCGGTGGCATTTCGGTAGGCGGAATTGCCGGAAATCGCAAACATTTTGGTCCGGGATTGCCGGCGGTCGACCATCTGCGCCATCCGCTTGACATCGGCAAGAATGCATTCTCAAAAGGTCTACCGGAGCATGGCGCCGAACTAGCCGACGAACTCGAACAGCGCTTGCTGGCACTGCACGATCCGGCCACGATCGCCGCCGTGATCATCGAACCATTGCAGGGTTCGACCGGCGTGATTTTGCCGCCTAAAGGCTATCTGCAAAAAATCCGTGCGATTTGCGACAAGTACGGCATCTTGCTGATCTTTGATGAAGTCATCACTGGATTTGGTCGCCTTGGCACACCGTTTGGTGCTGACTATTTCGGCGTGGTACCAGACATGATCGTTTGCGCCAAAGGCCTGACCAATGCGACCGTTCCGATGGGTGCCGTCATCGTGCGTCAGGACATCCATGACACGTTCATGAGCATGGCTGCGGAAAATGCCATCGAGTTTTATCACGGGTACACCTACACCGGCCATCCGCTGGCTGCGGCAGCGGCAGTCGCCACGATTGACGTCTATAAATCCGAGCACCTGTTTGAACGTGCTGCTGCGATGGCACCGTATTTTGAACAAGCGGCGCACAGTCTGAGAGGTTTGCCTTACGTCAAAGACATCCGTAATCTGGGCTTGGTATGCGGCATCGAACTTGATGGCGTCGCTGGCAAACCGGGGATGCGCGCATTCGATGTGTTCCTGAAAGCGTTCTGGGAGAAAGGCGTGCTGATTCGCACGACCGGCGACATCATTGCGTTGTCGCCGCCGCTGATCATCGACAAACCGCAAATCGACCAGTTGTTCGCTGCCATTGGTGCGATTCTGAAGACACAGAAGACTGTGCCGGATGTTGAGGAAATGACGGTTTGAAAGATAGCGCAACAAAAAGGTTAGCGTCATTGGAGTGAACGGGTTCGGTGCAATGCGCCAGCAACCGTTGCAAGAGGCGACCCGCTAAAACGGATAGCCAACTTCTTATTACGAACATCAACAATAAAAAAACCCGCCGGTTCCATACCGCCATCCAAGGCGGCCGGAATCCGGCGGGTTCGTTGCAACGGATCAGGCTTGCTGCCTGATCCCGTCACGACGGCTTACGCGTCGCGCGATGCTTTCTTGCGATCCGCTTCTTTCAGATAGCGCTTGCGCAGACGAATGCTTTTTGGCGTGATTTCAACGAGCTCATCATCATCAATAAATTCGACGGCGTATTCAAGCGACATCTGAATCGGCGGAACCAGGCGCACAGCTTCATCGGTACCCGACGAACGCACGTTGGTCAATTGCTTGCCCTTGATCGGATTGACGACCAGATCGTTGTCACGTGAGTGAATGCCGATGATCATGCCTTCGTACACGGGGTCATTGTGCACGACGAACATGCGACCGCGATCCTGCAGTTTCCACAGTGCGTAAGCAACAGCAGCACCGTCATCTTGCGAGACCAGCACGCCGTTACGACGCGAAGCCATTTCGCCACGGGTGTTGTCGACGGCGGCGTATTCGTCAAAAATATGACTCATCAAGCCAGTACCGCGCGTCAGGGTCATGAACTCGCCCTGGAAACCGATCAGGCCACGGGCCGGGATACGGTACTCAAGACGCACGCGACCTTTACCGTCGGATTCCATGTTTTGCAGATCGCCACGACGGCGACCCAGCTCTTCCATGACGCCGCCCTGATTGACTTCTTCCACATCAACCGACAGCAACTCGAATGGCTCATGACGGACACCGTCAACCATCTTGAACACCACGCGTGGACGGGAAACCGCCAGCTCGAAACCTTCGCGACGCATGTTTTCGATCAGGATGGTCAGGTGCAATTCGCCGCGACCGGAGACTTCAAAAATCGTATCGTCATCGGTAGGCGCAACGCGCAAGGCGACGTTGGCTTTCAGTTCGCGGTCAAGACGCTCACGCAACTGACGGCTGGTGACAAACTTGCCTTCACGGCCAGCCAGTGGCGAGTTGTTGACCATGAAGTTCATGGTCAATGTTGGCTCGTCGACGGTCAGCATTGGCAGCGCGTCTGGCATTTCCGGTGCGCACACCGTTGTGCCAATACCGAGTTCTTCGATACCGTTGATCAGCACGATGTCGCCGGCGACGGCTTCATCGACCAGAACGCGATCGAGGCCCTTGAAGTTCAGAACCTGGTTGACGCGGGCCTTGCGTGGCACGCCGTCAGGACCGTCCATGATGATGACGTCTTGCAGACCGCGCACCCGGCCACGGGTAATCCGGCCGATACCGATCTTGCCGACGTAGGACGAGTAATCAAGGGAAGAAATTTGCAACTGCAGCGGACCGTCCTGATCATCTTCGCGCGCTGGAACGTGGCGCAGGATGGCATCGAACAGTGGCTTCATGTCGCCTTCGCGGGCAGTCGACTCAAGGCTTGAATAGCCATTGAGTGCTGAGGCGAACACAACCGGGAAATCGAGTTGCTCTTCGGTGGCACCCAACTTGTCGAACAGTTCGAATGTGGCGTTGATGGCCCATTCAGGACGCGCACCCGGACGGTCAATCTTGTTGACGACGACAATCGGCTTCAAGCCCAGCGCCAGCGCCTTGCGGGTCACGAAACGCGTTTGCGGCATCGGACCTTCTTGTGCATCCACCAGCAGCAACACGCTGTCAACCATCGACAGGACGCGTTCGACTTCGCCACCGAAGTCGGCATGGCCCGGGGTGTCAACGATGTTGATGTGTGTGCCTTCATACTCGACGGCGCAATTTTTCGACAGAATCGTGATACCACGTTCTTTTTCGAGGTCATTGGAGTCCATCACGCGTGCATCGACTTGCTGGTTATCGCGGAAGGTACCCGACTGACGCAGCAACTTGTCAACGAGGGTGGTTTTGCCATGGTCAACGTGAGCGATGATGGCGATGTTACGGATGGCGCGTTTTGTATTTGACATGATCTTTTCGGGCTGAATTCTTGCGTGGTTCGTTCTTGCTGGTAGCTTGCTTAGTGCTCGGTGGATCATTGCTTCGAGCTTGAAGCATCAAGAAATGAGTGTGTAATTTCGAAAACCGTGCATTCTAACATGTTGCGTTGCACGAACCGTTAAATCAGACCGGAGTTTTTGATGACCAACAGGAGTGCGGACGTGGTCACTCCTGTCGACTAGCGTGCTGTCGATACCAGACGCTCTGGTGCCAGCACGCCAAATTCCTGCATCAGTCCGGTACCGAGCAAGCACGCATCGGACTCCCGATACACTCTCACCCGTCCTTCGGTCGCCGGTAACGTGACGGCTTCCTTGCCCAGCGACAGCCGCTGTCCGTGCAAGAAACGACGTGCCAGTTCATCGTCGAGCGACAACACCGGAAAACTCGCCAGCAGCGCGTCGACTGGTGCCAGCAACGTGCCACGCTCATCTTCATCGACCGCGGCCAACTGCTCCAGCGTGAGTGCATCGGCGAGGACCAGATCGCCAACTTGCGTGCGCCGCAACGCATTGAGGTGACCACCGCAACCGAGCGCCGCACCGATGTCTTCACCAAGAACCCGGATGTAGGTTCCTTTGCTGCAACTGATGCGCAAAGTCAGGAACGGTGCTTCGTAGCGAACGAATTCAAGCAAATGAATTACCACTGGCCGCGCTTCGCGCTCGAGTGTGATACCGGCACGGGCGTATTCGTACAACGGCTTGCCATCGCGCTTGAGTGCCGAATACATCGGTGGCACCTGGTCGATCGGCCCAAGGAATTTTTCCAGCACCGTCTCGATCTGTGCCAACGTGACATCGACCGGCAAGGTTTCGAGGATCACGCCTTCGGTGTCGCCCGTGTCGCTTCGCAAGCCGAGATGGACCACGGTTTCATAGGTCTTGTCGGCTTCCAGCAGATCCTGCGCGAACTTGGTCGCCTCACCAAAACACAACGGCAGCAAGCCGGTGGCAAACGGATCGAGGGTACCGGTATGTCCGGCCTTTTCGGCGTTGAACAGCCGCTTGGCTTTGATCAGGACATCATTGCTGGAATGACCGGCGGCCTTGTCCAGCAGCAGCACGCCATGCACCGGAACGCGTTTTTTACGGGGAGGGAAAGTCGCCATCGTGATGCCCGATCTGACCTGGCTTACGCCTGGTCGTCATCCTTTGCACGCGTTGCGTTGGCTTCATCGATGAGCTTTGACAATTCGATGCCACGTGCCGTTGACGTGTCATGCACAAAATGCAGTTCCGGCAGCGTGTGGACATGCAGACGCCGGCCAAGCTGGCCGCGAATGAAACCGGAGGCAATCTTCAGACCGGTGACGGTGTTCTTGATCGATTCCTTGTCATCGCTGAGCATCGTGAAAAATACTTTGGCGTGCGCGTAATCCGGCGTGAGCTGGACTTCCGTAACGGTGATCATGCCGACGCGCGGATCTTTTAATTCGTAAGCGACGATTTCTGCCAGATCACGCTGGATCTGATCGGCCACGCGGATACCGCGGACGGGGATAGTTTTGCTGTGCTTTGCCATGATGATGACTCGATAAATTCAACCGCGGAAAATGTCCGTCCGGTCGAAGTACTGCAAATGGGAGGCCCCAAATAGTACAGGCCTGTGTGCCTGCGCGAGACCGGATCGTTAAGATCGGGTTCTCGCGCAGCCACGCAGGCCTGCGCATGTGCATGCAACTGTCTTACAAGGTACGCGCGACTTCCTGGACTTCGAAAATTTCCAGTTGATCGCCTTCCTTGATGTCGTTGAAGTTCTTCAGGGTCAGGCCGCATTCGAAGCCGAACTTGACTTCCTTGACGTCGTCCTTGAAGCGCTTGAGCGAATCGATCTCGCCCGACCAGAGGATGATGTTGTCGCGTAACAGCCGCACCGATGCGCCGCGGCGTACCAATCCTTCGAGCACGTAACAACCGGCAATCGCGCCGACCTTGCTGACCAGCAGAACCTGACGAATCTCGACCAGACCCAATGACTGTTCGCGCTTCTCCGGTGACAACATCCCCGACATCGCCGCTTTGATCTCATCGACCGCATCATAAATGATGTTGTAGTAGCGAATATCGACGCCATTCGATTCGGCAACCTTGCGTGACTGCGCATCGGCACGGACATTGAAACCGATGATGACGGCTTTCGATGCCACGGCCAGATTGACGTCGGATTCGGTGATACCACCGACGCCGGCGTGCACGATCTGCACCCGTACTTCGGACGTAGACAGCTTTTGCAGCGACTGCGCCAGCGCTTCTTGCGAACCCTGCACGTCGGTCTTGATGATCATCGGCAGATTCTTGACTTCGCCTTCACCCAGATTGTCGAACATGTTCTCAAGCTTGGCGGCTTGCTGTTTGGCCAGCTTCACGTCGCGGAACTTACCTTGACGGAACAAGCCAATTTCGCGCGCCTTGCGCTCGTCCAGCATGACCATGACTTCTTCACCGGCGACCGGCACTTCGGTCAGGCCCTGAATTTCGACCGGAATCGATGGACCTGCTTCGGTAATCGATTTACCGTTTTCGTCAAGCATTGCACGGACACGACCGTAAGCCGAACCTGCCAGCACTACATCGCCGCGACGCAAGGTACCGGACTGCACCAGAATCGTGGCGACCGGACCGCGACCTTTGTCGAGACGCGCCTCGATCACCAGACCACGGGCAGGCGACGTCAGCGGTGCGACCAGCTCAAGCACTTCGGCTTGCAGCAGAACGCTTTCGAGCAAGTCGTCGATACCCTGGCCTGTTTTGGCAGAGACTGAAATAAATGGCGAATCACCACCGTACTCTTCCGGCAACACGCCTTCGGAAACCAGTTCCTGCTTGACGCGATCAAGGTTACCGCCCGGTTTGTCGATCTTGTTGATCGCCACGACCAGCGGGACGCCCGCTGCTTTGGCGTGAGCGATCGCCTCTTTGGTTTGTGGCATCACGCCATCGTCGGCAGCCACCACCAGAATAACGATGTCGGTTGCCTTGGCACCGCGAGCACGCATGGCCGTAAAGGCTTCGTGTCCCGGGGTGTCGAGGAAGGTGATCATGCCGCGTGGCGTCTCGACGTGATACGCACCAATGTGCTGGGTGATTCCGCCGGCTTCACCGGAGGCAACCTTGGCACGACGGATGTAATCAAGCAGCGACGTCTTACCGTGGTCAACGTGACCCATTACCGTCACGACCGGGGCACGTGGCAGCAGCTCGGCATCAGCGTGTTCGACGCCATCTTCCAGCAGTGCTTCAGGATCATCGGCTTTCGCAGGATGCGCCGTGTGGCCCATCTCTTCGACCAGAATCATTGCCGTTTCCTGATCCAGTACCTGATTGATCGTGACCATCTGGCCCAGTTTCATCAAGTGCTTGATCACTTCGGATGCCTTGACCGCCATCTTGTGCGCCAGTTCCGCGACGGTAATTGTCTCCGGCACCAGCACATCCTTGACGACAGCCTCAGTCGGCGCCTGGAAATTCGTTTCGCGATCGTCCGCGCCACCATGCGTCGGACGACGTCCCTTGGCACCGCGCCATGCATCGCGACCACCGCCAGCATTACCGCGGGTCTTGATACCGGCGCCGCGCTTCTTGGCATCGTCCTGCCAGGTTGACGAGACATTGGCAGTCTTGATTGCCTTCTTGTCGACGACAACGGCCGGTTTCTTCTCGTCTTTCTTTTCGCCTGGCTTCTTGTCTGCGGGCTTGTGCAACGTTCCTTCGGCACTCTTGGCTGCAACGACTGGCGGCGCTACGGGTTCCGGTGCCTTGATGACGCGGCGTGGCGCACTCATCATTGCCTTGATCTGCGCTACTTCGTCTGCCACAGCCTTGCGAGCCTTGTCCGACGCAGCGGCTTTTTCTGCCGCTTCTCTAGCGCTTTCCTTGGCTAACAGGGCGGCTTTTTTCTTTGCCTCTTCGGCATCTGCACGCTTTTTCTCTTCGATCACTGAACCATCCGGCTTGGAAACTTCAACAGGAGCTTCGACGGCGGCGGCTTTTAGGGCCTCCAGTTCCGCTTTCTGCATGGCTTTGGCATGTGCCAGGTTGTCGGCATCGAGCTTGGCAAGACGTTCCTGCTTTTCGCGCAACTCGGCTTCCTGCTGCACGATCAACTCGGCCTGACGACGGCCTTCTTCGGCACGACGAGCCACTTCCGCTTCATCGATCACCGGCACCACGGGTGCCACGGCGACTGGCGCAGCCACCGGTGTTTCATCACGCTGCACGAAAGTGCGCTTCTTGCGAACTTCGACCTGAATGGTGCGTGACTTCCCTGTGGCATCGGCCTGTTTGATCTCGGTCGTTTCCTTGCGGGTCAGCGTGATTTTTTTTGCTTCGCTGGCCGCAGTGGCACCATGCGCTCGCCGCAGATGATCAAGAAGCTTGTCCTTATCCTCTTTCGACAGCACATCATCGGTCGTCATTTTGTCTACGCCAGCAGCGCGCAGCTGAGTCAACAGCAAATCAGCCGGCATCTTCAGCTCGGTCGCAAATTGGGCTACGTTGTTACTCGCCATTCAGTCCTCTTTTCTATGTGGCGCGGTAGATGATAATCGAACTTCTCGGATCATTTGGTTTCCGCGAGGTTCCATGCTTTGGCTTGAAGGGCCTTGACACGATCATCGTACTTGGCATCGATGAGCTTCATCTCTTCATCGGTCACATCTTTAAATTCATCATCGATCAATTGCCGTGCGCGGTCTGCTGGCAAAGCCAGGATCGCGCCAAACTCGTCGTAGGCCAAGCCGGAGAATGCCGCCAGCGTTTTCACGCCAGCCAATCCGAGCTTGCCGGCGGTAACCCGGTCCATACCTTCCATCGTTGCCAACGCGTCATCCATACCCTCAAGACCTTCTTCGGAAGCAATTGCCTCCGTCACCAGGGCATCGCGGGCGCGGGTGCGCAGCTCATTGACGGTATCTTCGTCGAACGATTCGATCTCCAGCATTTCACTGATCGGCACGTACGCGATTTCTTCCAGGCTAGCAAAACCTTCATCGACAAGAATGTCGGCGACTTCCTGATCAACATCGAGCTTTTCCATGAACAGCGCGCGAATGGCGGCGGTTTCATTAGCGGACTTGCTGGCCGACTCTTCAGCGGTCATGATGTTGATTTGCCAGTTGGTCAGCTCTGCTGCCAGACGGACATTTTGTCCGCCACGACCGATCGCAATGGCCAGATTTTCTTCGTCGACCACGACGTCCATCGCATGTTTTTCTTCGTCGACAACAATCGATGACACGTTCGCCGGTGCCAGCGCACCAATGACGAATTGCGCCGGGTCTTCGGACCACAATACGATGTCGACGCGTTCACCACCGAGTTCACCGGTTACGGCTTGCACACGCGAGCCGCGCATGCCGACGCACGTTCCGATCGGATCGATCCGCTTGTCGCTGGTGAAAACAGCAATCTTTGCACGAACACCAGCATCGCGGGCTGCCGATTTAATAATCAACAAACCTTGCTCAATCTCTGGCACTTCGAGCTCGAACAGTTTCATGATGAATTCTGGCGATGTGCGCGACAGGATCACTTGTGGTCCGCGTGCGTTGCGGTCAACCCGCAGAATGAAGGCGCGGACGCGATCACCGATACGCAGGTTTTCTTTCGGAATCATCTGGTCACGTGGCAAACGGGCTTCGATCTTGCCTGACTCGACGATGGCGTCACCGCGCTCCATGCGCTTGATCGTACCGGTGACCATCGCGTCGCCGCGATCAAGGAAGTCCTGCAATATCTGCTCGCGCTCTGCGTCACGAATACGCTGCAAGACGACCTGCTTGGTGTCCTGCGCGAATCGTCGGCCGAAATCGACTGACTCGATCGGCTCTTCGATATGATCGTCAATTTCGATATCACTGATCTGTTCGATAGCTTCAAAGTGCAGGATTTCCTGGTCAGGCAGTTGCAGGCCAGCTTCATCGGGAACGACATGCCAGCGGCGGAACGACTCAAACAATCCGGTGTCACGATCGATCGTCACCCGGATATCGACATCTCCGTCATAGCGTTTTTTGGTTGCCTGGGACAACGCGTGCTCCAGGGCACCAAAGACGATATCTTTGTCGACATTTTTTTCGCGCGCCAGCGCATCAACCAACAATAAAACTTCGCGACTCATGCTTTGCGACTCCTAAAATCCACTTTCGGCACCAGATGTGCCTTATCCACATCGGCGAGCGTAAACTCCAGCATCGCCGACCCTTCTTTACCTTCAAATTCGAGCGCCAACTGATCGCCCTCGGGGGCCTGCAATATTCCCTGGAATGATTTCCGGTTCGCTGCGCCAGGCATCGGCATGCGCAACTTCACAATTGCTTCCATCCCGGCGAATCGCGCATAATCGGCCAATTTTTTGAGTGGCCGATCCAGACCAGGAGAAGATACTTCCAGCCGTTCATACACCGCATTTTCGACAGTGAGCACATGCAGCAACTGATGCGTGACTTTTTCACAGTCTTCGACCGTGATCATGCCGCGCTCGGCCTGCTCGGGGAGAAAGTCGATGTATACGCGCAGCAGACCGCGTGCGGCCTGCTCGAAATCGACCAGTTCATACTCCATCCCAACCACGGTTTTCTCTATCAATTCCAGCAACTGCAAGGCCATTCTCCAAATTGGGCAGCAAAACTGTTCACCATCATGCCAGCACGATCAACACAATCTGTTCAACAAAAAAAAAAATGGGCAGATGCCCATCTTACAATCCTGCCTCGTCGGTAGCGTCACTTTGCGCTTGAGTATGTTTGATGTACTTGCACAGGCTATCCGACGATTTTAATAACTGCCGCAGTATAGTCCATTACGTTGGTCGCTGCAATCCTGAACTGGTCTCAATCCGAGTGCATTGAGACCGAACAAACTGACGCTCCACTAACCGAAGACAAGCGTTTTACCAACGCGATATTATCCCCGCGAACGACGCCGCTGACCGCCTGGACCACCCTGATTGCCGCCAAAGCCACCCTGGCCGCCACCCTGATTACCGCCGGAACCGCCCTGACCGCTGCGTCCCTGACCACCTTGACCACCCTGACCTGGACCACGTCCCGGCCCGCCCGTGCGACGCGGTTGCCCCATTCCGGGAAACCCGAGCGCGGTTTGCATTGGATCAGGCTGGCGAGACCGCGCCTTGGCCGGAGCACCGCGTCCTTGACCCTGGCCACCTTGACTCTGGGCCGGATAAGCACCCGGACCACGTGGCTGGCCCTGACCAGCGAAACCGCCCGGACCGCGCGCTTGCGCACCCCGGCTCTTGCCCGGCCATTGACCTGGCTCCGGCGCATTGGCACGATTACCGTTCGGCCCGCCGTTGCGTGCCGTCGCGGGTGCACGCTCGATGCGATTACCATTGACGCCGCCTTCGCTGTCATGTTCGTCGCTGCGACTTCTCGATGGCTCACTCTTGCCGACCGTTTTTTCGAGTCCGCTGATCTTCAACAGGTCGCGTACCGAATGTTCATCCATTTCTTCCCAGCGACCACGCTTGAGGTTTGGCGGCAATACCATCGCGCCATACCGCGTGCGAATCAGCCGCGACACGGTCAGACCGATGGCCTCGAACATACGACGCACTTCACGATTGCGTCCCTCGCCGATGGTGACGCGGTACCACTTGTTGACGCCTTCGCCGCCGCCATCAGCGACCCGCGAGAACTGCGCCACGCCATCATCAAGCTCGACACCGGCCAGCAATTTCTGGCGCATTCCTTCTTCGAGCTCGCCCAGCGTACGCACGGCGTATTCGCGGTCGATGTTATAGCGCGGATGCATCAGCCGATTGGCCAGGTCACCCGAGGTTGTGAACAGCAACAAGCCTTCGGTATTGAAGTCGAGACGACCCACGGCCAGCCACTTTCCGGCCTTCATGTTGGGCAAACGCTCGAAAACCGATGGACGACCATCCGGGTCATCATGGCTGACGATTTCACCTGCGGGCTTGTGATACACCAGCACACGTGGTGGCTTCTTGCTGACACGGCGCTGGATCAGCTTGCCGTTAATGCGCACCTGGTCCTGCGCCAAAATGCGCTGACCAATGTGAGCCGGTTCGCCATTGACCGAGACGCGCCCGGAAATGATCAGCTCTTCCATATCGCGCCGTGAACCCAGTCCTGCTTCGGCCAGGACTTTATGCAACTTCGGTGCGTCATCATCGGCGGTCAGGTCACGTCGCACCGCTTTTGGAGCGGGAGCACGACCATTCCGGCCCCCTTCGGCACCCGCGTCTTGCCCACCATCGGAATCATCGAACGCAGCCGACGTCACAAAAGAAAACACCGAATCCGCATCGGTAGCACGCGGTGCCTGGCGGCCTGCATTGCCGGCCACCGGCTTCTGACGCGTTTTTTGGCCAGCGCCCTGTCCTTTCGGACGATCTTCATTGGGACGGGCACGCGCTTCACGCGGGGCATGCTGACGAGGCGGCCGGACCTGCGCGGGCTGGACTGGATTGGCAGCGCTATCGACAACACCTTCCTGTGCAGTCACGGCAGCTCCCGCCGCAACACCATCCTGCGTCACCACATTGCGCTCGACCGGGTCACGGGTACGACGCAGATTACGCGGACCGCGCACCGCGCGCCGGGGTGCAACGGTTGCCGCATCCGGCACCGAGGATAGCGATAAGTTGGGTGCCCCGGATTCCACGACCGCAACCGTCTCTGCGCCCGCCGCTTCAACGACAGCCGGCACGGCCGCTTTTGCACGCGGAGCTCGCTTGCGCGGTGCCTTTGGTTCGGCTGATGCTGCTGGAATGGCTTCGTTCGGACTGTCGTCGTGAGGATTAGGCGGATTCATTATTGGATTCTTTATTGTTCTCGACCGACGAGGTGTCGGCCATCGGGTCTGGGACATGCGTATCGTCAGGAACTGCGACCTGCCCCGATGACGCTGCCGGTGCTAAGGTTAATTCGGGTTGCGGTACTACGGAAAGGCGAACTGCTCCGTCTCGCTCCATCCAGGACTTCAGACCGGCATCGAGACTCTGAATCTGCTCCAGCAAGCCCTCTTGCTCGGCACCTTTGAGCGCCTGCTGCAACGGCGGCATCTGGTCGAGCGACGCCAGACCAAGGTCATCAAGAAACTGCCGCGTCGTCGCCAGCAAGGCGGGACGACCCGGCACATCACGGTGTCCGATGGCTTCGACCCAGTTGCGCTCTTCCAGCATCTTGATCGTCAAGGAATTAACCGCGACGCCGCGGATTTCTTCGATGTCACCACGCGTTACGGGCTGGCGGTAAGCAATGATGGCCAGCGTTTCGAGCGTCGCACGCGAATATTTTGGCGGCTTTTCCGGGTTGAGTCGCTCAAGATAAGTTTTCATTTCAGGCCGACTCTGGAAGCGCCAGCCTGTCGCCAGACTAATCAGCTCAATTCCCTTGCCGGACCAATCCACCCGCAATTGCTCCAGCAGTGAACGGATCGTATCCGCGCCGACGTCATCGCCGCGAACATCCGGATCGACGAAGAGCTTTTTCAGCGCAGAAACCGACAAGGGCTCGTGGGCGCACAAGAGAGCTGTTTCGAGGACTATTTTCGCCTCAGCGGTATTCATTAATAATTGTTGTCCAACTTTTTTATTGCGTGAGCGTGTAGAAATTTGTATTCAACCACAGTCATATGAAACGACTGCACGGTCAGAGAACCTGTTGATCTTGCTTTCCGGCGCCCATACCAGGGAGATAGTTAATGAGCGGGGATATTTATTAAGTTTGGCTTGGCACTGCTGAAAGAGACTTGGTTGCGGGGACAGGATTTGAACCTGTGACCTTCGGGTTATGAGCCCGACGAGCTGCCAGACTGCTCCACCCCGCGTCTGATTGCTGGAATATACAGCGTCTCAGTCGATATGGCAACGACTTCAATGCCGATTTTGCGGTGATACACTCTATGGCGGCCTGCATTAAGGGCCTGACCCCAGCCAAGCATTCCCCCTACTCATTAAGCGACAAGCCATGAAATTCTGCTCCGAATGCGCGCAACCCGTCACGATGATCATTCCTCCTGACGACACCCGCTTACGTTATGTGTGCTCCGGATGTGGCATGGTCCATTACGAGAATCCGAAGCTGGTGGTCGGCTCCATCCCGATCTGGGACCAGGGCGGTGACACGAAGATATTACTGTGCCGCCGGGCCATTGAACCGCGCATGGGTTACTGGACCTTGCCAGCTGGCTTCATGGAAAATGCGGAAACGAGTGCGGCGGGCGCGCAGCGCGAAACGGAAGAAGAAGCCGGTGCGAACATTGCACTGCACGATGTCTTTACGATGATGAATGTCCCGCATGTGCATCAAGTCCATTTGTTTTATCGCGCGACGCTGCTGGACCTGAACTATGTGGCGGGAATCGAAAGCCTTGAAGTGCAGTTGTTTTCCGAAGCAACGATACCGTGGGATGACATCGCCTTTCCGACCGTCAGCCTGACACTGGAGCTATTTTTCAAGGACATGCGCAAGGTCAGGGAAGGCGGAAGTTTTGGCTTCCATGCACAGGACATCCTCAAACCGATGCGCTCCACCTAACAGGACACGGCAACATTGAATATCCCCTGGCTCGATCACCATGACGCGTTTCCGGACGTGGAACAGGCACTGACCGAAACCGACGGCGCTGCCGGTTTGCTGGCAGCAGGTGCCGACTTGTCACCACAGCGGCTGCTGGAAGCCTACCGGCAAGGTATTTTTCCGTGGTTTTCAGAAGGCCAGCCCATTTTGTGGTGGAGTACCGATCCACGCATGGTGTTGCAAACCGCACATTTTGTGGTTTCCGATAGCCTGAAAAAAACCTTGCGCAAGGTCAGCCGCGACAGCCGGTGGGAGGTCCGTTTCGATTGCGCCTTTGAGCAAGTAATGCGAGCGTGCGCTGCGCCGCGACGCGATGGCCCGGGAACCTGGATCAGCGAGGAGATCGTCGCTGGCTATTGCGGCTTGCATCGACTCGGCTATGCCCATTCATCCGAAGTCTGGCTCGACGGCGAACTGGTCGGCGGTGCCTACGGGGTCAGTATCGGTCGCATGTTTTATGGCGAATCAATGTTTGCCCGCGTCACTGATGCGTCCAAAATTGCCCTTGCCTACCTGGTAGGTTTCCTGAAAAGCCATGCGGTTTCAATGATAGACTGCCAGCAAGAGACAGCCCATCTGGCTTCTCTGGGGGCAGCGCCAATCCGGCGTGCCGCATTCATCGAGCATCTGCGTGACGCCGTCACCCAACCGCAGATCGAACACTGGGCACCAGTCAATGTATCCTCGGTAGTAACGCGAACAGGGCCGAACGACGATGACGCATCTTAAAGACTTGCCGTTTTCCACCTTGCAGTTCTATGCAACGGCACCGTATCCATGCAGTTATCTGAGTGACAGGCAAGCCCGCTCGCAGGTAGCGACGCCGTCGCATCTGATCAATGCGGATGTCTACTCGCAGTTAGTCAAGACAGGCTTTCGTCGCAGCGGAGTCTTTACCTACCGTCCGTATTGCGATGGCTGCCAGGCCTGCACACCGGTGCGTGTCGATGTCGCCGCCTTCCAGCGCAACCGCAGCCAGCGCCGTGCATGGGCACAGCACAAGCACTTGACCATCGCCGTTACCAGCCTCGCCTACAGCCACGAACATTACGACCTGTACCTGCGTTACCAGGCCGCCCGCCACGCCGGCGGCGGCATGGATCAGGACAGCCGCGATCAGTACGCACAGTTCCTGCTGCAAAGCAAAGTCAATACGCGCCTGGTCGAATTCCGCGAAGACGATGGCACGCTGCGCATGGTGAGCATCATCGATGTACTCGACGATGGCCTGTCCTCGGTCTACACGTTTTACGAACCTGACATCGAAGGCGTGTCATTCGGCACCTACAATGTGCTGTGGCAAATCGAACAGGCCAGAACGCTTGGCATCCCCTATGTGTATCTGGGCTACTGGATCGAGGCCAGTCCCAAGATGGCGTACAAGATCAACTTCAAACCGCTGGAAGCACTGCGACTGGGCATCTGGGCGCGGCTCTAAGCCCCGCTAGTCCCTGCGCGCATTCTTCACGTCCATTCACCTTCTCTACTTTATTCCCGTGTCCGACAAACTTCTCTACGCTGCCACCCGCCCGCTACTCTTTTTGCTTGATGCCGAAACTGCCCATAACCTGACCCTGCCGTCACTGCGCCGCGCCGCCCGGTTTGGCCTGACCGGACTGATCCCGAAACCCGCTGCCGATCCGCGGTCCGTCATGGGTCTGCACTTTCCCAATCCGGTCGGACTCGCCGCCGGACTCGACAAGGACGGTGCCTATATTGATGGGCTCGCCGCGCTCGGTTTTGGTTTCATTGAAGTCGGTACCGTGACACCGCGTGCACAACCAGGCAATCCCAAGCCGCGCATGTTTCGTCTGCAACAAGCCAACGCGCTGATCAATCGCATGGGCTTCAACAATGGCGGTGCCGACGCTTTTGTGCGCAACGTGCAAGCCTCACGCTTTTATCAGGAAAAGGTCGGCATCCTCGGCCTGAACATCGGCAAGAATGCCGATACGCCGATCGAGCGTGCTGCCGACGACTACCTGATCTGCCTCGAAAAAGTCTACCCCTACGCCAGTTACGTGACGGTCAACATCTCGTCGCCCAACACCAAGAACCTGCGCCAGTTGCAAGGGGCCGATGAACTCGATGCCTTGCTGTCGCAACTCAAAACGGCACAGCGCCGACTGGCCGACAAGCATGGCCGCTACGTGCCGCTGACGTTGAAGATCGCGCCGGATATCGATTCAGAACAGATCAAAACTATCGCCGCCGCCCTGCTGCGCCACGGCATCGACGGTGTCATCGCGACCAACACCACGACCAACCGTGAAGCAGTCAAAGGGATGGCGCATGCCGACGAAGCCGGCGGCTTGTCGGGCGCGCCGGTCAAGGACTTGTCGACGGCCGTAATCCGCGCATTGAAAGCCGAACTCGGTGACACAGTACCGATCATCGGCGTCGGCGGCATCCTCTCCGGTGCGGATGCAAAGGAAAAACAGGATGCCGGTGCCGCGCTGGTCCAGCTCTACACCGGTTTGATTTATCGCGGCCCGGCACTGGTACGCGAATGCGCCAGCGCCCTGAAAGGAAACTCATGAAAAAAATCCGGCTTGGCAACAGCGATCTGCAAGTGACACCTATCTGCCTCGGCACGATGACTTTCGGCGAACAGAACAGCGAAGCCGAAGCGCACGCGCAACTCGATTACGCGCTCGAACGCGGTATCAATTTCATTGATGCTGCCGAGATGTATCCGGTCATGCCACGCGCCGAAACCCAGGGTTCGACTGAACGCTTCATCGGCACCTGGCTGAAGAAATCCGGCCGTCGCAACGACATCGTGCTAGCCACCAAAATAGCCGGCCCGAATCCGGCCATGCACTGGATACGCGGCGGCAAGAGCGACCTCAATGCGGTCAATATGCGCGCCGCCGTCGATGGCAGCCTGCAGCGTCTGCAAACCGACCGGATCGATTTGTACCAGTTGCACTGGCCGAGCCGCAACGTGCCGATTTTCGGCCAGAGCTCGTTCAATCCGGACGCAGAGCGTCCCTGCACGCCGATCGCCGAGACGCTCGACGTTCTCGGTGAACTGGTCAAGGAAGGCAAGATCGGCCAGATCGGCGTATCGAATGAAAGTGCCTGGGGCGTCAGCGAGTTCATCAAGCAATCCGAACTGCACGGCTCGCCGCGCATTATCTCGATCCAGAATGGCTACCATCTGGCCAACCGGAGTTTTGAAGGTGCGCTCGACGAAGTCTGTTTTCACGAGCAGGTCGGCTTGCTGGCCTACAGCCCGCTCGCATTTGGTCAACTCACCGGCAAATACCTCAGCGATGCGAAAGCCAGTGGCCGACTGACAATTTTCCCGCCGACCTGGAGCCCGCGCTATTTGCGCCCGACCGTGGTGGAGGCCGCGCGCCGTTATGCCATACTGGCTGCCGAGCACGGCATGACACCGGCGGCGCTGGCGCTGGCCTGGTGCTACTCGCGCTGGTTCGTCGCCTCGACCATCATCGGCGCGACCAGCCTGTCGCAACTGAAGGAAAACATCGATGCGCACACGGTCGTATTGAGCGATGAAGTGATTGCTGCGATCAATGTGATCCACAAGGAGATCACGAATCCGGGGCAATAAAGACCGTGCTTCATACTGCGCATGCGTTACCTTGGCTATGAAACGCTCATCATTACCCAGAATGGGGAAGCGAAAATGGTTGCTATAGACAGTCACGAATATGAGTGCCAGCAAGAGACTTTCGCGCTACTGAAGCTCATCGCGCTCGGAAGGAGAGAATTTGAACAAGGCAACTACCAGATAGCGGACGCCTTCTTTGTAGAAATGGATGCGGAGGGATAAATCGAAGATTCTTATTTTTGATGATGCAAATACCTGATCAAAAATAATTTCAGATCGCATCTGATGAAGCGTCTCTTCTCCAAATGATCACGCATTGTTCATTACAAACTCAGCCTGACATCACCCCCCGTTTTTCATCGCCTCATCCATATCCACCCGCGTCAGCTCAGGCGCAAATTGCAGGATGAAGTCACGTGTATAAGTGCGCAGGTAAGCGCCACGTCGCACGGCCAACCGGGTCACGTTGGGCGCAAACAGATGGCTTGCCACAATCGTCTTGAGACCATTGCGCTGGCTCGCTTCGATCGCCATCGAGGCGACGATGCCCACGCCCATCCCGAGCACGACATACTGCTGGATCACGTCCGAATCCATCGCCGTGAGGACAATGTCGGTGGCGATGCCGGCTTGCCGGAACGCGTCATCAATGTGCCCGCGACCAGTGAATCCAACGTCGTACGTAATCAGCGGATACGCGCCCAGATCATGCAACGACACGCTTGGCAAGGCCAGCAGCGGATGACCGTCCGGCACCACGATCGCGTGATTCCATGCGTAGCACGGGAACGACACCAGCTCATCGAACTGGCTCAACCCCTCGGTGGCGATACCGACATCGGCTTTGCCTGACAAAACTAATTCAGCGATATGCTCGGGCGAACTTTGCTGCAAAGCGATGCGTACCTCCGGGAACGCGGTACGAAATGCCTGCACCACGCGCGGCAAGACATAGCGCGCCTGCGTGTGGGTCGTCGCCACCGTGAGCGTGCCGCTCTTTTTGCCGGCATATTCTTCGCTGGCCTGACGCAGGTTATCGGCTTCGATCAGCAACCGTTCGACGATAGCCAGGATGCCCTTGCCGGGGTCGGTCAGACCGGTCAGACGCTTGCCGTTGCGCTGAAAAATCTCGACGCCCAGTTCGTCTTCGAGTTCACGGATCTGGCGGCTCACGCCGGGCTGCGACGTGAACAGCACGGTGGCCACTTCGGTCAGATTGAAACCGCAGCGCGTGGCTTCGCGGACCGAGCGCAGTTGCTGGAAATTCACAGCGATTCGTCGACCGCTTCGTTCACGAACACGCGCAAGCGCTTTGGTCGCAGCACCAGCGTCTCGCCCTCTTTCAGATTGAGCTGAATAAAGCGCTCGTTCGATATCACCGCCTCGATCATCTCGCCGTTGTCGTCACGTTCGAGATCGAGCTGCGCCAGCGGACCGATCGCATGGGCACGCCGCAAAGTCGCGACGATGCCTTCGGCACCGACCGCATACCGGTCAATCTCGATGTCGTGCGGACGCACGAATCCGACCCCGGCAGCGTCCTGCGCCAGCGCATGATCGGGCGCATCAAACGTGACGCCACCCGACTCCAGTACACCTTCATGCACGCGGCCCTGGAACAGGTTGACGTTGCCAAGAAAGCCGTAGACGAACGGCGAGGCAGGATGGTTATAGACCTCTTTCGGCGCACCGATCTGCTGCACTACGCCCTTGTTCATGACGACAATCTGGTCAGCCACTTCGAGTGCCTCTTCCTGATCATGCGTGACAAAAATGCTGGTCACCTGCAGTTCGTCATGCAGGCGGCGCAGCCAGCGACGCAACTCCTTGCGGACCTTCGCATCGAGCGCACCGAACGGCTCATCAAGCAGCAGCACACGCGGCTCGACCGCCAGCGCACGCGCCAGGGCAATGCGCTGGCGCTGGCCGCCCGAGAGTTGCGGCGGAAAGCGATCAGCCAGCCAATCGAGCTGCACCAGCTCCAGCAAACTCTTGACCTTGTCGCGGATCTGCGCTTCGGACGGACGCAATGCACGCGGCTTGACGCGCAGGCCGAAGGCGATGTTCTCGAACACCGTCATGTGCTTGAACAGCGCGTAATGCTGGAACACGAAACCGACCTGACGTTCGCGCACATGGCGCGCCGAAGCATCTTCGCCATCGAGCAGCACCTGGCCACGATCGGCCTGTTCGAGGCCGGCGATGATGCGCAGCAGCGTGGTCTTGCCACAGCCGGATGGCCCCAGGAGTGCAGTTAATTCTCCAGCCGGAAAATTGAGCGACACGTCATCGAGGGCGATGAAATTGCCGAAACGCTTGTGGATGTTCCTGACTTCGATAGCCATGATTAATGTCCTTCCGGTTGATGGGCGCCGCTCTCCTGCAAGCGCCATTCGATGAATGATTTCAGCACCAGTGTCACCAGTGCCAGCACAGCCAGCAACGACGCAACGGCAAAGGCAGCCGCAAAGTTATATTCGTTGTAGAGGATTTCGACATGCAGCGGAATTGTGTTGGTCTCGCCGCGGATGTGTCCGGACACCACCGATACCGCGCCGAATTCACCCATCGCCCGGGCGTTACACAGGATCACGCCGTACAACAAACCCCATTTGATATTGGGCAGCGTGACATGCCAGAAAGTCCGCCAGCCGGATGCACCCAGCACCAGCGCGGCCTCTTCTTCTTCGCTGCCCTGTGCCTGCATCAGCGGGATCAGCTCGCGTGCCACGAACGGAAAGGTCACGAAGATCGTCGCCAGCACCATGCCCGGCACAGCAAACAGAATCTTGATGTCATGCGCTTGCAGCCACGGTCCGAACCAGCCCTGCGCACCGAACAGCAGCACGTAGATCAACCCCGAAATCACCGGCGAGACCGAGAACGGCAAATCGATCAGCGTCAGCAGGATGTTCTTTCCGCGAAACTCGAACTTGGCGATCGTCCATGCTGCCGCCACGCCGAACACCAGATTGAGCGGCACGGCAATCGCCGCGATCAGCAAGGTCAGCCGGATCGCCGACAGCGCATCCGGCTCGATCACCGCAGCAAGATACGTCTCCCAGCCTTTCTTGAAGGCTTCGACAAATACCGCTACCAGCGGCACGAACAAAAATAGCGTCAGGAAGATCAGCGCGATACCGATCAGTATCCAGCGTATCCACACGGGTTCGACGGTAGAAGAAATCCGGGTCGCGGCCATCTCAGATCCTCTCTGTCTGGCCGCGCTTGCGGGTCCAGGCTTGCAACAGGTTAATCGACAGCAGCAGCACGAACGAGGCGGTCAACATCACGGCTGCAATCGCGGTGGCACCGGCGTAATCGTATTGTTCGAGTTTGGTGATGATCAGCAGCGGTGTGATCTCTGACACCATCGGCATGTTCCCGGCAATGAAAATCACCGAGCCGTATTCGCCGGTAGCACGGGCAAAGGCCAGCGCAAAACCGGTCAGCAAGGCAGGCAAAATCGTTGGCATGATGATGCGAATAAAGGTTTGCCAGCGCGAGGCACCGAGGCTGGCAGCGGCTTCTTCCAGTTCGCGCTCGGCATCCTGCAACACCGGTTGCACGGTACGCACCACGAACGGCAAACCGATGAAGGTCAGCGCCACGATGATGCCCAGCGGCGTAAATGCGACCTTGATACCGAGCGGTTCGAGATAACGTCCCAGCCAGCCGTTGGACGAATACAGCGCCGTCAGCGCGATGCCGGCGACGGCAGTCGGCAGCGCGAATGGCAAATCGACCAGCGCATCGACAATTTTTTTGCCGGGGAATTCGTAGCGCACCAGCACCCAGGCGACGATGCCGCCGAACAGCACATTGAGCAAGGCACCGATCAGCGCTGCGCCAAACGTGAGCTGGTAGGACGCCACCACACGCTCGGAACTGACTGCACTCCAGAACGCTTCCCAGGTCATGCCGAAGGTTTTCAGGAACACCGCCGACAGCGGCAGCAGCACGATCAGGCTCAGGTAAAACACCGTGAACCCGAGTGACAAATTAAAGCCGGGCATCACGCGAAACGCGGATGCCCGGCCGGGAAGAGAAGTTGCTGCAGTAGTCATTGACGCCTCGTTATTACCGATCCAACTATCGAGGCGCGATGATTGCATGATGGACAAATAACGAAAACGATTTTTTGTGCATGTGGATAGCTGGAATCCATATAAGCCGTGCGTGCGGCTGTGTTGGAAAAAAACTGACACGATTAAAAAACACCGACATTTACTTTACTTACCTTGTTATTTTAACGACAGACGTTAAGATAACTACCTATGATCAATCGAACCGCCTTATTGTTGCTTCAGGAAAAGCTCTCCCACACGTCGGCCGTCGTGCTGCTGGGACCGCGCCAGGTCGGCAAGACTACGCTGGCGCGCACCGTCGCCGATGGCTGGCCCGGTGGCGCGGTGTATCTGGACCTGGAACGCCCGGCCGATCGGCTGCGGCTGGAAGATGCCGACAGCTACCTGCGTGCGCAGCAAGGCAAGCTGGTCATCCTCGATGAAATCCACCGCGCACCCGGCGTATTTGAAATCCTGCGCGGCATCATTGACGACAACCGCCGCGCTGGCCAGCGCAACGGTCAATTCCTGCTTCTGGGCTCCGCCTCGCTGGACCTGATGCGCCAGTCCAGCGAAACGCTGGCCGGACGCATCGCTTATATGGAGATTGGCCCGATCGAGACCAGCGAAGCCAGCGACGCAGGCATCGCCGATGCCACGCTCTGGCTGCGTGGCGGTTTCCCGGACAGCCTGCTGGCAACCGACGACAGGCGCAGCCTCGACTGGCGACGCGACTTTATCCGCAGTTATCTGGAACGCGACGTGCCGATGTTTGCCCCGCGCCTTCCCGCCGAAACCATCGGCCGGCTCTGGACCATGCTGGCGCATCAGCAAGGCGGCATATTGACGCAGACGCGCCTGGCCAGCGCGCTGGCCGTCGCCAACCCGACTGTCGATCGCTACATTGATTTACTGGTCGACCTGCAGCTGCTGCGACGACTGCGCCCGTGGAGCGGCAACGCCGGCAAGCGCCTGGTCAAGGGTCCGAAAGTGTACGTGCGCGACAGCGGCATCGTGCATGCGCTGCTGTCACTGGAAACACAGGACGACGTACTCGGCCATCCAGTCTGTGGTGCGAGTTTTGAAGGACACTGCATCGATAACCTGATCGCCGCTGCTGGTCCGAATCGGGTGCCGTATTACTACCGTACCCAGGCCGGTGCCGAACTGGATCTGCTATTCGAAAAAGGCGGCCGGATCGAGATGGCCATCGAGATCAAGCGCTCGTCATCACCGACTCCGGCCAGAGGCTTTGCCATTGCCTGCGATGACCTCGGCATCACGCAACGCTTCGTGGTCTATCCCGGCACCGAGCGCTTCGCCTTGCGTCACGGTGCCGAAGCCATCGGCTTGCCGGAACTGACGGGATTGCTGCGCGCCTGAGTTGGCTGCGTTTTAATGATGGCAGTCCGGACATTTGGTGCAATGCCCTGACTGCGGTTGCTGATTCTGTCTGCGCTCCGTCATGACCAAGATCGCAGGCTCCCCGCCTGCATCAGGATAGTGAAGCGGTTCATTTGCGCTCCGGTAGATAAATCTGATCAAACACGCCGCCATCGGCGAAATGGATTTTCTGTGCCTTGGTCCAGCCACCAGCGACGTCGTCGATGGTCAGCAATTGCACTTTCGGGAATTGCGTGGCGTATTTTTTGACCGCTGCCACCGAGGTCGGGCGGTAGTAATGTTTGGCGGCGATCTCTTGTCCCTCGTCCGAATACAGGTACTGGACGTAGGCTTCGGCAAGCTTGCGGGTGCCGTGCTTGTCGACCACTTTATCGACCACGGCCACTGGCGGTTCGGCCAGGATGCTCAGCGGCGGCGCAACGATTTCGACCTTGTCCGGACCGAGTTCCTTGATCGCCAGCAGCGCTTCGTTTTCCCATGCGATCAGTACGTCGCCGATACCACGTTCGACGAAGGTGGTGGTGGCACCGCGTGCGCCGGAATCGAGCACCGGCACGTTCTTGTAGAGCTTGCCGAGGAAAGCGCGCGCCGTTGCTTCATTGCCGCCAGGTTGCTTGAGCGCATAGCCCCATGCCGCCAGATGGTTCCAGCGCGCACCGCCCGACGTCTTCGGATTCGGCGTGATGACAGCGATGCCGGGCTTGATCAAATCACTCCAGTCCTTGATGCCTTTCGGATTGCCCTTGCGGACCAGGAACACGATCGTCGAGGTGTATGGCGCGCTGTTGTTCGGCAAGCGTTTTTGCCAGTCGGGTGCGATCAGGCCACGTGCGGCGATCGCGTCGATGTCATAGGCCAGCGCCAGCGTGACGACGTCCGCTTCCAGACCATCGATGACGGCACGGGCCTGCTTACCGGAACCCCCGTGGGATTGTTTGAAGCGGATCGTGTCACCCTGCTTGGCTGTCCATTGCTTTGCAAAAGCCTGATTGAAATCCTGGTACAGCTCGCGGGTCGGATCGTACGATACATTGAGCAGTGACAGCTCGGCGGCACTCACGCACTGCGCGGCGGGGATGAGCAGCACGGCGACGAGTAGCAACTTGAATAAAGAGGGGAGTGCCATCTGATGGTCCTGGAACAAGTAGTTTCTGAGGCCTCCACAGTAAGCGCCGCATTGGCAAAACTGAACGAATGCATTCGCGCTTCGATATGCAAATTTCAGATATGCTCCGCGTTCCCATCAGTTACTAATTAGCAATCATGCAGATCATCCTGGACCCGCTGTTCTACGCCGTCGCCATTCCCGCCGTACTGATTACCAGCATTTCGAAGGGCGGTTTTGCCGGAGGACTGGGCATCGTGGCGGTGCCGTTGATGGCACTGGCGATTTCGCCGACCCAAGCCGCCAGCATCATGCTGCCTATATTGTGCGTGATGGACCTGACCGGTTTCGTGACCTGGCGCAAACGCTGCGATCCTGGCTTGCTCAAACTGCTGTTGCCCGGCGCGTTGATTGGCATACTTACCGGTACGCTAATGTTCCACCAATTAAACGACGCGATGGTGACGGCGATGGTAGGCGTGATGGCGCTAGTGTTCGCGCTCAATTACTGGTTCAAGGGCAAGGTGTGTTCCCCCGTGCATTTGCCGGACAAAGCTAGCGCAGGACTGTGGTCATTCCTCTCGGGATTCACCAGTTTCGTGTCCCACGCAGGTGGCCCGCCGATGGCTATTTATCTGCTGCCAAAAAACCTCGACAAGGCGGTTTATGTTGGTACCGTAACGATCCTGTTCACGACAATCAATTACGCCAAGATCGTGCCCTATGCGCTGCTTGGTCAGCTCAGCGTGGACAACCTCGCGACGGCGGCGGTGTTGTCGCCTCTGGCGCCGATCGGCGTAAAACTCGGTGCGTGGATGCATGACCGCATTGATGCGAAGGTGTTTTACCGGATCTCGTATGGCTTTTTGTTGCTGACCGGGTTGAAGCTAAGCTGGGATGGATTGCGGCACTGGGTCATGTGAGTTTCTGTTGAACCTGCGCGGTCCGCTCGGTGCAATGCCCTTCGGTTATCGCACCCTACTCTTTTTTAGTCTCCTTGCTAGCGTGCGGGAAGCGGTCCATTTTTGATAGCACCGGAAAGCCGAGGGCCCATGCACCGGTGACCGCTAGCGTGGCAATGCCGCCGATCAGAATCGCCGGCACCAGCCCGAACCAGCCGGCGGTGATGCCCGACTCGAACTCACCGAGCTCGTTGGACGCGCCGATGAAGACCGAGTTGACGGCACTGACGCGCCCGCGGATGGCGTCCGGCGTTTCGAACTGCACCAGCAAATGCCGGATGTAAACACTGACCATGTCACCAACGCCCATCAGCACCAGCGCACCCATCGCCACGACGACGCTACCCGTGAGACCCAGCACGACGGTGCCGGCGCCGAACAGCGCGACACCACCAAACATCCACACCCCGACACGGCGCGTGATCGGCCAGAACGTCAGTGCAATCGAGGTAGCCGCCGCGCCGAGAGCCGGTGCAGTGCGGAGCAAGCCGAGGCCGTTCGGACCGACATGCAGGATGTCGCTGGCAATCGCCGGCAGCAGCGCGGTGGCCCCGCCGAACAGTACGGCAAACAGGTCCAGCGAAATCGCGCCGAGTACGACCGGGCGAGACCAGACGAAGCGCAAGCCTTCCATCACGCTGTGCCAGGTGGCCGGTTCCTTGTGCGTCACTTGCGGCGTACTACGGGTCATCAGCATCAGGACGGCGGACAGCACCAGCAACATGGCGACAATCAGATAGACCGTTTTCGGACCGGCCAGATACAGCAAACCGCCCAGCACCGGGCCGACGATCACCGCGACGTGGAAGGTCGACGAACTTAAGGCGACGGCTTTTCCAAAGCTGTCGGTCGGCACCATGTTGATCAGGATGGCCTGACTGGCGGGCATCATGAATGCGCGCGCACTGCCGAACAGCACCAGCACCGCGAAGATCGGCCAGACCACTTGCAGACCCATGAACGTCAATGCCAGCAAGCCGAGTCCGCATGCCAGTTGCGCAAGGATGCAACCGGTGATGATCTTGCGCCGGTCGTAGCGGTCAGCGACATGGCCGGCGTACAGGATCAGTAACAGGAACGGCGCAAACTGCGCCAGCCCGATAAGGCCAAGGTCGAAGACATCGCCGGTCATCGCATAGACCTGCCAGCCGATGGCGACGCTTTGCATTTGCACGGCCAGCGTCGAGAGTAATCGCGCTGCCAGATAAAAACGGAAATTGCGGTAACGCAGAACGCCGTAGCGACTGCCTGAGTCCGGGTCGGATGTCATCCATTGCCTTGCCTGAAAGAATCGCGTCATCTTACCGAAGAGTGACCTCAAAAAACACGGCGCTGCACATTCCCTAAGCTTATGACGAATGAGTTGTTGGCTTTCCCGCCAACAGTTTGCACAATCACGGGTCCATTTTCCGAGGCCTGCCCCATGTCAACGCACTTGTCCACGCACCTGTCCACATTCGTCTTCACACCTCCTGCCCTGCTGCGCCGCGTCGGCCAGGTCCTGCTGCTGGCGAGCGCGACGTTCGCGTTCGCTCACACTGCCAATGCCGCCGATACGGTTTTGCTCAACGTGTCGTATGACGTCACCCGCGAACTGTACAAGGACATCAATCCGGCCTTCATCGCCGAGTGGAAAAAGACCACTGGCGAAACCCTCACCATCAACCAGTCGCATGGTGGCTCCAGCAAACAGGCCCGCTCGGTCGCCGATGGCCTCGAAGCCTCGGTGGTGACGATGAACCAGGCCAACGATATCGACTTGCTGGCCGAACGCGGCTTGCTGGCAGCCGACTGGTCGAAGAAATTCCCGAACGGTGCGGCACCGTTTTATTCGACGATGGTGTATCTGGTGCGCAAGGGCAATCCGAAGCAGGTCAAGGGCTGGGACGACCTCGCCAAGCCGGGCATCAAGGTCGTCGTGCCGAATCCGAAAACCTCAGGCAACGGCCGCTACACGTATCTGGCGGCATGGGGCTCGGTCCTCAAAAAAGGCGGCACCGACGTGCAAGCCCGTGAGCTGGTGACGAAGCTGTTCAAGAACGTCCCGATTCTCGATACGGGCGGCCGCGCAGCGACCACGACCTTCACGCAACGTGCCATCGGCGATGTGCTGGTGACGTTTGAAAATGAAGTGCAACTGGTACGCAAGGAATTCGGCGATAACTTCGATGTGGTCTATCCGGATGTATCGATCCTGGCTGAGTCGCCGGTGGCGGTGGTCGACAAGGTGGTGGACAAGCGCGGCATCCGCAAGCAAGCCACGGCCTACCTGCAATTCCTGTACTCACCGCAAGGCCAGGAAATCGCAGCCCAGCATTACCTGCGCCCGCGCCTTGAAGCGGTGACGAAAAAATACCAGGCCAGTTTCAAGCCGGTTTCACTATTCACCGTGGATGAATTTTTTGGGGGCTGGAAACAAGCGCAGAAGACGCATTTCGATGACGGCGGCGAATTCGACAAGATATACGTCAAATAGCCAGCGCGGCCACCTGCACCTGGCGGTCAACAGCAAGCGCAAGGATGATCACGGCAGTATCGTGCCTGCCCTGCGCTTTACCAGAATTTTAAACGCCACCTCAGCTCCAGAATCCCCGCAGCAGCGGTATCACGATCACGCCCCAGGTCGCCGCTGCCAGCGAAAAAGTAAGGAAGACCGCCGCGCTACCAAAATCCTTGGCATTTTTTGACAGCGGATTGCGTTCCAGCGAGACCCGGTCGACCACTGCTTCGATCGCCGAATTAAGCAACTCGACGACCAGCACCAGCACGAACACGCCGATCAGCAACAGCTGGTGCAAGGCGGGCACCGGCAAACACAGCGCGACAATGGTTGCCACCACCATGACCGCCAGTTCCTGGCGAAACGCATGTTCGCCTTTCCAGGCTGCTTTGAATCCTTCCATCGAATAAAAGAATGCGCCGGCGATGCGCTTGAGACCACTCTTGCTCTTGAACTGGCTGATCGGTTGATTTTCGTCGCTCATGCTGGCCCTGGCTGGATTACGTTATCAAACAAATCG
The DNA here is from genome assembly GCF_035019065.1 of Actimicrobium sp. CCI2.3. Taxonomy (NCBI): domain Bacteria; kingdom Pseudomonadati; phylum Pseudomonadota; class Betaproteobacteria; order Burkholderiales; family Oxalobacteraceae; genus Actimicrobium; species Actimicrobium sp. CCI2.3. Next base: position 57,747 of record NZ_JASJWR010000013.1, on the reverse strand, counting down.
GCGGAAAAAATAATCGCTAACCGGTCGCGAAAGCGGCCGCACAGAGTCTATCGTACGCGCGCACCGCCGCCGGATTCTAACAGTGCGCCGAGGTTACGAAGGCATTATTCTGGTCGTGAATCACAGGTCATCAAGCTGAAATAATCCCACCGTAATAAGTCAGGGATCGGCGTCCGCGTTTCGCATTGTGGTATAAACGGTAGCTTCCATTTGCCACGAAAAACATCATGACTGCGACAGCGCCTTCAGAGACCGATAAAACGTCCATTCAAGTCATCGAACGCCTGACCTCGCTGCTCGATGCACTGGCCCGCTACCCCGATCCGGTCAGCCTCAAGCAGCTTTCAGCCGATACCGGCTTGCATCCCTCGACCGCCCACCGCATCCTCAACGACCTGGTGCTCAAGCGTTTCGTTGAACGCGCAGAGCCAGGGGCCTATCGTCTGGGCATGCGTTTGCTGGAACTGGGCAACGTCGTCAAAAGCCGCCTGAACGTGCGGGAAGCGGCAGTCGACTTCATGCGTGCACTGCATCGCAAGACATTCCAGACGGTGAACCTCTCGGTGCGCCAAGGCGATGAGATCGTCTACATCGACCGGGCTTTTTCGGAACGCTCCGGCATGCAGGTAGTACGCGCCATCGGCGGACGCGCACCGCTACACCTGACCTCGACCGGCAAGCTATTCCTGTCGGTTGATGATCCCAAGTCCGTGCGCTCGTATGCAACTCGCACCGGTCTATCGGGACACAACAAGAATTCGATCACTGAACTGACCACGCTCGAACGCGAATTGAGCCTGGTGCGGGCACGCGGTTTTGCGCGTGACAACGAAGAGCTCGAACTCGGCGTGCGCTGCATGGCTGCCGGCATTCGCGATGACTCGGGACGCCTGATCGCCGGACTGTCCATTTCCGCACCCGCCGATCGGCTGCAAGAAGAATGGCTCGACGACTTGATGCTGACCGTGAATCAGATCTCTGCGGTATTGGGATATTCTCCTCAGGATGCCGGCTAACCCGGCAGTCCCGCTCTGAATTGAAAGCGGCGACGCGCTGGCGATTTCTGCGACTGCACGCATCTCAGGTGGCGATATGTCAGGCTAAGGCTAGCTTTCGGTTGAGCGTACGTAACTCTGAAATTCCGCTTCTTGCAGAACCCGCGCGGCGTCGGCATGACCGGACTGCTGTGCGATATCCGAGGGATATTGACCAATATCCGAAAAGACTAACGGATCAATGCCTGGTAGTTGCTGCAAAAATTTGACTGCTTCCATATTTCCGGAACCGGCGACGAAATGCATTACCGACAGACCTTCTTTGTTCCTCTGGTTGATGTCATCCACCCGCGTCGCCAACATGCGCAAGGTATCCAATTGGCCGAAATACGCCGCCCGATGCAACGGTGTGTCACGACATGCTGCTTCGGCATTCACGTTAATGACAGGCAGTGCACTCATCAAGGCCTGGACAATGTTCGCGTCACCACGGGCGGCGGCCAGATGCAACACAGTGCTGCCACTGTGATCAACAGGACTATTGGGATCCAGTCCGGGATGCCTCAGTAATGTCAGCACCATCTCTGCATTGTGCTGACCGGCCGCCACATTCAGGGCTGTTCCCAGTCCCTCGCCCGCCAGATTAACGTTGAGCTCGGGATAGTGCTGCAAAAGCGCCTTCACCACATCGATACGACCTGCCTTGATTGCCGATGTCAATGCCGTATGTCCATCTGACCTGACCGCATTCATGAGCCATGGTTTGGAGTCCAATAAAGTGAAGACGGTATTGAACCCGTGTTGATCCGCGGCCAACCGGTAGGTCTTGTTGTACTCGTCAGCGGCATTTTCAGGGATGCTTAAATTTAACAACTGGTGATTGAGAAGCCGCTCCACCACTTGGTACTGATCGTGTTGAGCAGCAAGGCACAACGCAGTATTGCCATGCCTATTTCGTACATGAGGATCGACTCTCGCATCGCCAAGCAATGCGTCCAGATGATCGATCTGCCCTGCCTGAGCCGCCATGTGCAGGGCCGTGTTGCCTTGTTGATCCGTTAAATTCACATCCAGCTCAGGCCACTCCAGCAGAACCTGCATTTCGGGCAAATTGTTTTTCCTGACTGTTGTCATGAGCAGCGTAGTGCCGTCAGCCGATGATCGGTTTATGTCAGCACAAAATGTATCCAGCATCCGATGAAGTTCGGCCTCATCAGCCATGCTGATATCGAGAAGGTAGTCGGGTTCGCTGGTCATTGAAAGTTGTGACCGGAGTCCTGCCGCCATCGCCGTGCCACGTGGCGCAGGGACCGTTCGCGGCAGGTAGCTAGCCCGTGTCTGTACCTCGACTGCGCCGGGAAGGAAGTGAGCATCGGAGATACGTCCCGATTGATCATGAGCACTGTGCGGCAAGTAAGTATTTTGCGTTCTGGATAGTGGTGAATAGGGTTGCATTGAAAGAGTTCCATTAAAGAGAGTCGGTGCGACCAACGTTAAAAACCGTATTGACAGCTCATTAAGTAACACTTCCCTCAACTAGGTTCCGTCTTACCAAAACGGGATTCAGCGTATCGACAAACCAACATATGTGATGCGTTGACAAACCAATGTCATCAGGCGACGCAGAACAAACGCTTTTAGAACGGTCTGTCTGATCACAAATGGACTTCATGCTGAAGGCCATCATCGATACGCAAAATCGGAATCCCCATAAAAAATGCCGCTCAGTGTTTAACTGAACGGCATCAGGATAGGATCTGATTTTTCTTCAACAACCTACTTTTTCAGCTGTGTGCTACCGGTAAGTTACGCGCAGTTGGCACAGCCAGCGGATTGGTCAGATTGTCAGGCTTCGATGTTTCAATCCATTTGCGAATCCGGCCGGCGTCGGCAGTGCGGGATTGCTTGCCCTTAGAATCAAGAAATACCATGACAATTGGGCGACCTTCGATATTCGTCATCATGACCAGGCAACGGCCAGCCTCGTTGATGTACCCCGTTTTCTGCAGGTCGATATCCCAGCCCGGATTACCTACCAGATGATTGGAATTCGAGTATTGCAGTATCCCGCTGCCAGGCTTGACCGCGTACTTGGTATCGGTCGAATACTGGCTGATGATCTGATGCTGACGCGCTGCAATGACGAGCTTGGCCAGGTCCTGAGCGGTGGCCACGTTGTGGCTCGACAGTCCTGTTGAATCCACGTAATGGGTATCGTTCATGCCGAGCGACTTGGCTTTGTTATTCATTGCAGCAACGAATGCCGGCAGTCCGCCCGGATAGTTTCGACCAAGTGCCGACGCTGCCCGATTCTCTGAACTCATCAATGCAATATGGAGCATGTTGGCGCGGGAAAGGATAGAGCCAACCCGCAGACGTGACGACGAATTTTTTTCACGATCGATATCGTCGTTGGTGACCTCGATCATTTCATCCATGTTCTGATTCGACTCCACCACAACCATGCTGGTCATCAGTTTTGTGATCGATGCAATCGGCAAGGCGACGTTCGAGTTTTTTTCGAATAAGACTTTTGAATTGGACTGATCCAGCACCAGTGCGACATTCGATTTCAGGTCGAGCGCATCAGGAGTCCGGTTCAGGCCGGCAAGTTCGCCGGCGCTCACCACTGCCGGCAAAATCACCGCTGCTGTCCGTTGGCGAGTGCTCGGCTTCGCCTTGGGAGCCACAGCAACAGAGCGTCGCCGTGACGATTTTTTAGCAATTGATTTCTTGGTGGACTTTTTCGCGGACGTCGATCGCTCCGGCTTGTCTGCAGCATTTGCCACGGTGCCCGTAGACAAGAAAAACGAACACATCAGCAAAAATACAAATAAGGGTCTGGACATCAGGGGCTCCCGATCATGGGAAAAATTGATCACATTGTAGTTTAGCAAAAAGTCGATTATCCACAAGCGAATTAACCACTTAGCGTTAGCTTTTAACCTTATTTCGCACTGACCATACTAATTTGACAATGAATTATTGTTTCAGCGTTTGTCGGCAAAATTAGTATTCTGTGGAAGCAACAACTATTGCGAGAGAAACCTCACAAAACCGGCCACAGGCTCACGTTCGGTAATCAATGTATTTTCGATTTTACTGTTATCTGCGTAACCGAGCGACATGCCGCACACCAGCATCTCGTTTTCCGGCAACTGCAACACCTCGGCAATGATCTTGTAATACTGCGTGAATGCTGCTTGCGGACAGGTATCGAGGCCACGACCGCGCGCGGCAATCATCACATTTTGCAGGAACATGCCGTAGTCCAGCCATGAACCCAGTTCCAGACTGCGATCGATTGTGAACATCAGACCGACCGGCGCATCGAAAAACAGGTAATTGCGACCGTGCTGCGCGTGCATGCCCGCCTTGTTTTCGCGCGTCAGTTCCAGCAATGCATACAGGTCCCAACCGACCTTGCGGCGGCGGTCGATAAATGGCGAATTCCATTTCAGCGGGTAGTAGTTATATTCCTGCACGTACTTGGTCGCCCCGTCTGGATCGTCGTGCGCGGCGAGCACTGCTGCCGACAAGCGCTGCTTGATCGCATCGGTAAGCACATACACTTTCCAGGGCTGGGTGTTGGTGCCTGACGGTGCCCGGGCAGCCACCTCCAGCAACTGTGTTATCACTTCAGGACTCACCGGATCAGGCAGGAAAGCCCGGATCGAATGGCGGGAAATAATGGCGTCATCAACGTGCTGCTGCGGTGTCTGGGTCATGGCTGGCTCGGGGCAAAGGAGGGAATCGGTATCGATTGAAGCAGACTACGCATGGGTAAGGGAATAGGTGTCGACTGACGGCTGGCGCGTTCCACACAGACATGGACCACATAGCCCTGTGCTGCCGCAAGGTCGTCGTCGTTGCAAAAAATAGCAAGCTCATAGCGGATGCTGGAATTGCCCAGTGCCGCCACGCGCAGCGCAGCAGTAATCCGGTCAGGAAACGCCACGGGCGAAAAATACGTGCAGTTCGACTCAATGACCAGACCGATCACCGAACTGTCTACGATATCCAGCACGCCGCCTGAAATCAGCAGCTCGTTAATGATCGTATCGAACCAGTGGTAATACACCACGTTGTTGACGTGACCGTAGGCATCGTTATCGAGCCAGCGCGTCGTGATCGGATGAAAATGCGCGTAGTCGGCGCGACGGTGTGCCGCCATCCGCATTATTTCCTCACCACAAAGACCACACCCATCACGGCCAACAACATGCCGACGATGCCTATCCAGCTGAACTGTTCGCCAAATGCCAGCCACGCCATCACTGCGGTGGTCGGCGGCGTCAGGTACAACAAGCTAGTTACGCTTGTCGCCGCGCTTTTCCGGATCAACGAAAACAGCAGGAAAATCGCCCCGATCGACAGTGCCAGGATTGACCACAGCAACGCACCGATGAAACTCGGCGTCCACTGCACCGTCTCCAGCGCCGGCGAAAACCCTTCAAACAGGATCGCAAACGGCAGTACCACCGCAGCGGAGGCCGCGAACTGGATAATCGTACCGGTGCGCAAATCGAAGTGGGCGCAATAGCGCTTCTGATACAGCGTACCAGCCGTGATCGACAGCAGCGCCATCAGACACAACAAAATACTCTCGGTCGACAACCCGATCAGGCTGATCTTGTTGGCGACCACCAGCGCAACCCCGCACAAGCCCAATGCCAGTCCGATCCACTGCTTGCCACGCACCGATTCGCCAATCAGCGGTGCGGCAAAAGCAGTCAGAACGGGTTGCATGCCGACGATGAGCGCCGACAGTCCCGCCGGCATGCCCAGCTTGATAGCGGTCCAGACACCGGCCAGATAGCCGGCTTGCAGCAAAATACCGGCCAGCGCAACGTGCCCGACCCGTCCGGTCGGCCACGGCGCGCGCAGCACCAGCACCAGCGGCAGCAGCACCAAAAGCACCCCGGCAAACCGCAACAACAGAAAGGTCAACGGCGGCGCATACGGTAAACCGAACTTGGCCACAATGAAACCGGTGCTCCACAGCAGCACAAACACCCAGGGCATCGCCGCCAGGTAAGGAGACGGACGGATTGCCGTCATCGCAGGTGAGGACATTCGATTCATCATGGCGTGGTTGCCAGCATGGCAGGTGGCATCGTCCAGCGTGCTGCGTACTCTGCGGCAATGGCGATGGTTTGTAAGTGGACCCGAATGGTATCCTCAATATCCCGACCATAACCGCCTGCCATCGAAATGGCGACCGGAATACGGCGCTGATGTGCCGCTTCCAGCACCATCCGGTCGCGCTGTGCCAGACCATCGAGCGTCAGCTTCATGCGCCCGAGCCGATCGCCTTCGTGCGGATCGGCACCTGCCAGAAAAATAATCAGTTGCGGATCGAAGCGGGCAAATAACGTCGCCAGTGCGATCGACAGCGCAGCCAGGTAGGCGACATCAGCGATATCGTCCGGCAAGCCCACATCCAGATCGCTGACTGCCTTCTCGAACGGATAATTACGTTCGCCGTGCAACGACAGTGTAAACACCGAGTCGTCGTGCGCGAGAATGTCGGCCGTCCCATTACCTTGATGCACGTCAAGGTCGACCACTGCAACCCGGCTTACACGCCGCTCGGCCTGCATCAGGCGTGCAGCAATTGCCGCATCATTGAAGACACAAAACCCTTCGCCGTGAGCCGCGTGCGCATGATGCGTACCACCGGCAAGATTGAGTGCGACCCCATCATCAAACGCAGCACGGCAAGCACCAATGGTTGCGCCTGTCGAGCGCCGCGAGCGCTCAACCATACCAGGCGACCAGGGAAAACCGATGCGTTTCTGTTCCGCCGCCGACAGGTCGCCGACGCTGACTCGACGGATGTAGTCCGGATGATGAGCCAGTGCCAGCACGCCATTGCCGATATCGGGTGCCTCGGCAAACTCGATTTCAGGCGCAACGCTGACGGCACGCTCGCGCAACAGGCGGTACTTCTGCATCGGGAAGCGATGACCGGCGGGCAGTGGCAAGACAAAGTGGTCGCTGTAGAAGGCTTTCAAGGCAGGCAAAGTCCAAAAAAATTGAACTGTGAGTTTAGCATCGGCCATCACAACGCAAACGCCTACTAACTAACGACCACTTGTCCACGGATACTACTAATCAATTTGTCAACAAGTAATCACCCGAATAACCCGACCGTGCGGTAAATAATGTGCTTGACTTGACATCACCATTCCTTAAAATAGAACGTGCTGCAGCGCACCAAGCAAGCGCAATCCAGTCGCGGCAGACCGATCCCACCCACAGGAGAAATACATGTTTTCAACACCAGAACAGTTCTCAGCAGCAACCAAATCCGCATTTGAATCCCAGCTCACATTGATGTCGTCGCTGTCTCACAAAGCATTTGAAGCCGTAGAAAAACTTACTGCACTGAACATGCACACGGCCCGTACCTCGATGGAAGAATCCAACGCTGCGCTCAAGCACATGTTCTCGGCCAAGACGCCACAAGAGTTCTTTGCACTCGGCTCGGCACAGTCGCAGCCAGGCACCGAAAAAGCAGCGGCGTACGCACGCAACGTCGCCAGCATCGCTTCCGAAATCCAGGCTGAATTCGCCAAAGTGACCGAAGCCAAGATCAGCGAAATCAACCAGAAGGTCGTCACACTGGTTGAAGACGTCACGAAGAATGCACCGGCCGGCTCCGAAACGGTCGTCGCGATGTTCAAGACCGCACTGGGCAATGCCAATGCCGGCTACGAGCAACTCTCGCGTACTACCAAGCAAGCGGTTGCCACCATTGAAGGCAATGTCAACAATGCGGTCACCCAGATGGCCGAAGTCGTTGAAAAAAGCACGCCGCGCGCAGCCGCAAAAAAGTAAGTCCGTTAGTGCAGTAAGCCACGTGCAATGATGAAAAAAATGCCCCGGAATATATCGGGGCATTGTTGTTTTCAGCCGGAGAACGTGGCTAACGACCTGTCGTGCTTTACAGCACGCGCTCCAGCACACGCTGCAAGCGCTCCGTCGCCGTGCCATCGGTCAGCGCCGGCAAATTGCACAAGGCCACCAGCATCTGCTGTTCGGTCGCCACCGGCTGTCCGGACTTGAGTGCCGCCTGCAACACCTCGACCTGCAATTGCAAGCGTTCGCGCATCAGCTCGGCGGGACTATCGAGCGACAACACGATTTCCATCCGCAGCAACTCCCGGCCCAGGACGGTCCGATTGGCTTCGAGTGTCGCCGCGTACGCGGTATCGGTCTGCTGTGCAGCGATTTGCGCCTGCTCGAAACGCTGACCAAGGGCGCGCTCAAACGGAGTGGCCAAGGCCGGCAATGCTTGCCACTGATCCTGTAACGCAGCCGCATCGCCGCCTGCCACTAATGCCGACTCGACTTGCTGGCACAACTGCAGCTTGGCCAGGATCGCTTGCTTGGCCAGCGCATCACTGGCGCGCTGCGCATGGTCAACCTGTTGCTGCAAGGCGGTGACGGCCTGTCGGTAGCGTGTGTCGATCGCGCTTTCTGCCGCACGCGGCACGGGGCCGGCGCGATGCCAGGCGCTCGCCGTATCACGCAGCAGGCTGACCACTTGCGGGATTGCCAGTTCGCCAGCCTGTTCCAGCGCAACGCATAGCGCCTCCTTCGCGTGCAGATTGTCCTGACGGCCAGCGTCGGCTTCGGAAACCGCTTCCTTGCGACGCGCAAAAACGGTATCGCAGGCAGCGCGAAACCTCGTCCACAGTCCCTGTTCGTCATTGCGCTCCAGCGGCAAAGCTTTGGCGCGTTCCTGCCAGCGATCCTGCAGAACGCGCAACGCATCGAGTGCACCGCGATCATTGGGCGACAACGCGACCACGTCAGCGATCATCTGTTCGCGCTCGCGGATTTCGCTTGCGCGGATGTCATCCAGGGGCGCACGCAGGCGCTGCAGCACGGCATTGAATTCGGCATCGAGACGCTTCTTTTCCTTGCGCTCGGTCGGCCCCAGACGCTGCCAGCTCTGCAGGCTGCGCTGGCAAAACAGCGCCACCGCTTTCCAGTCAGGATGCTCGACACCGACTAACGCGTCGGCATTGCGTTGCATGTCCGCGATCATGTCGGTTGCTACCCCGACGTTGGCCTGGCGCTCTTCGGCCAGCCTGGCGAAGTGCTCGGCGACCGGCGCGTAGGCGGCCGTGCAGGCAGCATCGAAGCCATGCCAGAGCTCTTTCGGCGCAGAACCGGCCGACCCGTCCAGCGACTTCCAGCGCTCACGCAGGCTGCCGATTTTCTTGGCCAGCTCGCCCATCGCCAAGGCTTGCTCGGGCAAGGCTTCGGCGGCTTTCTGTAATTCTTCCCGCGAGACATTGCCACCCCAGCGCGCCCAGCCTTGCAGACGTCCCAGTTCGGCGCGCAAACGCGACAATTGCGCGGCCTCGGCCTCGCTCGGACGCAATGCGGGCAGATCAAGCGAACGCAAGCGCTTGTCGGCTTCCGAGGCGATTTGCAGACTGCCCTCCTCGAGGGCCTGCTCCATCGACTGCAAGGCCGCGATAAAAATCGGCTTCTGATCAGACACCGGCAGTACCGACATCACCGGTGCCACTTTGACCGGCCGGGCAGCAATCACGCGCTGCAGTAATTCATCGAAGCGCTGCTGCCACTCCGGCGCGACCTCGCCTTGCCAGCCGCGTCGCAACGTCGATTCTTGCAGTGACTCGGGCGCAGCCGCTTCCCATTCTTCCAGCAGGGCCAGACGCGCCAGCGACGCGGCGTGGCGCTGCTCGAACGCCACCAGCGACGTGCGCAACACCTGTGCGGCTTCGTCGCACTGGACCAGCAAATGTTTCGGGACAGCCCCGATGTCGGCCGACAGGCGCAGGTCGGCAAGCGATGCCACCAGCGCGTCCAGTGTGGCGCGCACCACCTCGGGAGGTTGCTCGCCGGGTAGTGCGCGCAATTGGGCCAGCGTGTCGAGGACGGCGCGTTGCAAGGTGGCTTGCGCGGCGAGGCGAATGCCCAACGTGGCGCGACTTGTCGCGAACGCTTGTTGCTCGGACTCCGGCACCAGCGTCAGTGCTTGCCAGCGACGATCCAGTTCGCTGACCTGATTGGGCGTTAATGTCGTTGCGTTGGCAAGTCGGTCGGCATCGGCGATGCAGGTGGTGGCCAATGCCAGCAGCTTGCGCTGTGTGTCGAGTTGATCGAGTCGCGTCTGCATCAGCTTGGCGACACGCCGGTCGGTCTTGCGCGTAGCCGCCAGCACCTGCTGCAAGGCAGGTACGGAGTGGACAGCTTGCGCAGCGAGCAAGCGGGCATCAGCAAAATCGCAGGCAATCAGGAAGGCGACACTGGCCGCTTCGTCGTGTTGCACTGCTTTCGCAGCGGTCATCGCCGCTTCGCGCGCAGCGGTTGGCGCGACCACGATGGGCGCGACCACCACAACAGGAGTTGGCGGAGTTTTAGGTTTGCGCTTGAAAAGAAAATCGAACATGGATGGCAGGCCGCAGCAGAAATAGGAACGTCATCATAACAACGGATGCGATGGCGCTCATGCGCAATCTCACAGTAAGTACCATCTCGGCACCAGCGCGCACCGGCGCAAAGCGTTCGCGCACCGGAAATTAGCAGGCTCACTGCGGATCGCACATTCGTGATTGGCACATATACTGCTAAGCGATTACCGCACCGACACTCCGATACCCGACATGCCCGACGCCAGCCATTCACCCTCCCTCCCGCGCAGCCATTGGCAAGCACGCCTGTCGCTCGGCTTCGTCAACGATGCCGGCACCACACGCCTGACCGAGCGCGAACATGTCGGGCCGCTGCGGGTGCAGAAGGCGCTGTATCCCGAACATCCCTCGGTCTGCCATGCCGTCATTGTCCATCCTCCGGGCGGTGTCGTCGGCGGTGACCAGCTCGATATCGCGGTGCGGGTCGGTCGCGAGGCCGCTGTTTTCATCAGCACACCCGGTGCCGCCAAGTGGTATCGCGCCAATGGCCATGTCTCGCGCCAGACCGTGCGTCTTGACGTCGCCGCCGGCGCCTCACTGGAATGGCTGCCACAAGAAACCATCTTCTTCAACAACGCCCACGTTCACCTCGACAGCGCCATCACGCTGCACGGCGACGCGACCTATTTCGGTTGCGATATCCTCTGCTTTGGCCGCACTGCTTCCGGCGAAACGTTTAACGCCGGCACCATCGCACAGCACTGCACGATACGGCGCGACGGCAAGCTGATCTGGTTCGAGCAAGGACGCATCGAGGGTGCCGGCACGATCATGCACAGCCCGCTGGGACTGGCTGGCAAGACGGTTTGTGCGACGCTGCTGGTCGCCGGAAAACCCATCACGCCGAGCGCATTGACGACACTGCGCGAGAAGCTCGGCCCGCAAGTCGGTATCACGCAAACGAAAGCCATCCTCGTCGTGCGCCATCTGGGCAACTCCAGCGAGGTCGCGCGCGCCCTGATGATGCAGGCCTGGCAGGCGCTGCGCCCGCTGCACCTGGCGCGGGAAGCCGTCGTACCGCGCATCTGGAATACCTGAACACTTACCAAGGCAAACCCATGGACCTGACTCCAAGAGAAAAAGACAAGCTGCTCATTTTTACGGCAGCACTGCTGGCCGAACGCCGCATGGCACGCGGCGTGAAACTGAACTATCCGGAAGCCATCGCACTGATCAGCGCCGCCATCATGGAGGGCGCACGCGATGGCCGCACCGTGGCCGAACTGATGTCGGCCGGCACCCGCATCCTGACCCGCGCCGATGTGATGGAAGGCATCGCCGAGATGATCCCCGACATCCAGGTCGAAGCGACTTTCCCGGACGGCACCAAGCTCGTCACCGTTCACCAACCGATACCCTAGAGGCCGCCATGATTCCAGGTGAAATGCTGATCGAACCCGGCGAGATCGCCCTCAATGCCGGTCGCCGCACGGCCACCGTGGTGGTCGCCAACAGTGGCGACCGACCGATCCAGGTCGGCTCGCACTTCCATTTTTTCGAGACCAATCCGGCGCTGCAATTTGATCGTGAAGCGGCCTACGGCATGCGCCTTCACATCGCCGCCGGCACCGCCGTGCGCTTCGAGCCGGGCCAGCAACGCACGATCGAACTGGTCGATCTGGCCGGCTCGCGGGAAGTCTATGGCTTCAATGCCAAAGTGATGGGAGCGCTGAAATGAGCTCGCCACTCAGTTCGATGACCCGTCAAGCCTATGCCGAAATGTTCGGCCCCACCACCGGCGACCGTGTCCGGCTGGCCGATACGGAACTGTTCATTGAGATCGAAAAGGATTTTGCGACCTACGGCGAAGAAGTCAAATTCGGCGGCGGCAAAGTGATCCGCGACGGCATGGGCCAGTCGCAGCGCAACCATGCCGACGTGATGGATACCGTCATCACCAACGCCGTCATCATCGACCACTGGGGCATCGTCAAGGCCGACATCGGCCTCAAAAACGGTCGCATCGCCGCCATCGGCAAAGCCGGCAATCCCGACATCCAGCCGAATGTCACCATGTCGATCGGCGGCGCGACCGAAATCATCGCTGGCGAAGGCATGATCGTCACTGCCGGCGGCGTCGATTCGCATATCCATTTCATTTGCCCGCAACAGATCGATGATGCGCTGATGTCGGGCGTGACGACCATGCTGGGCGGTGGCACTGGCCCGGCTGCGGGCACCTCGGCCACCACCTGCACGCCGGGACCGTGGCACTTGCATGCGATGCTGTCGGCGGCCGATGCGTTCCCGATGAACCTCGGCTTTCTCGGCAAGGGCAATGTCAGTTTGCCGACGCCGCTCGAAGAGCAGGTGCGTGCCGGTGCGATCGGATTGAAGCTGCATGAGGACTGGGGCACCACGCCGGCTGCAATCGACAATTGTCTCGCGGTGGCTGACCGCATGGATGTGCAGGTAGCCATACATACCGACACGCTCAATGAAGCCGGCTTTCTGGAACACACGCTGGCTGCCTTCAAGGACCGCACCATCCATACCTTTCATACCGAAGGTGCCGGTGGCGGCCATGCGCCGGACATCATCGCCGCGGTCGGGCAAGCCAATGTCCTGCCCTCATCGACCAACCCGACCCGGCCCTACACCGTCAACACGCTCGATGAACATCTCGACATGCTGATGGTCTGCCACCACCTCGATCCCGCCATTGCCGAAGACATCGCGTTTGCCGAGTCGCGCATCCGGCGCGAGACGATTGCGGCCGAAGACATCCTGCACGACCTCGGCGCGATCAGCATGATGTCATCGGATTCGCAAGCGATGGGACGCGTCGGCGAAGTGATTTTGCGCACCTGGCAAAGCGCGCACAAAATGAAAATCCAGCGTGGCGCGTTGAAGGAAGACAGCAGCCGCAACGACAATTTCCGGGTCAAGCGCTACATCGCCAAGTACACGATCAACCCGGCCATCACCCATGGCATCAGCCATCTGGTCGGATCGGTCGAAGTGGGCAAACTGGCCGATCTGGTGTTGTGGAAGCCGGCGTTTTTTGGTGTCAAGCCATCGATGATTCTGAAGGGGGGCATGATTGCTGCCGCGCTGATGGGCGACCCGAATGCATCGATCCCGACACCGCAACCGGTCCATTACCGCAAGATGTTTGGCGCGTATGGCGGCGGTCTGAAAACCTCATTCACCTTCGTCTCGCAAGCGGCGATGGAGGATGGTGTCGGCGACCAGCTCAAGCTGAACAAGACGCTCTTTGCGGTCAAGAACATGCGTCACCTGCGCAAGTCCGACATGATCCACAACGGCGCAACGCCGACGATGGAAGTCGACTCCGAAACCTATGAAGTGCGCGCCGATGGCGAGCTGCTGGTGTGCGAACCGGCCAAGGTGCTGCCGATGGCGCAGCGCTATTTTTTATTCTGAATCGAAGCCCACCCATGCTGACTCTTAACTCCCGTATTGACCATGCCGAACACATCGATGATGAACTGATCCTGCCCTTCGAGCTGCGTGAAAAAAGTCGCTTGCGCGCCACCCTCGTCAGCGGCGAAGTCGTTGCTGTCTTCACGGTCCGCGGCACCGTGCTGCGCGATGGCGATTTGCTGCGCGGTGACGATGGCCGCGTGGTCAAGATTACGGCGGCCGCCGAGGCGACCTGCCGCGTCGATTGCCCGACCGCGCATAACTTGCTGCGCTGCGCTTTTCATCTCGGCAATCGCCACACCCAAGCGCAAGTCGGCGATGGCTTTTTACGCATTCGCGCTGATCCGGTCTTGAAGGAAATGCTGCAAGGACTGGGCGCGACGGTGACCGACGAACTGGCACCGTTCGAGCCGGAGTCCGGCGCGTACGGTGGCGGGCATGCGCATCGCGATGACGGCAATCTGCTGGCACCGGTTCCGCTGCGCCAGCGCATTCACAGACCGGCACAGGTCACCGACAAGACGACCGACTAGATGCACGCCACCGCCCTGCTCCATCTGCTGCAACTGGCCAGTCCGTCCTTGCCGATCGGTGCCTACAGCTATTCGCAAGGACTGGAAGCGGCGATGGAAAGCGGCCTCGTCACCGACGCACCGACCGCTCGCGCATGGATTATCGACACCTTGCATCATGTTGTTGCGCGTTTCGAAGCACCTGTTTTGTGGCGCTTGCTGCAGGCATTTTCTGCGCGGGATGCAGTGGCGATTGCGCACTGGACCGAGCAATTCATCGCCGCGCGCGACACCGCGGAATTCCGGGCCGAGACGATACAGATGGGCTATTCGCTGGGCAAGCTGATGGCTGATTTGCAGATTGACGATGGTGGCTTGCTGGCGCTGTTGCAGGCGCAACCGGAGATTGCGCTGCCGACGGCGTTTGCGTATGCAGCGGTTGCGCTGAAGGTGCCGGCGGACGCTGCGCTGCTTGGGATGCTGTTTTCTTGGGCTGAGAATCAAGTGCTGGTGTGTGTGAAATCGGTGCCGCTCGGGCAGGTGGCTGGGCAGCGTTTGCTGCTGTCGTTGCAGCCGGAGCTAGCGCTGGCGGCGGAGGCGGCCAGCACGATCGCCGATGAAGAGTTGTCGAGCTGGTCGCCGGGGTTGTCGTTGCTATCCATGCAGCATGAAGTGCAGTACAGCCGGTTGTATCGGTCGTGATTTTTACGGCTGCGATCGTTGAACGTTTTTACTCCGTAATCCGCCAGCGGCCTCAGAGTAATTTTCGCGATAACCCGTTGCGAAAAAAAACTCTGACCCCGGTGGCTGCCGATGTGGTTTGCGGCGTCCTTTAACCCAACCTGATGTTATCCATGACCACTCCCAATCCCCTACGCGTCGGCATCGGCGGCCCTGTCGGCTCCGGCAAAACTGCCTTGTGCGAACTGCTATGCAAACGCATGCGCGACCAGTACGACATGGCCGTCATCACCAACGACATCTACACCAAGGAAGACATGGAAATCCTGTTGCGCGCCGATGCGCTGCCAGCAGAACGTTTGATGGGAGTCGAAACCGGCGGCTGTCCGCACACCGCCATTCGTGAAGATGCGTCGATCAACCTCGAAGCCATTGCCCGCATGAGCGCCGAATTCCCGGACCTCGATCTGATCCTGATCGAGTCCGGCGGTGACAATCTCGCTGCGACCTTCAGCCCGGAATTATCCGACCTGACGATCTACGTCATCGACGTTGCCGGCGGCGAAAAAATTCCGCGCAAGGGCGGTCCCGGTATCACGCGCTCGGATCTGCTGATCATCAACAAGACCGACCTGGCGCCGTATGTCGGTGCCAATCTCGACGTGATGGCCGCCGATGCCAAGCGCATGCGTGGCGATCGGCCATTCGTGTTCACCAATTTACGCAGTGGCGATGGCGTCGAGACCGTGATTGAATTTATCCGGCGGGAAGGTTTGATGGAGTCGTGAGCAGCACGTACTCGACGGTCATCTGGTCGAGTGTCGCCATCATCTGGGCAAAGGCGGCGGTGGCCTGCTCCGGTTCGCCCTTGACGCCCAGCTCGATATGGCGGCGTGTTTCGGCGTCACCGACGCTGGGCAAACTGAACACTTTGACCAGCGGATACTGGCTCTCGATCTGCTCCATCAATGGCGTCAGCGTCGACTCCATCGAGCCATACACCAGCGCGGCTTTCTCCAGGCGCGGCACTTGATGGAACAGGTGACTGTAGTGGGTATCGAGTACCCATTCAATCATCGGCCAGGCCATCACCGGAAATCCCGGCACGAAATAATGCGCGCCGCCGTCGCCGGTCAGCAGTGAAAAGCCGGGAATCTTGTTGAACGGGTTGGGGATGATCGACGAGCCCGCCGGGAATTCCCCCATGTGCAGCCGATGCAGATTTTCCGGGGCCGACAGATTGAGTTCGGTGCCGCTTTCGCGTGCCATCTCGATCATCCGGCCTTCGATCAGCGCCTTGGCTTCGGGATGCTGGATCAGCGGCGTCCCGTACGCGGCCGCCGCGCATTGGCGCGTGTGATCGTCCGGTGTTGCGCCGATGCCGCCGCAAGAAAACACGATGTCGCCGGTGGCCATGGTACGGGCCAGCGTGGCGGTGATGCGGGCGCGCTCATCGCCGATGTATTCGGCCCAGCCGAGTTGCAGGCCACGTGCCGAGAGCAGTGAAACCACTTTGGGAAAATGCTTGTCGGCGCGTTTTCCGGAAAGGATTTCGTCGCCGATGATGATGAGTCCGATGGCCATGAGTGTGTCAGTCCGGTGAAGAAATTGTTGATGGGTTGGCCTGGCGGTGCTGTGTCAGCGCCGCCAGACAATAATGCTCGAACCATAATCCGGTAAAAATAAACACCAGCACGTACAGCCAGATCGATAACGCGGCCAGCAATGGAAACAGCACAACCGACAGCGCACCACCCAGCCACAGCAAGGTCGGCATGGCACCAAGCGCACCGGCAACCGTGCCGATCAGCAGCAGAGGCCATTTATGCTGACGCAAGATCGCGTGCAATTCAATTGTGTCCGCATGCAGTGACAGCGCATCGTACGCCAGTACGCGGTAAGTCAGCCAGCCCCATAACAACGGCTGCACCAGAAATCCCAGTGGTGGAATCGCCGACAGCGGCAACGTGACCAGCCACAACAGTAGAAAAATCACGAAGGATGACAACGCGATCCAGAGACTGCCGAGGAGTGAACCGTTTCCGCGTTGTTCCAGCGTCGGAAAACGTCGGCTGGCGACATGCTTGACGACGACCGGCATGGCCAGCGTGCCGATGAATACCAGAGCGGTCAGTATCATCAGCGGCAGCAACACCCACATCGCCAGCAGCGGCACGATCACCGCCTTGATCGCACCAAGGCCGAACCACCCGAGTACGTCACCGACGATGCGAAAACCATTATTGTCGAGGAACCAGCCGTGTATCCAGTCGATTAACGGCTGGAAGCCCAGCCACAGCACGACGCCCCAGATCACCACCGACAGCAGAAACGGCATCAGTGTCAGCAACAGCATGCGCGCATGCATTTGCGACCAGACCGCGCGAAAAAAAGCAGCGAGCACAGGATGCATCAAGAGTGATGCCTGTCGAAACCGGTCATGCGTTTCAGGCCCAGCCATTGCTGCGCCCAGAAACCGCGCCCGTAGTCGCGACTGCTGCCAGCCGGTGCGGGCAACTGGTCGCGAATACCGGTCGGACCAAAGCTCTCGCTAAAATTGGCCGTCCGGAAAAGGATGTCCCAGACCGGAAACAGCACCGCAAAATTATGTCCCCCCAAGGAACCCTTGCCGTAGCTTTCGTGACCGATACCGATACCGTGATGAACCCGATGGTAGCGTGGCGAGACCAGCAGCCGTTCGCCGAGCCAGCCGAAATACAACTTGACGTTGGCATGCTGCAGGCTTTGCAGAATGCGCGATGCGGCCACCAGCAATACGTACTGGCCGGGTGGCACACCAATGGCCAGCGCAATGACGGCCATGTAGATGTCTCGCATGAAATCATCGAGCAAGTGGTTGCGGTTATCGCTCCACAGATTCATGTCCTGCTGGCTGTGGTGCAGGCTGTGCAAACCCCACCACCAGTGAATTTGATGCGAACCACGGTGATACCAGTAATCGAAAAAATCCAGTACGAACAGATACAGGAGGAAGGTCACCAGCGGCAGGTCGGTCACGCCGGGCCACAGGCTGTCGAGATTGAATGGCTGCAGGCCTTCGAGATGCAGTACACCAGTCAACTGATCAATCAGCGGGTCGAGTACGAAAAACACGGCGACCGTGAACGCGCCGAGGCGATGGATCGCCGTGTACAAAAAATCGATGCGACGCGCGCCCTTGTCGGTGATGACCTGCGCTGGCAAGAGCGCTTCGAGGGGACGCAGTAAAACAAACAGCAGCACGATTTCGCAGAGTCCGACGAGCAGCCACTCGGTGCCTTCAAAAGCTTGTTCGGTGAATTCGCCCAGACCGGTCAGATAGATGAATGGCGCGATCACGCTCTGGAACAGCCAGCCGTGGACTTGCGCGAACAGATCGACCAGAGTGGCAATCATCAACGATGCTCCAGAACATGCTGACGGTAATCGGGGTGGTCGCGCAAGGTTGCGAAGCAAAACCCTTTTTGCTCCAATCCGGTCAGCAAGGGTTCGAGCACCGCCGGTGCCCAAGGGTCTTTACGCGACCAGATACCGAGGTGCGCCATGAAGATATCGCCGTCTTTCAGACCGGCCAGTGATTGCTGCAACAGCTTCGCATTGGGCGAGGTCTGACTCGGCAATTCATCGCCGGAAAATCCGGCGGGTGCCCAGCCGACATGTGCGTAGCCGCACGCGGCTCCGGCGGCACGCAAGTTGGGTGTCAGCTTGCCACCCGGCGCACGCCATAACGGATCCAGCTTGTTGCCGGTCAGTTCCTGGAAGCGCGTTGCGACACGATTGAGTTCGTCGCAATACTGCTGGCTTGTCCAACTGACTTTTTTACCCGCCTGCGCGCCAAATTGCGGCTTCATTTCGATCTTGCCATCCGGTAGATCGCGCTGCACGTACACGTGGTCAAACGTATGCGTGCCGAACGCATGGCCATCCGCGATCAGCGCTTTCCAGTACGGCGCCCAGGTCGACTCAAGCGAAAAGTCACCGTTGACGGTTTTTTCATTGGCGAGAAAGAAGGTCGCTTTAGCGTGATGACGACGGAGAGTCTCGGCGATCAGCGCCGCCTGCGACTGACTGCCGGTATCGAAGGTCAGGTAAATGGTGCCCTTGCAAGCGGCGGCCGCCGCTGCTGCCGCATTGCCGGCTAGCGCCCACGCCAGCAGCAGACAGATCAGTCGAACTGGTCCGGCAGAAAAATGCCTCGTCGTCATGCGCGCTTGCTCATGTTGTCAGCTCGCTGCGCGGTTGATGAAATACACCCCGTGCGGCGAACGTCCAACCGGGATCAGCTTGATGACCTTGCGGCTGGCCACATCGATCACGGCGACTTTCTTGATCCAGCGCAGCGTGACCCACAGCGTCTTGCCATCGGCAGTCAGTTCCATGCAATCCGGCCCGCCGGGCACATTGATGGTACCGACGTTTTCCAGAGTTTTCATGTCGATCAGGTTGATCGTATTCGACACCCGGTTCGATACGAACATGTGACGTCCGTCGCTTTTCGGATGGAAATTATGGGCACCGGCACCTGCCTTGATGCGTTTGATGACCTTCTGGGTGCGCCAGTCGATCACTTCGACGACATCGCTACCCATGATGCCGACCATCAGATATTTGTCGTCGGGAGTCAGCGCGATGCCGGCCGGTAGCTTGCCAACCGGCATGGTCCACATGACCGTCTGCGTGGCCAGGTCAATCGCACTGATTTCGTGACTGCCTTGCTGTGTCACGAAGACGGTACTGCTGTCGGCGGTGAACGCCATGTGACTGGGTAACTTTGGCAGCGGAACACGCTTGGCCAGTGTCATGTCCTTGCCGTCGTACCGATAGAGGTCGACGCGGTCGAGCCGCAGTGCATTGGCAACAAACCATTTCTGGTCAGGCGAAAAACCGATCTGGTATGGGTCAGCAATATTCTTGACGCGGCGCTGAATCTCGCCGGAGGCGGGATCGAGGAAGACCAGCTCGTCGCCGGTGGCACTGGCAACGATCAGCGATTTGTTGTCGGGCGTCGCCATCAGATGATGTGGCTCCTTGCCCACCGAAAAGGTGTCGATGACCTTGTACGTATCCTGATCGATCAGGCTAACCGTTGCATCACGAGAGTTGAGAACCACTACGACGGTGGCCTGAACTGGCGCTGCACACAACAACACAAACAGGACCGCACAAGCACTACCTAAATAACGAAACATGAACACCACTTGAAGAGGGTTGGAACGAGCCGCATTTTACCGCGTCAGCCCGGGCGCTCCAAGCCGTCATATGTTTCCCGCCGCGTCAGAGGCCACACCATCCCCATCACTTTCACGGCCTGCTACAATCAGGTCGCGCTTTTATCTCGCTTCCCCCCACTCATTTCAGGAAAAAATCATGTCCCTCACCATGTTGGCCTCAGGCCTGCAATACGAAGATACCCAAGTCGGCACGGGCGATGAAGCCAAAGCAGGGGATCATGTCAGCGTGCATTACACCGGCTGGCTGCAAAAAGCCGACGGTAGCGCCGGCAGCAAATTCGATTCGAGCAAGGATCGCAATGACCCGTTCAATTTTCCGCTGGGTGCCGGTCATGTCATCAAGGGCTGGGACGAAGGCGTGCAAGGCATGAAGGTTGGCGGCGCACGGACACTGGTGATCCCTGCCTCGCTCGGCTATGGCGCACGCGGTGCCGGCGGAGCCATTCCACCGAACGCCACGCTGATTTTTGAAGTCGAACTGCTAGGCGTTTAAGGTCCGGCATGAAACTCTTTATCAAGCATCTTTGTGCTGCAGCAATGCTGACTGTGATGGCGGGTGCCAGCTTTGGCGCTGAAGCGACCGCGCCCGTGGATCCCAAGGCCATGGT
Source organism: Actimicrobium sp. CCI2.3 (assembly GCF_035019065.1). Taxonomy (NCBI): domain Bacteria; kingdom Pseudomonadati; phylum Pseudomonadota; class Betaproteobacteria; order Burkholderiales; family Oxalobacteraceae; genus Actimicrobium; species Actimicrobium sp. CCI2.3. The sequence goes on along the minus strand of NZ_JASJWR010000013.1, from coordinate 36,875 downwards.
CACGACGCCTTCCGGTCTGCAATACAGCGAGGTCAAACTCGGCACCGGAGCAATGGCCAAGGCCGGCGGCAATGTCAGCGTGCACTACACCGGCTGGCTGCAGAATCCTGACGGCAGCATCGGCAAGAAGTTTGACTCCAGCCGCGACCGGGGCCAGCCCTTCCAGTTTCCGCTGGGTCGCGGTCAAGTCATTCGCGGTTGGGATGAGGGCGTGCAAGGGATGCTGGTTGGCGGTCAGCGCCGGTTGGTCATTCCGGCAGCGCTGGGCTATGGCCAGCGTGGAGCTGCTGGTGTGATCCCGCCAGGTGCAACCCTGGTCTTCGACGTCGAGTTGCTCGGTCTCTGAACCACATGACCAGAGTCCTTGCTGCCGTTCTGATCCTGCTGTCGCTCGGCGGTTGCGTCGTCATGACTGTGGGCGCAGCAGCGGTATCGGTGGCCAGCACGGTAGTCGGGGTCGGCGTCACCGTCGGCTCGGCTGCGGTCGGCGTGGCCGGCAGTGCGGTCAAGGGGACGGCTGGCCTGCTCGTCAATTAACCTTTTTTTCTTTGCCCAAGGCGCTCCATGACACTGCAAATCCAGTTCGAACAGGCTCTCGCCGACTCGAAAAATCTCGCCGATCGCCCTGACAACATGACGTTGCTGAAAATGTATGCGCTCTACAAACAGGGTAGCAAGGGCGATGCCGATGGGGCGCGACCTGGCTTTACGGACCTGGTCGGCCGGGCTAAATGGGATGCCTGGGATGCGCTCAAAGGTGTTACCCCGGAACACGCGATGCAGCAGTATGTGGATCTGGTTGCGGATCTCAAGAGCGGAATTTAGTGCATTCGGTGTAACCGCCGACGGAAAGTCGCCGGTGCCTCAAGACTTCTTAAGCCACACCGGCAAATACCTTCGCCATATTGCGCGTAACTTTTTCCTGAATCATCGGCGCAAACGACTTCAACATGATGCCCAACGTGATATCAAGCCTAGCGTCATTGGCTCCGATTGCCAGCGTACCGGCGACTCCGCTGCGATTGAACGACAGCACGTCACCGTTCCACGTACTCGCGACGTCATAATCGGACGCCATTTTGTCGGCCACGGTCTGGGCTGCAGCGATGGCGTTGTTACGCGAGAGCTGGTGTTGCTGGGTAATGCTGATATCGGCCATTGCCTTATCCTTTCGACGTCACTTGCGGGTTCAGGCAATTCGGTGGCAACTGGCCGCCAAGCGCCGCGATCAGGTTCGCTGCGGCGCAGTGGGTCATCGCACGCCGCGTCGGGGCCGAGGCACTGGCAATATGCGGCGTCAGCACCACGTTCGACAAGGCAAGAAAGCCGGGATTGAACGCCGGCTCGCCTTCAAATACATCAAGCCCTGCACCGGCGATACGCTGTTCGCGCAACGCATCAATGAGAGCGACATCATCGACTATCCCGCCCCGCGCAATATTGACGAGGATGGCCGTCGGCTTCATCAGCGCCAGTTCGGCCGCCGCAATCGTATGGTGTGTCGCTGCGGAATAGGGCAACACCAAGACCACGTGGTCCGCCTGGCGCAACACGTCTTCCTTGCTCCGGTACTCGGCATGATTGGCGCGCGCCTCGAGTTCCGACGTCAGACGCGAACGATTGTGATAGACGACCTTCATGTCGAATCCCATTGACCGGCGGGCAATCGCCTGACCAATGCGACCCATGCCAATGATCCCCAGCGTACTGCCATGCAGATCGGCTCCGAGAAAACCGTCGTAGCGCCATTTTTCCCAGTGACCAGCACGCAACCAGTGTTCGGACTCCGTGACGCGCCGTGCTGCCGCCATGAGCAGTGCCCAGCCGAAGTCAGCTGTCGTTTCGTTGAGAACGTCTGGCGTGTTCGTGACCAGAATGCCGGCTTGCGTCGCCGCATCGAGTGCAATGTTGTTGTAGCCGACAGCGATATTACAAATTGCCTTGAGTTGCGGTGACGCCCTGATCAACTCGGCGCTGATGCCCTCGCTGGAAGTCACCATGACGGCATCCTTGCCCCGCACTTTTTCCAGCAGAACTTCCGGCGAAAAAATCATGTCATCCTGGTTGGACTCGACATCGAACTGTTGCTCCAGGCCGGCAAGGATGTCTGGGAAGATCGCACGGGCGATGAGAATGTGTTTCTTGGTCATGGCGGGCAATCATGAAGGAAGTAATCCGCAATGGCGGGGCAGGATGCCAGTCACTGGGTGGCCTGCATTCTAGCTCAGAGCGCATGACAGGCGGACACAAGACACGACGATGCGCCCATAAAAAATGCCTCGCTAAGCGAGGCATTGTTCATTGGCACCAGTCCGGCACCGCGACTGCGGCATCGGCGCTGGAGCGCAACTCAAGCCTGGTTGGACTTCGCTTTGCGACGAGCAGCGAAACCAAGCAGACCGAGGCCAGCTAGCATCATTGCATAGGTCTCTGGCTCAGGGACAGGTGAAGGGATTGGCGTGCCAGCAGTAACAGAGATTGATCCGTTGTAGCTGCTGATACTACCAAATGAATTACCACTCACCAGCAGTTGCAATGGACCGGTGAACTGCTGAGCACCCAGCACAAGATTGTAAATGGTGAAGCCAGAAGCAGGGCTCAATGGCGTAGTCGCCATCAGGCTGACTCCATTCAGCGATGCTGAATTAAAAGTGACACCGCCACCAAACAGCGTAAACGAGCTTACCAGTGTTGTCGCCAAACCGGAGCTAAGCGTCGGCGTGAAATTGAACACATCATTAAACGCTGACGTCCCGGAGTGAGTACCACCGAAATACGATGTCAGATCGCCCGTCGCCGAATCAATCGACAGCGGAACACTTTGTATTGGGGCGGTATCAGCATAGGCCACTGGCATGGCAAACGCAGATGAAAGTGCTAAGGCAGCGACGGCGTATTGAAGTTTCATAAATATCTCGATTAAAAGTAGGATTAAAAAAGTAACCAGTGAATAAAAAATTAATAAAATCAATATGCTGAATATTTCTAATCAGACACATTAATAAAACTACACCGCTTGGATCAAAAACTAATTCGAATCTTATCGCAGAGTAAAAAACATATGTAGTTGTTTTAATAATATATTGATAAAAATCACACTAACTATTTATTCTCTTACTAACCTACTTCATCTTTCCGCATTTCCTACATGTCACTTCATTTACTCCTACAAACGACTTTATAATTACCTACAAAGTATTAATCAGGAGCATTAACTTTCTTTGAAAATATATTATTTAATAGCAATTTTATTTAGTCAATAATTCCCGAATACTAGTAATTAGAAAAATATAAAAAATAAAATATGACCATCCCGTTCCAGCAACGCCGTACTTTGCAATTTTTTATATATTGTGCTGATGTGATTATTTAGTTAATATTTCCACAAGGAAAAGCAGGGAGTGGAACGAGGGTGAAGAAACCAACTGGGAAGATGATGATGCCGAAACGCGAGCGGACACCCCGCAGGACAGCTGATGGAGTGTTTCGCGGAAGGAAGGGAAGCCAAACACTTGGCGAATGCCGGACCGGCGAAAGGTTGCCTGTCAGTGTAGATAGCTATGTGTAGATAAACGCATCAGCATCAGCAAAATCGGAATGAACCGGAAGAGCTCAAAAGAGTCGATGAGATCGTTACGAGAGGCTATCCATGGAGCGCAACGGGACAATGACACGAACAATTTCTCAATGACAATTAATGAGATAAAAGTTGCTGTTCGTGCAGATGCAATTTCATGTTAAATAATTTTTGTAAACTAACTGCTGAGTACCATCCATCAGCGAACTATAAATCTACTTCTTTTCAACATTCCAAAAAAAATGCCTAGGAATACCAAGGCATTTTTTTGCATCATGTTCCTGCATCAGCAGGAGCACTACCTAATTAGCAATCAAACTTGATTACCCTTGGATTTGCGTCGTGCTGCAAAGCCAAGCAGACCGAGGCCAGCAAGCATCATTGCGTAAGTTTCTGGTTCCGGGACTGGGCTAGGAATTGCCTGACCCATGGGAGCATCCACTGTGAACAAATACGAGCCACTTGAGCCGCTTCCCGTGGTTTTTCCTGCAACGGTAAAGTAATAATCACCCGCAGTAAGTAGTTCTTGACCGTAGCTGGCAATATTTGCTCCTGGGATCGGGGAAGAACCTAGCAATACCCCGGTATTTAAAACACCCTTGTAGAGAGAAACCACCATGCTGTTTATATCAAAAATACTGCCAGGATTAACATAAAACCCTAAAACCGGACGCTGATTCGTAGCAGATGAACCAAGCGCATTTTCTTGCCCTACAAGCGCAAACGAAAAGTTGTCTAGAAAGGACTTTCCTGTAAGGTGAACGACTGATTGGGTCTGAGTGTACAAAAAATCTGGATCAGAGGCATCAAGCGTAAAGTTAAAACTTTGCGTGTTCGCGGTAGAAATTTTAGCCGCGTTAGAGAAACCCGTTACGCTAGATAGTGCAATCACTGCAAGCACATAGTTAAATTTCATAATTTTCTCGATAAAAGTTTTGACAGAAAAGTTAGTTTTTCAGCAACATTGGCCAGGTTGACTTTTCCTGGCGCTTTTTTATGACTTGATAGTATCTCAACAATCAAAAAAACAATGGATTTTATGATAACTTATTTCTGCAATACACACTTGTTCACAATCAAGACACAATTTCTCGTAGTGAGGCGTGCGGGTTCCGAATTTGCTTATACGCAATCTGTCTAAGTCCAATTTGTAGGAATACCCGAACTGACTTAAAATACGCCCCTCCGCGGCTGCCCTTTTCATGCTGCGTCCTGCATCGGTCCGCTGAACAGTGACGCACAGCCCTGCCACCCGTCTTACCTTTACAGAACCAGGATAGTTATGACCCACGTTGTGACCGAATCGTGCATCCAGTGCCGCTATACCGATTGCGTGGATGTGTGCCCGGTAGATTGTTTTCGCGAAGGCCCGAACTTTCTGTCGATCGACCCCGATGAATGCATCGATTGCGCCGTGTGCGTTGCCGAGTGCCCGGTCAATGCCATTTACGCGGAAGAAGACGTACCGGCTGACCAGCAACAGTTCATCAAATTGAATATTGATCTCTCGCTCGGTTGGCCATCGATCACGAAAACCAAGGCACCACTGCCGGAAGCGGACGATTTCAAGGATATGCAGAAAAAACTTCATCTGCTAAAGCGCTGATGCCGGGACGTCAACCAACCGTCAAATAAGGTCACGATAGAGCTTAAAAGCAGATCATCGTGAGCACTGTAAAACTCGGAACGCATGTTCCGGCTATCTCGGACATGTTTGCTGCGAGCGGCGTCGACTTGGTCGGCTTGTTTAAAAAAAGCACGATACTTCCCCGGAAGCATTGTGCTTTTTTGACATTTACCGTAATGAATTGCACGCAATGTTTCCGCATGCCGTACACTCGCCCGGGATGACAATGAAAGTAGTGACGAATTATTAATTAACGGTTTTAATTGCACAACCATCCGTTACGCTCCAGCACTTTCATACTTGAAATTGATTCATTCGATCGCGCCGTTCATGTTGGTTAAATGAAGAAAAAAATGTCATCAATTGCTGCAACCAGCGCGTTTAATCAAAAAAGCAGGGAAATTCGGTTACTACTAATGGTTTCTGTAAAAAATTACTGAATCATCCAGATATCAGACCGATTGAACTGGTCTAAGATGCAGTGCAACAACGTGAGTCCGCCCCGATCGACGCACGGTAACTACCGATGAGGCCATCATGCTCTACCACTTTCACGAAATGAACCGCAGCTTCATGAACCCTCTGATCCAGTGGGCTGAAGCGTCGGCAAAATTGTTCACCAACCCTGTTTCGCCGCTGGCGCACACGCCGTTTTCACAGCGCATCGCGGCAGGCTACGAACTGATGTTTCGCCTTGGTAAAGATTACGAAAAACCGCAATTCGGACTGACGTCGACAATGATCAACGGCGAAGCCGTTGGCATCCTCGAAGCGGCCTCTACCGTCAAACCATTCTGTACCCTGCTGCATTTCGCCAAGAATCTGAGCCTTGCCAAGCGCACTGCGTTGAATCAGCCAAAAGTATTGCTAGTCGCGCCGCTGTCGGGACATCATTCGACCTTGTTGCGCGACACGGTGCGGGCACTGCTGCCAGAACACGATGTCTACATCACCGACTGGACCGATGCGCGCATGGTGCCATTGGCTGAAGGTGCATTCCACTTGCATGACTATATTTACTACGTGCAGGACTTCATCCGTCAACTCGGCCCGGACGTCCATGTGATTTCAGTGTGCCAGCCGACCGTACCGGTACTGGCTGCCATTTCGCTGATGGCGACTGCCAAAGATCCGATGCTGCCAAAAACCATGACGATGATGGGTGGCCCGATCGATCCGCGCAAATCGCCGACCGAAGTCAACAACCTCGCCACCAAGAAGCCTTTCTCGTGGTTTGAAAACACCGTGATCTACACAGTGCCATCGAACTACCCGGGCGCTGGCCGCAAAGTTTATCCAGGCTTTCTGCAACATGCCGGTTTCGTCGCGATGAATCCGGATCGCCATGCACAGAGCCATTGGGATTTCTACATGCAACTGCGCAAAGGGGACGACGCGTCGGCCGAAGAGCATCGCAAGTTTTACGATGAATACAATGCCGTGCTCGACATGCCGTCCGAGTACTACCTTGAAACCATCAAGACCGTGTTTCAGGATTTCAACCTGCCATTGGGCACATGGGAAATCGAAGGCAAGCTGGTTCGTCCGCAAGACATCACGACCGTCGCGCTGCTGACCGTCGAAGGTGAACTCGATGACATCTCCGGTGCCGGACAAACCCAGGCGGCGCACACGCTGTGCAGCGGTATTCCAGCAGACATGCAGGAAGACTACATCGCAGAAGGATGTGGCCATTACGGTATTTTTGCCGGACGCCGCTGGCGAGAGCTGATCTGCCCGAAAGTTGGTGCGTTCATTAAAGCGCATTCCTGATTCGCTTCAGTGCGACAGCAAAGCCGTTCACCCTCGGGTCGAACGGCTTTTTTCATTTGAGCGACCGAAGTCGGCAGCGCCCGATATGCAGGATAATGCGGTCTTTGAAAATTCGATTGCTGCCGTGTCGCACCCCGTCATGAAATCCCTCGCTGATCGCATCGAAGATGCACTGCCACAAACGCAATGTACAAAGTGCGGATACGCCGGCTGCCGTCCGTATGCCGAGGCTATCGCCGATGGCAGTGCCGACATCAACCAGTGCCCCCCTGGCGGGCAAGAAGGTATCGTCCGGTTGGCCAGGTTACTGGACCGGGAAGTCATCCCTCTCAATCCTGTCCATGGACTCGAGCGTCCGCGCCCGGTTGCGGTCATTGATGAGGCATTGTGCATAGGTTGCACGCTGTGCATCCAGGCTTGTCCGGTCGATGCCATTCTCGGTGCGCCGAAACTGATGCACACCATCCTGCCCGACCTGTGTACCGGCTGCGACTTGTGCGTGGCACCCTGCCCGGTTGATTGCATTGCGATGGTGCCGGTCACCACGACGACCGGCTGGCAGGCATGGAGCCCGCAACAGGCCGACGAGGCCCGGGCCCGGCATGATTTCAGGACTGCACGATTGCTGCGCGAGCGACGCGAAAACGACGCCCGGCTGCTCGCCAAAGCGGCTGCCAAGCTCAAGGAAGTCGAGGCGGCACCGGCACTGTCTGCCGCCGACAGTGCCGAACGGGATCGCAAGAAGGCCATCATCCAGGCCGCCATCGAACGGGCCCGGATCAAGCGCGATGCCGATGCCGGAGAAGCCGGATGAACGCCGACAAACGCCGGATCATTTTTGAACGCTGGCAGGCCGCCAATCCGCATCCTGCCACTGAACTCGCGTACACGACGCCGTTTGAATTGCTCATTGCGGTGCTGCTGTCGGCACAAGCCACCGACGTGGCCGTCAACAAGGCGACCCGCAAATTGTTCCCGATCGCCAGCACGCCAGCGGCGATCTACGCGCTGGGTGTCGACGGACTGATCCCGTATATCCAGACCATAGGTCTGTTTCGCAACAAGGCAAAAAACACGATTGAAACTTGTCGTCTGATCCTGACCGAACACGGCGGTCAGATACCGCGCGACCGGGCCGGTCTTGAAGCCCTGCCGGGAGTCGGTCGCAAGACGGCCAATGTGGTGTTGAATACCGCGTTCGGAGAACCGACCATTGCGGTCGACACGCATATTTTCCGTGTCGGCAATCGCACCGGACTCGCACCCGGCAAGGATGTCGACGTGGTCGAACACAAGCTGATGAAATTTGTGCCGCGTGAATTTTTGCAGGATGCGCATCACTGGATGATCCTGCATGGTCGCTACACGTGTACGGCGCGCAGCCCGCAATGCTGGAATTGCATGATTGCGGACTTGTGCGATTACCGGGACAAGACACCCATGCCGGCCAAGGCCGTCTGATCAGATTACCGAGCAGGCTTCCTCGAACGACAGGCGCGGTGAGCGGGCGAACAATTTGGTCGCATCACCGTGGCCAATACTGCAGACAAAGTTGACCTTGACCGTGGTGCCGCCGAAAAATGCAGCATCAACCTTGCCTGCATCAAATCCCGACATCGGACCGACATCCAGACCCAGCGCCCGCGCCGCGAGCATGAAGTAGCCACCCTGCAGCGATGAATTACGAAACGCGGTGGCGTCGATCAATGGCTGATTACCGGCGAACCACGAACGCGCATCCGCATGCGGAAACAAGTGCGGCAGCTTGTCAAGAAACGCCATGTCCATGCCGATGATCGCCGTCACCGGTGCAGTCCTGACCTTCTCGGCATTGCCTGCTGCCATGCAGTCAGCCAGCTTTGCACGGGCGTCGTCCGATTGAACGAAGACAATCCGTGCCGGTTCGCAATTGGCCGAAGTCGGGGCCCATTTCACGAGATCGTAGAGTTGCTGTAACTGGGTCTGGCTAACCGGTTGGTCGAGCCAGCCATTGTGACTGCGTGCATCGGAAAACAAGGTGGCGAGAGCGGCCTGATCTAGCATGAAAGACTCCGGGAATAGTTGGGTAAAGGTTCATGGTAATCGAATCGACCACGCCACGTGCCCGCGTCAACCCCCGTACAATCAACTTTTTTATTGCCGGCACCACCACCATGTTCACACCGTCACAGGATGATGTAAGACGCTTTTTTTGTGCCACCTACGACAAGCATCGCAGCGGTGCGATCCTCAGTCCGCTCGAAGCGATTGCACGCGACTGGATTGCGCAGCATCCCGAATACGCCAGTGCGCTCGAAGACATTGACAGCGCCCTGGCCGCCGACTACTCGGTCGAACGCGGGCAAAGCAATCCGTTCCTGCATTTGTCGATGCACCTGTCGATCGCCGAACAAATCTCGATCGACCAGCCGCCCGGTATCCGCGCCGCATTCCTGACGCTGGCACGCAAGCTGGACTCCGAACATGAAGCGCATCATCAGATCATGGAATGCCTGGGCGAGATGATGTGGACAGCGCAACGCAGCGGGTTGCCACCGGACGGCATGACCTACATCGAGAATGTGCGGCGGCGTTGCTGAATACTTCGTCATAAAAAAAGCCACGACGCATCGTGGCTTTTTTTATCGGTGCGGACGCTACCTTATTGCTTCACCATCACCAGCGAACCCGGCAAGCCATGCAGATACGCAGCAATGTCTTCGATGTCGACTGCCGACAAGGGCTTTGCCATACCGGCCATGATCGCATTGTTGCGACCGTTGAGTGCATCCCCACCGCGCTTGTAAGCGACCAGTGCGTGCTTGAGGTAATCGGCATGCTGACCAGCCAGTTTCGGATAGGTCGGATCGATCGGGCTATTGAAGTCGGCACCGTGACACGCCGCGCAATTGTATTTGGCGGTCAGTGCCTTGCCGTTGTCGGCATTGCCAGCGGCACTGGCGTTCATTGCGGCGGCACTGCAAAGCGCGAAGACCGCGCCGGCTAAAAATTTTTTCATTTGTGGGTCCCCGTTATTTTTTTTGCGAGTAGTAAGCAGCGACATCGACAATGTCCTGCTCGCTCAGGCTGGTAGCAATACCGCGCATCGATGGATGAGTGCGATCGCCTTTCTTGTAAGCGTGCAGCGCGCTCTCGATGTACTTGGCGGATTGTCCGCCAATCATCGGCACCGAATACACTTCAGGGAAAGTCGCCTTGTAACCCGAGATGCCATGACAGCCGATACATTGTGCGATCTTGTTTTCGGCAGCTTTGGCATCGCCAACAAGTTCGGCTGCTGCGGCGTAGTTGGCCAGGCCGGCCAGCACGAGAAGTGCAAGTAGTTTTTTCATGTCAGCTAAGGTAGTTAATGCGAAAAAAACTCGGAGAACAGACTGCTCGGGATCATCTCAATGCTCTTGCAAGCCCGCGACCACCGTGCCGCCCGGCACCAAAACATCCGGATTCTACCGCAAGAACTTCGCCCAGTCCACGCTACAAAATAGCCTTGCCAGGCGGGTCTGCAGCGCGGTTAGCCTCAAGATTCTCGCTTATACTCGTTTTTCCATCTTTCAACGGACCATCCCCATGCCGCCAGTACCACGCTTCGAAGGTTCCGACAGTTACGTTGCCACCGGCGACCTGAAACTTGCCGTCAACGCCGCGCTCACCTTGCAGCGGCCATTGCTGATCAAAGGCGAACCTGGCACCGGCAAGACCATGCTGGCCGAAGAAGTCGCCGCTGCGCTGGGCATGCCGCTGCTGCAATGGCACATCAAGTCGACCACCAAGGCGCAGCAGGGTCTGTACGAATACGACGCCGTCTCGCGCCTGCGCGACTCGCAACTCGGCGACGAACGCATCAAGGACATTGCCAACTACATCGTCAAGGGCGTGCTGTGGCAAGCCTTCACGGCCGACGAACAGGTCGTACTGCTGATCGACGAAATCGACAAGGCCGACATTGAATTTCCAAACGACTTGCTGCGTGAACTCGACCGCATGGAATTCTATGTCTACGAGACGCGCGAGATGGTCAAGGCCAAACATCGGCCACTGGTCATCATCACCTCCAACAATGAAAAGGAATTGCCGGACGCCTTCCTGCGCCGCTGCTTTTTTCATTACATCAAGTTCCCGGACAAGGACACGATGCAGCAGATCGTCGATGTCCATTACCCGACCCTGAAAAAAGACTTGCTGGCGCAAGCGCTACAGACCTTTTACGAAGTGCGCGAGGTCCCCGGCCTGAAGAAAAAACCGTCGACCTCCGAACTGCTCGACTGGCTCAAGCTACTGCTGGCTGAAGACATTCCACCGGAAGCGCTGCGCAGCAAGGACGCCAAATCCATCGTGCCGCCGCTGCATGGTGCGCTACTGAAAAACGAACAGGACGTGCATTTGTTCGAGCGGCTGGTATTCATGTCGCGCACCAATCGCTGAGTCCCTGACGATGACACCGATCGACTTCGTCACACTGGAATTGCACGGCGTGCGCCTCGAACCGATGCGCGCCGAGCATGCCTCTGCGCTGGCAACAGCTGCCGCCGATGGCGAGCTCTGGACCCTGCGCGTGACCTCGGCACCGGCACCCGGCGACGAAGCCGCGTACATCGCCACCGCACTCAATGACCGCACTCGCCTGCCCTTCACCGTGCGCGACATCGCCAGTGACACCATCATCGGCACCACCAGTTTTCACGACATCGTGCCCGCGCTGGGTCGGGTCGAAATCGGCCACACCTGGTATGCAAAGACCTGGCAGCGCACCCATGTCAACACCACCTGCAAATGGCTGTTATTACGCCATGCGTTTGAAGTACTCGGTTGCGACGTGGTTGGTTTTCGTGCTGACAACTTCAATCTGGTGTCGCAAGAAGCCATCGCCCGGCTCGGTGCCAAACGCGACGGCGTAATTCGCCATCACGCGCTGCGTCGCGACGGCACCGTGCGCGACACGGTGATGTTCAGCATCGTCGCCGGCGAATGGCCGGAAATCGATGCGCACCTGACCTACAAACTGGCACAGCGAGGCAAGCGATGCTGATCGATTTTTTCTTCACGCTCAAGGACGCGAAAATCCCGGTCTCGATCAAGGAATTCCTGATCCTGCTCGAGGCGATGCAAAAGAACGTGATCAGCAATTCGCTCGACGAATTTTATTATTTGTCGCGTATCACGCTGGTCAAGGATGAAGCCCACTTCGACAAGTTCGACCGCGCTTTCGGCCTGTACTTCAAGGGCATCGATGCGATCTTCGAGAAGAATCCGCAGATCCCGCTCGACTGGCTGGTCAAGCGCATGCAGCGCGAACTGACCGACGAGCAAAAAGCCGCGCTGGAAAAATTCGGCTACGACAAATTGATGGACCGGCTCAAGGATTTGCTGGCCGAACAAAAGGAACGTCACGAAGGCGGCAACAAGTGGATCGGCACCGGCGGCACCTCGCCGTTCGGCCACGGCGGCACCAATCCCGAAGGCATCCGCATCGGCGGCGAAGGCGGCAACCGCACCGCCGTCAAAGTGTGGGAAGCACGCAGCTACCGCGATTACGATGCCGAACGCGAACTCGGCACCCGCAACATCAAGGTCGCACTGCGCCGCCTGCGCAAGTTCGCCCGCGAAGGAGCCGAAGAAGAACTCGCGCTCGATGCCACCATCCGCGCCACCGCCAACAATGCCGGCTACCTCGACATCAAGATGCAGCCCGAGCGCAAGAACAAGATCAAGGTACTGATGCTGCTCGATGTCGGCGGCACGATGGACGACCACATCGCCCGCACCGAAGAACTGTTTTCAGCATCGAAGACCGAGTTCAAGAACATGGAGTTTTTTTACTTCCACAACTGCGTCTACGACTACTTGTGGAAGAACAACCGGCGTCGCCATGCCGAGCGTTTTCCGACCTGGGACATCCTGCGCAAATACCCGGCTGACACCAAGCTGATCTTCGTCGGCGACGCAACGATGAGTCCATACGAAATCCTGCAAGCCGGCGGCTCGGTCGAGTACAACAATGAAGAAGCGGGTGCGGAATGGCTGCAACGCTTCACGCACGCCTTCCCGAAATTCATCTGGCTCAATCCCGAACCGGAGGGCCTGTGGCAGTACCGGCAATCGATCGCGGTGATCAAGCAACTGATGAATGACCGGATGTTTCCGGTGACGATTGAGGGGCTGGAGCGGGGGATGCAGTTGTTGAGCAAGTGAGGTGTGGTGCAGACAAAATCGTTCAACGGTTTGAACTCGTAACAATGACTATGATCAACATGATTGCTCCGTACAGCAGGCACACTGCAAGTGATTCACTGGGCTCTGCCAGTATCGGCACGACTTTGCGCCTTCACTTCCGCGACCTTCATGGCAATAAAAAAAATCAGTCGTCCGACCGACAACCCATTAAGCTCGCTACCGGGGCCCTTGACGCATCCCTCACCATTATTAAGTGATATCCGCCAGTTGATCGAAACAACCCGTGAACGTACCGTCTTCACGGTCAACAGTGAAATCACACTGCTGTACTGGCATATCGGTCATCGCATACAAACTCAGGTAATGGGTGGACAACGCGCGAGCTATGGCAAAGAAACCATCTCCTTGCTGGCGCAGCAACTGTCCACGGAATATGGCAAAGGTTTTGCCGAGAAAAATCTGCGGCGTATGGTGCAATTCGCCGAGCTGTTCCCGGACGAACGAATTGTCGCGACACTGTCGCGACAATTGGGATGGAGCCATTTCGTCCTGTTGATCCCGTTGAAGCTACCTTTGCAACGCGACTACTATGCAGAGATGTGTCGCATCGAACGCTGGAGCGTCCGCACCCTGCGTGAGCGTATTGATTCAATGCTGTTCGAGCGCACGGCGTTGTCACAAAAACCGGATGCCTTGATTGCTCGTGAACTCGCGATTTTGCACGATACAGAGCGACTGACGCCAGACTTGCTGATGCGCGACCCGTATGTACTCGATTTTCTGGGGCTGCAGGGAACCCATCAAGAAAGCGATCTGGAAGGCGCAATCGTACGCGAGATGGAAAATTTCTTGCTCGAACTCGGTGCCGGACTCAGCTTTGTCGCGCGCCAAAAACGCATTCAGATCGATGGTGACGACTTTTACCTCGATCTGCTCTTCTACAACCGCAAACTGCGACGCCTGGTCGCCATCGAACTGAAAATTGGTGATTTCAAGGCAGCCTACAAAGGGCAGATGGAACTCTATCTGCGCTGGCTGGACAAGTTCGCGCGCGAAACCGATGAACTGCCACCGCTTGGCATCATCCTTTGCACAGGCAAAAAAACTGAGCAGATCGAATTGCTGGAACTCGATAAATCCGGCATTCATGTTGCCGAATATCTGACCGAATTACCGCCGCGCTCCGTACTGGCCAAACGCCTGCAACTCGCGACGGCTCGTGCCCGACAACATATCAACCGACGCGATTGATACCGGTATCCGGTACCACATCATCCCATGAGCGCTGCCTTGTCAATCAAACGGCGTACGTAGCCCTACCTTTGCCAGCGATGCAGTGCGTAGGGTGCAATAACCAAAGGGCATTGCACCGAGTGCACAGTCGATCATCGCCAATACCGCAAACTCAACCGGTGCAATGCCCTGCGGTTATTGCACCCTACGATTTTGGTGAAGCCGGCTGCCTCATCACGAAAATATCCACGACCTCTCGCGGTGGGTGCAATAACCAATGGCATTGCACCGAATGCACCACTTACCGTAGCACCGCCTCAACTATTTTCCCCGCACCAAAACCCCTACCTCCACAAACCCCATTAGAATGCACTGCACAAACAGTCCCACTCACCAGCAACAAAGTCACTAGAGCACCAACCTGAATGGCCACAAAGAAAACTGCCCCCTCTGATTACAGCGAATCATCGATCCGGGTCCTGAAAGGACTCGAACCGGTCAAGCAGCGTCCCGGCATGTACACCCGTACCGAGAACCCGCTGCACATCATCCAGGAAGTGATCGACAATGCCTCCGATGAAGCACTCGGCGGTTATTGCAAGCACATCACCGTCACGCAAAACGTCGATGGCAGCGTTACCGTCGATGACGATGGACGCGGCATTCCGGTCGGCATCCATCCCGAAGAAGGCGTGCCCACTGTCGAGATCGTCTTCACGCGCTTGCACTCCGGCGGCAAGTTCGACAAAGGCAGCGGCGGCGCGTACGCGTTTTCCGGCGGCTTGCACGGCGTCGGCGTATCGGTCACGAATGCGTTGTCGACCCGCCTCGAAATCACCGTCTGGCGCGAAGGCGGTGTGCACAGCCTGGCCTTTGCCAATGGTGATCTGATCGAACCCATCAGCACCCGTCCGATTGCGCGCGAGGACAAAAAATCCGGCACCCGCGTCACCGCCTGGCCCGACCCCAAGTACTTCGACTCCCCTGCCATCTCGCAATCCGAACTGCAGCGCTTGCTGCGCTCGAAAGCCGTGCTGCTGCCCGGAGTGAAAGTCACGCTGGTCAATGGCAAGACTGGCGAATCGCAGACCTGGCAATACGAGCAGGGCTTGCGCGGTTATCTGGTCGAATGTCTGGCGCAGGCAAGCAGTTCGGACCCGCTGATCCCGCTGTTTGAAGGCGAGCAATATGCCGGCAAGGATGCCGAAGGATTTGCCGAAGGCGAAGGCGCAGCGTGGGTTGTCGCATGGACCGAAGAAGGCAGCGTGGTGCGTGAGTCCTACGTGAATCTGATCCCGACCTCGGCCGGCGGCACCCATGAATCAGGCCTGCGCGAAGGCTTGTTCGGCGCGGTAAAAAGTTTTGCGGAGATGCATTCGCTGTTGCCGAAGGGCGTGAAATTATTGTCCGAAGATGTCTTTGCCCGGGTCTCGTTCGTGCTGTCGGCCAAGGTGCTCGACCCGCAATTTCAGGGTCAGATCAAGGAACGGTTGAACTCGCGCGATGCGGTCAAACTGGTCTCGACATTCGTGCGGCCATCGCTCGAACTGTGGCTCAGCGAGCACGTCGAATACGGCAAGAAACTCGCCGATCTGGTCATCAAGCAGGCGCAATCACGGCTGCGCTCGTCCCAGAAAGTCGAAAAGAAAAAATCCTCCGGCGTGGCGGTCTTGCCCGGCAAATTGACCGATTGCGAATCGAATGACATCAAGCGCAACGAGATCTTTCTGGTCGAGGGTGACTCGGCGGGCGGCTCTGCCAAGATGGGACGTGACAAGGAATTTCAGGCCATCCTGCCACTGCGCGGCAAGGTTCTCAACGCCTGGGAAACCGAACGCGACCGGCTCTTTGCCAACAACGAAATCCACGATATCGCGGTCGCCATCGGGGTCGACCCGCACGGCAAGAACGACACGCCGGACCTGAGCAATTTACGTTATGGCCGCATCTGCATCCTGTCGGATGCGGACGTCGATGGCTCGCATATTCAGGTCCTGCTGCTGACGCTGTTCTTCAAGCACTTCCCGAAACTGATCGACCACGGCCATATCTGTATCGCGCGGCCACCGCTGTTCCGGGTCGACGCGCCGGCACGCGGCAAGAAACCCGCGCAAAAAATCTACGCGCTCGACAGCGGCGAACTCGAAGCGATAGAAGACAAGTTGCGCAAGGATGGCGTCAAGGAAGGTGCCTGGAGCATCTCGCGCTTCAAGGGCCTCGGTGAAATGAATGCCGAACAGTTGTGGGAAACCACGATGAATCCCGATACCCGACGCTTGCTGCCGGTGGCCTTTGGCGAGTTCGACCTGATCGCTTCGGAAGAGCGTTTCAACATGTTGATGGGCAAAGGCGAAGCAGCCGCACGGCGTGCCTGGATCGAAGAACACGGCAATGAAGCTGAAGCCGATATTTAACCTGACGTGTAAAGTCACACTCGTGCTGGCGACCTGCCTGCTAACGTCGGTCGCCCGTGCCGATGTGTATGCCTACGTCGATGCGCAAGGCGACACGCATCTTGCGACCGAAGCGCTCGACGATCGCTATCAATTGTTCATCAAGGGCGACGGCATATTCGATTCGTCGCAGCGCATACCGTCGGCGGTGGAACCGGAACCGGTCCGCACGCGATTGTTCAAGGTATTGACCGAACACCCGAACCTGAAAAAATTTGAAGCGGTACTGGCATCGGCTGCCGCCGAATTCGACGTCGACCTGGCCTTGATGAAAGCCATGATGGCAGCCGAATCGGGCTTCAATCCGGCTGCCGTGTCACCGAAAGGTGCCATCGGCCTGATGCAGATCATGCCGGCGACGGCCAAGCGTTACGGCCTGGTCGGTGATGCCAAAAATAGCATCCAGCAAAAGCTGGCTGACCCGAAAACCAATGTGCGTCTGGCCGCGCGCTACCTGCGCGAACTGACCGCGCTGTTCCCGGACCAGCAAGCGCTGGTGATTGCGTCCTACAACGCCGGCGAAGGCGCAGTGCAAAAGTACCGCAACACGATTCCGCCGTATCCCGAGACACGCAATTACGTCCGGCTGGTAACGCAGTTCTACCAGTTTTATGTGCCGCAAGTCTCCGCTCTGGCGGGCGTCACCGAGGCTGCCGGCACCGGCCGCATCCACCTGACCATTCCCGGGCGCAGCAACATGCCTGCCCCGCTGACTCACACCGACAATTGATTTGATCCACATCCATGACTGAACAAGCCACCCTGTTTGAAGGCGACACGCCGGAACCGCCGGACGGTAGCGAAACCCTGACGCTGGCGACTTTCGCCGAGCGCGCCTATCTCGACTACGCGATCTCGGTCGTCAAGGGCCGCGCACTGCCCGATGTCAGCGACGGCCAGAAGCCGGTGCAACGACGCATCCTGTTTGCAATGAACCAGCTCGGCCTGAACGCTGCTGCCAAACCGCGTAAATCCGCGGCGGTGGTCGGTGATGTGCTGGGCAAATTGCATCCGCATGGCGACCAGTCGGTCTACGACGCGCTGGTGCGGATGGCGCAGGGCTTTTCATTGCGCTATCCGTTGATCGATGGCCAGGGCAACTTCGGTTCACGCGATGGCGATGGCGCAGCGGCGATGCGTTACACCGAAGCGCGCCTGACACCGATCTCGAGTTTGCTGCTCGATGAAATCGATCTGGGGACGGTCGACTTCCAGCCCAATTACGATGGATCGACCGAAGAGCCGTCGCTGCTGCCGGGCCGTTTGCCGTTCGTGCTGCTCAATGGCGCCTCCGGCATTGCGGTGGGCATGGCCACGGAAATCCCGTCGCACAATTTGCGCGAAGTGGCACAAGCTGCGGTGGCGCTGATTCGTAATCCGGCGCTGACGCACGCCGAACTGATGGCCATCATTCCGGGTCCGGATTTTCCGAGCGGCGGCCAGATCATCACGTCGGCCGCAGCGCTGTCGGAGATGTATGCGAGCGGGCGCGGTTCGCTGAAAGTGCGGGCGCTGTGGAAGATCGAAGAGATGGCGCGCGGCCAGTGGCAAGCGGTCGTCACCGAACTGCCGCACGGCACCTCGGCGCAAAAAGTGCTCGAAGAAATCGAGGAACTGACCAACCCGAAAATCAAGCTCGGCAAAAAAGCGCTGTCGTCCGACCAGATGGCGCAGAAGCAGTTGATGCTGTCGCTGCTCGACGCCGTGCGTGATGAATCCGGCCGCGAGGCACCGGTGCGACTGGTGTTCGAGCCGAAGTCGAAGAACCAGGACCAGACCGAATTCACCAACCTGCTGCTGGCGCAAACGTCGCTGGAAACCAGCGCCTCGATCAACCTCGTGATGATCGGTGGCGATGGCCGGCCGCGCCAGAAAGGCCTGGGCGATATCCTGCGCGAGTGGATTGCATTCCGCTTCGATACCGTGACCCGGCGCAGCCATTTCCGCCTGAAAAAAGTCGAGGACCGCATCCACATCCTCGAGGGACGCGAAACCATCCTGCTCAATATCGACGAGGTAATTCGCATCATCCGCGAATCGGATGAGCCGAAACCCGCACTGATGGGCGCCTTCAACTTGTCCGACCGGCAGGCCGAAGACATCCTCGAAATCCGATTGCGCCAACTGGCCCGCCTCGAAGCGATCAAGATCCAGCAGGAACTGGCTGGCTTGCGCACCGAGAAAAGTACGCTGGAAGAGTTGCTGAATAATCCCGGCGCGATGAAGAAGCTGATCATCAAGGAAATCGAAGCCGATGAAAAACGCTTCGGCGACGCGCGTCGCACGCTCATCGAAGCGGCCGAAAAAGCCACTGTCGAACAGAAGGTGGTCGATGAACCGGTCACGGTGGTGATCTCGCAAAAAGGCTGGCTGCGCGCCCGCACCGCGCACGGCCACGATCCGGCACAGTTCACCTTCAAGGCCGGCGATGACCTGTACGGCACCTTTGAATGCCGCACGCTCGACACCTTGCTGGCCTTCGGTTCAAACGGCAGGATCTATTCGATCGCCGTCTCCGCCCTGCCCGGCGCACGCGGCGACGGCGCACCGATCAGCGCGCTGGTCGAACTGGCCAGCGGCAGCACCGTACTGCATTACTTTGCCGGCAGCGCCGAGACCACGATGCTGCTCGCGTCGAGCGCCGGTTACGGCTTCGTGGCCCGCGCTGCCGACATGATCGGTCGCAACAAGGCCGGCAAAGCGTTCATCACGCTCGATGCCGGTGACTTGCCCTTGCCGCCACGCGTGCTGACGCCGTCGGCCAGTGCCGTGGCCTGCCTGTCCGAACACGGCCGACTACTGGTGTTCGGCCTCGACGAACTCAAGACCATGAGCGGCGGGCGCGGCATGATTCTGATGGCGCTCGAAGACGGCGAGAAACTGCTGGCCGCGCAACCGGTCAGCCAGCGCGGCGTAGTAGTGTCCGGCATCGGACGCGGCGGCAAGGCACAGGAAGTCAGCCTGTCGGCCACCGGTCTGGCACCGCATATTGGCAAGCGCGCCCGCAAGGGCAAGGCGCTTGAATCGAAACTCAAACCGCACACATTGACGGCCATTTCCTGATGCCGCGCATCATGCAATACCGGCGCGGGACTGCGCTGGCCATGGCACTGCTGTGCATGGGCTGCGCGGTGGCCGAACCTGCTGTCGACGCACCGAAGACCAATGCAGCGGCATCGCATCACACCAAGGACGGCTACCAGAACAATTATCTGGAAGGCGCGATCAGTGGCGGCTCGTTCTTCAGGTGGCAATGGGAGCGCATCACGCAAGGCGTGCCCAAGCCACCGGCAAACAATTACCAGTTCCCGGTCGATAGTCCGGACCTGCCGTGGCTGGCGCAAAATCGTAGCGTCACCAGCGCAACCTGGATCGGTCATGCGACGGTGCTGATGCAGGTCAATGGCGTCAATGTCCTGACCGACCCGATCTTTTCCGAGCGGGCCTCGCCGGTCAGTTTCTACGGCCCGAAACGCAAGGTGCGCGTGCCAATGACCATCGCCCAGTTGCCACATGTCGACGTGGTCGTGATCTCGCACAACCACTACGATCATCTGGATCGGCCCAGCGTGCAGCAACTCAACAAGCAGGCCGGTGGCCCGCCGCTGTTTCTGGTGCCACTGGGATTAAAGGCATGGATGGCCGACGCCGGCATCAGCAACGTGCGCGAACTGGACTGGTGGCAGCACGTCAGCATGCCGGGCCTGGAGCTGTATCTGGTACCGGTTCAGCACTGGTCGGCACGCACACTGACCGACCGTTTCGAGACGCTATGGGGCGGCTGGATGGTGCGCACCGACGCCACTGCAGCCAAGCCGTTTTCGTTTTTCTTTGCGGGTGACACCGGCTACTCGGCCGACTTCACCGACATTGCCAAACGCTTCCCGACGACCGATCTGGCGCTGCTGCCGATCGGTGCGTACGCGCCGCGCTGGTTCATGGCACCCCAGCACGTCAACCCGACCGAGGCCGTGCGCATCCATCGCGACTTGCATGCGACGCATTCGATCGGAATCCACTGGGGCACGTTCGAGCTGACCGACGAGCCACTCGACGAACCGCCGCAAGCGTTGATTCAAGCGCTGCAGGATGCGGCGATACCGGCCAGTCAATTCGGCGTACTGCGTCACGGCGAAACCGTCAAATTCTGAGTCACGCCCATGCCACCGATCATTCACAGCCTGCTCGATACCGATCTCTACAAGTTCACGATGTGGCAGGCGCTGCTGCACCGTCATCCCGATGCGCAGAGCGAGTACGCGTTCACCTGTCGCAACACGCCCACGTATCCGCTGGCGCAACTGCTTGCCGATGTCGAACGCGAACTCGATCACCTGTGCGTGCTGACCTTTGCCGACGACGAACTCGATTACCTGCGCAGCCTGCGCTACATGAAAAGTGACTTCGTTGATTTTCTGACGGTGTTCCGTTTCCAGCGCAAGTTCATCCGCGTCGAGGTCGATGGCGAGACGCTGTATATCCATGCGCGTGGTCCGCAAGTGCATGTCACCGGCTTCGAAATTTTCGTGCTGGCAATTGTCAATGAGCTGTACTTCCGACGCGCCGACCAGGACGCTGCGCTGGTCGAAGGACGCCACCGCCTGCAGGAAAAAATCGCCCTGCTGCGCGCGTTTGGCGACGAACCGGAACGCAAGAAACCTTTCGCCTTTTTCGACTTCGGGACGCGCCGGCGCTTTTCTGGTGCCTGGCATGATGAAGTCATACGCACGCTGGCCACCAGCGTGCCGCAACACTTCAAAGGCACCTCGAATGTCTGGCTGGCGCGCAAATACAAGCTGACACCGATCGGCACGATGGCGCACGAGTACCTGCAGTCGTACCAGTCGTTCGGCGTGCGGCTGCGCGACTTCCAGAAAGTCGCGCTGGAAGACTGGGTCCAGGAATACCGCGGCGACCTCGGCATTGCGCTCACCGACGTGGTCGGGATGGATGCATTCCTGACCGACTTCGACCTGTACTTCGCCAAGCTGTTCGATGGCTTGCGCCATGATTCGGGCGACCCGATTATCTGGGGTGAAAAAGCACTGGCCCATTACGCCAAGTTACGGATCGATACGCAAACCAAGCGGCTGGTGTTTTCGGATGGCCTTGACTTGCCACTGGCACTGGCGCTCTACCGGCACTTTGCCGACCGTGTCCAGACCGGCTTTGGCATCGGCACCAATCTGTCCAACGATGTCGGTCTGGTGCCGCTCAATATCGTCATGAAGCTCATCATCTGCAATGATCAGCCGGTCGCCAAGCTGTCGGATTCACCGGGCAAGACGATGTGTACCGACGAGACTTTTCTGGCGTATTTGCGGCAGGTGTTTCATCATCCGGCGGTCTAGAGGAGTCGCGGTGACGAGCAAGCAGCGGAATTTTTTGGGTCACTTTTTCAAGTAACGAACAGTTGATTTGACGAGGAACAATGACCGGTTGAAATTTGCAGGCATGCTGATCTCGTTGACTGACTTTACGTCCTACCCAACCTGAAAAGATGACGCCATGGCACCCCGCACAAAATCGCCTTCGCCAAAGAAATCCGACACGCCCTATCCGACTAGTGAAGCAACCCAAGCACTTGCTTGC
Organism: Actimicrobium sp. CCI2.3; assembly: GCF_035019065.1. Lineage (NCBI taxonomy): Bacteria > Pseudomonadati > Pseudomonadota > Betaproteobacteria > Burkholderiales > Oxalobacteraceae > Actimicrobium > Actimicrobium sp. CCI2.3. The sequence goes on along the minus strand of NZ_JASJWR010000013.1, from coordinate 14,449 downwards.
GAGGAAATGAAAGCGGCTGAGTATGCCGTTGCCACGACCTTCCGTCATGCGTACAGGTCGTCATCCGTCGAGAAAATCGCCGAAATCCGCAGCGGGGTACCGGTCACACGGCTGCATCATCTCGCGCAAGAAATGGCGCTACCGCAATCGACAGTGACAGGCTACCTGGGACTGTCGCGCTCCAGCGTCCGCCACAAGACGGACGAAAAACGCATGCTGACCAAGGATGCCGGAGCACTCGTCATCGGCATCGAATCGCTGATCGGACAGGTCGACACCATGGTCGCGGAATCCGGCGACCCGACCGGCTTCTCGGCAGCACAGTGGGTGGCGTCGTGGATCAGCACACCGAATCCGGTCATGGGCGGCGTCGCGCCATCGACCTTCATGGATACCATTGAAGGTCAACACATGGTGGCTGGCATTCTGGCCATGGCGCAGACCAGTGCGTACGCGTGACGGTCACGATCTGGCGCATTGCCGTCGAGGCACCGGGTTGGAGTGCGGATGATCTGAGCGGCGCCAGCGCGCAGCGCAGCGGCGGACGCTGGAACAGTGCGGGCAAGGCAGCGCTGTATTGCACCTCGTCGATCGCGCTGGCAGCGCTTGAAACGCTGGCGCATTTGCGTGGCAATGCGCTGCCGTTCAATCGTTATCTGGTCAAGGTGAGCGTTCCGAAAGCAGTGTGGAAACGGCGCGAAGTGCTTGCGCCACTGCCGGGTGGCTGGGATGCCGAGCCAGCCGGAATGAGCAGCCGTCGGGCTGGCGACAACTGGCTCGCAGGACGCAGCGCATCAATCCTGGTCGTGCCTTCTGCGATCGTGCCTGATGAAGATAATTTCCTGGTCAATCCCGATCATGCCGATGCCGGCAAGGTGCTCGCGTCAACGACAAAGAGATGGATTTACGATCCGCGTTTTTTTTGATGTCGATACGACTGCTCCCGTGCCAGTGACATGCCAAGCGCCGCAGACTTATCCGCCCAGCACGACCCGCGCCGCTGCCAGATCCCACGCCGCCTGCCCCACTGTCTTGAAGACCGGCAGCAAGGCCGATGCGGGCAAGCCGCCATCGAGCACCGATGCCAATCCGCGCACCGCCGTCCAGTCAACCTGCGCCTGAATCAGGTCGCCCGCTTCATGCTGCGCGCCAGCGAGATCATCGACGACAATCTGTCGCGCCTGCAGCAGCGCCGCCGGAAACTCAGCCATCTCCGGCTTGAACGCACCCACACCGATAGCCAGTGTGCCGGCATCGAGTTGCGCGGGAATCACCGGCGTGCGCGAGGTCGTCAGGGCAATGAGGACGTCCGTCACCGGCACCGCGTCGAACTGGCTGGACAACGCGATCGCCTTGACCTGCGGATACCGCAGGCGCAGTGCCGCGCAGAACAGTTCGGCCTTGGCGACATCACGCGCCGCAATCCGGAATTGGCCGACACCGAAGAACTCGATCAGCGCTTCGGCATGCGCCAGGGCCTGCACACCGGTGCCGATCAGCAGCGCCGATGCCGGTGGTCGCGGCAGCAGCGTTTGAATACCCAGCAGCGTGACAGCGGCCGTGCGTCGTGCGGTCACGGTCGGACCATCGAGCAGCGCCAGCCGCCGTCCGGTCGCCGACTCAAACACGATGACTTCGCCCTGAATGACCGGCAAGCCGTGACGCGCATTGTCCGGATGGACGGTGATCAGCTTGGTCACGCCGATATCGCTGGCGGTGGCCGGCATGCACAGCAAGACACCGCCGCCATCAAGCGGAACCACCAGTCGCTCGGGCGAGCGAATCTGGCTGGCTGCCAACTCACGCGCAGCCACCGCGATCGCTGGCACCAACCGTGCATACGGCAGCGACTGCGCGGTCTGTTCGGCGTTGAGCGTGCGCACGGTCAGCATTGTGCGGCGATCAGTTTGCCGAGCTTTTCGATGCCTTCGCGGATGCGTTCCGGCGTGACGGTGACGAAGCTCAGGCGCAGCGTGTTGCGCACCGGGTTGTTGGCATAAAACGGCGCGCCGGGTACGAACGCGACATTTTGCGCAATCGCCTGATCGAGCAATTGCATGCTGTCGATCTGTGCCGGCAGCGTGACCCAGATGAACATGCCGCCCTCCGGTTGGGTCCACGTTACACCGGCCGGAAAAAAATCCGTGAGTGCCGCCAGCATTGCTGCGCACCGTTCGGCGTAGAGCGCACGGATGGTCGGGATGTGGGACTCGAGAAAACCATCCTTGACCACTTCATGCACGACCATTTGCGTCAGCGTCGCGGTGTGCAGGTCGGCCGCTTGCTTGGCCAGTTCCAGCTTGCGCACCAGCACCTTCGGTGCCACCACATACCCGAGCCGGATGCCGGGCGTCAGCGTTTTCGAGAACGATCCCATATAGACCACGCCTTCGGGATGCATGGTCAGCATCCTCGGTAGCGGTGCGGCGCGGTAACTCAGTGCGCCGTACGGATCGTCTTCGATCAGTGGCAAGCCAAGTCGGGCGCACGTATCGACCAGCGCAAGTCGACGCTCCAGCGACAGCGTGCGTCCGGTCGGATTCTGAAAATTGGGTAAGGCATACAGCAGGCGTGCATCAGCGGCCACCGACGCCACCGCCTCCGGCAGCAAGCCGGCATCATCGGTCGGCAGCGAGACAAACTCGGGACCATAGACCGAAAAAGCTTGCAGCGCACCGAGATAACTCGGCGTCTCGACCAGCACCTTGCTGCCTTCGTCAATGAGGACCTTGCCCAGCAGATCGAGCGCCTGCTGCGACCCCGACACCATCAGCACCTCCTCCGGCTCAATCGTCACACCGGGAATCGACAGCGAATTGGCCACCCATTCGCGCAGCGGCAAATAGCCATCGGTCGGTCCGTATTGCAACGCAACCCGGCCATTGGTCGACAGGACCTTGTCGAACGCTGCCTGCATGCGCGCGATCGGAAACGTATCCGGCGACGGCAGGCCACCGGCAAATGAAATGACTTCCGGCCGTACCGCGATCTTCAGGATTTCGCGGATGACGGAGCCTTGCATCCGCATCGCGCGTTCGGAAAATTGCCAGGGTATCGGGGTCGATTGGGGAGTGGGCATGATGGTCTCGGGGTAGCAAAGGGGTTCAGGCTGGCTTGTGGCTGCCTTCGGAACGAACGGCGCCGGATAGGTACCGTTCGATGGATTCACGCTCAATGAGCCGCAGCGATCAGGCCGGGCGAATCTCGGCAATCATTTCGATTTCGACACACGCGCCCATCGGGATTTGCGCGACACCAAAGGCCGAACGGGCATGCTTGCCCTGCTCGCCAAACAGTTCGCCGATCAGCTCCGACGCGCCGTTGGTGACCAGGTGCTGCTCGGTGAAGTCACCGGTCGAATTGACCAGACTCATCAGCTTGACGATGCGCGTGACCCGGTTGAGGTCGCCGCCACACGCTGCCTGCAAGGTAGCGAGCAGGTCGATGGCGATACCGCGTGCGGCCAGTTTGCCTTCTTCGGTGCTGATGTTCTTGCCGAACTGGCCGACCCAGACCTTGCCCTCTTTCTTGGCGAGATGGCCGGACAGGAACACGGTGTTACCGGTCTGGACCGCCATCACATAGGCAGCGGCTGGCGCAGCGGTGGCGGGTAGTTCGATATTGAGGGCGCTCAGTTTGTCGTAGACGGACATGGTGGTCTCCAGAAAAAAGATTGCCGGCGGCACCTGCCACCGGCCAGTAAAGATTTCATACCGCATTATCGCCGCTATACGGCAGCAGGTTTCACATCCAGATCGCCGCCGCCGCATACAGCGTCAGCACGACCATCACGACGCAAAACACGCGCTGCCATTTCGGCTGTGCCAGATAGCGCCGTAGCACCGAACCGGCACCGGCCCAGACGGCGATACACGGCAGATTCACTGCACAAAATACCAGACAGAACAACGCAATGGCCAGCGCCACCGGTTGCACTTCCGGCAGAAAAGCCGCCACGCCGGTAATCGCCATGACCCAGGCTTTCGGATTGGCGAACTGAAACAGCGCCGCACCGAGGAAGCTCATCGGCCGCTGATCTTCGCCTTCGTCCTTGCGAAACGCGATGCGGCGCAATTGCCAGGCCAGATAGACCAGATAACCGGAGCCAGCCACTTTCAGGCCGAGATGCAGCGCCGGCACCGCCAGGATCAGGCTGCCGATGCCCATCGCGCACAACGCCAGCATTACGCCGAAGCCGAACGCAATCCCGAGCATGTGCGGAATCGAGCGCATAAAACCAAAGCGAATGCCCGATGAGGTCAGCATGATGTTGTTCGGTCCCGGCGTGATCGACGAGACGAAGGCAAACACGACAAGGGGAAGCAACGAGACCAACAGAGGAGGCATAAGCAGCACCGTAAGCAGGAAGAGACTTCATCGTAATCGACAACACCAGTACAGCACCAGTACAATTAGCCATTCATTTCAGTAGACTGTCACGGTGTCATGGCCAGTACAAATCCCCCGCTCCTCTTGCGCGACAGCGCCGAATCGCTGGTCGAACAAATCGTCCGTTCGGTGGGCTTGCGCATTGACGACAAGCTTTTGCGCACCGGAGCGCGGATGCCGTCGATCCGGCAGTTTTCCGATCTGCATGAGGTCTCGCGCTTCACGGTGGTGGAAGCCTATGACAGGCTGGTCGCCAAAGGCTATCTGGAATCGCGTCGTGGCTCGGGGTTTTATGTGCGCGAGCGGCATGCGATGGCCCGCGCCGGACGGCATCCGGATACCTCCACTGCGATGCCGCCCAAGCTCGATGTCGTCTGGCTGGTGCGCAACATGTTCCGCCAGTTGCCACCACAAAAAATGCCCGGCAGCGGCTTGCTGCCCAACGACTGGCTCGATGCCGACCTGATCGGCAGTGCGTTGCGCTCGGTCGGTCGCAGCAACCAGAATCTGCTGCTGCAGTACGGGGTGCCGCAGGGATTTTTGCCACTGCGCCAGCAACTGCAACTGAAGCTGGCTGAACTCGACATTGCCTCCACGCCCGAACAGTTCATCACCACCAGCGGTGTGACGCAGGGGCTCGATCTGGTAGCGCGGCATTTTTTGCAACCGGGTGACACGATCTTTGTCGATGACCCGGCCTGGTTCCTGATGTTCGGTTCGTTCTCGCTGCTCGGGGCCAAGGTGATCGGCATCCCGCGTCTGGCCGATGGTCCCGATATCGCGCGACTGGCAGAGATGGCCGCGCTGCACAAGCCGCGTCTGTACGTGATTAATTCGGTACTCCATAACCCCAGCTCGACCTCGCTGTCGGCCGCCAAGGCGTTCCAGATTTTGAAGCTGGCCGAACAGCATGACTTCATGATCATCGAGGATGACATCTACTGCGACATGCATCCGGGCGGTGCCACCCGCATCGCCGCGCTGGACCAGTTGCAGCGCGTGATTTACCTCGGTGGATTTTCCAAGACGCTGGCGGCCAACCTGCGCGTCGGCTTCATTGCGACCTCGCCCGAACTGGCGATCCAGCTGGCCGACCGCAAGATCCTGTCGGCGCTGACCACCAGCGAAATCGGCGAACGCGTGATCTACAAGATCCTGTCCGAAGGCCGCTACCGCAAGCACCTGGACCGCCTGCGCAGCCGCCTCGACAGCGTGCGCGACAAGACCATACGCCGACTCGACAGCATCGGTATTCGCGTTGATACCGGCAGCACCAGCGGCATGTTCGTCTGGGCCGATGCCGGCTGCGACACCAATGCGCTGACCGAAAAAGCCATGGCCGACGGCATGTTGCTTGCACCGGGTTGCCTGTTCTCGCCACGCCAGTTGCCGTCGCAGCGAATGCGGATCAATGTGGCGGCGATGGAGGATGCGGCGGTGTGGCGGTTTCTGGAGCGGGAGGTGGGGGCGGCGCGGGAATGATTGCGGAAGATCAGTTTCAAGCAAGAACAACCGTGCCATACTTATTCAGGTTTAATGTTAAGGGGATCGCGATGGCAGGAACAGTCAACTTTACCGGCGCAGTCGACAAGGAATTGCTAAGACGCGCCAAAATCATTGCCGCTAAATCCGACACCTCGGTCAATGCCCTGCTGAACGCCGAACTGCGACATTTCGTCGAAACCTATGAAGCTGCGGAAGCGGCCGAAAATCAGAACTTCAAAGCGCTGCTGGATTTTTCATTGGGACACGTCAACGACACGAACACCATGGCCGCACTCGGTATCGACAGCGACGAAGATTTATTTTTATTGATGTCGCAAGCCCATCTTCCAATGCCGCGCTTGCCCGCAGCAAGGACACAGGCGATGGTGAACAGCCTGCATGCATTACTTCCGTAAGCAGGACCAGGCGTAGTGGATGACAAGCCAGAGCTTCTATTTACGGAACGGACGCCATTTTTCTCAATTGCGATTTCCTGCGCAGGAATAAACGCATCGGCATCCGCGCCGATCCGGCAGCACCAGCGGCATGTTCGTCTGGGCCGATGCCGGCTGCGACACCAATGCGCTGACCGAAAAAGCCATGGCCGACGGCATGTTGCTTGCACCGGGTTGCCTGTTCTCGCCACGCCAGTTGCCTTCACACCGGATGCGCATCAATGTGGCAACGATGGAGGATGCGGCGGTGTGGCGGTTTCTGGAGCGGGAGGTGGGGGCAGCGCGGGGATGATGGGCTAGACCAGCGCCGTTACAAAATCCTTGCACGCATCTGCTTCACGATCCCGGCAATCTTCACCTGCAGCCGCTCGGCCATGACTAGTTCGGACGGGCTGAGGTCAAGACCAATTTCATTGGCTGCCAGTCCGATAGCTGCTTCCACCTTCCCGGCCATGTCGCCCGCAATCGAGCGTAAATATTTCGGCGTGACGCCCAGCGCTTGCGCCAGCAACTGAATTTGTGGAGCACCGATTTTCCCGGGCAGGCTCTCCCCGCCAATCTGGAAGGCAAACTGCCTGCTCAGACCTGTATAGACTCGCGTGCACATCAAATCGTAAAACGGTGCGAGGCGCAGACCCTCTGGCGTGGCCAGGATCGACAGGTTCTTTGCGTGGCTATCGTTGTTCCCTACGTACAAATTGAAGAATAGCCAGCGCAGCAAGTTGCGCTGATCGATTGCAGGCACGACCGAATGCATTCGCAAGAGCGCAAAACATTGCGCAAATGTCGGCCCGCCGTCCACCTCGTATTTGACGTCCGACGCATTGCCGGACAACTGGCAAAAGTCGGCTTGCCAGTGCCGTCGCAAGACGCCGGCGGAATCGCAGTAGCGGTCATAGCGCTCCACCAGGCAAGCCTTGACCTCACGGCGGTAGCTCACTGCAGCCGTGGGCAGACCGCACAAATGGGCTGCGCGCATGACGATGGTTTCATTGGCGGCTGACGCGAACAGCTTGATACCGGGTCGCACCATGTCCGGTTTCAGGATATGGGTCGAAGGTGAGTTACCCAGCGGGAGGTGCGGATTGCCGTCACGATCGATTGAAACGAGCAACTTGAACTGCGCCCCGGAGATCGATAGCCGCGGTCCGGATTCGCTTCCGGCGGCCAATTCGCCACTCTCGTCGGCGGCGCTATCACTACCGTGCAGCAGCGCGTTGATTGCCTCCCAGCTGCTACGCTGATAAGACGCGGGCTGCGGTCGCTGACCGGCTGGCAATAACACCGTGCTGCCGGCGGTATCACCCCCGATGATCGCCAGTAATCCATAGACCGTCGATACGTGGTAACGCAGACTGATCAGCGTGCGCTGTTCACCTTCCGGCAACAGGTTCTCGAAAAAAGCATGGACAAAGGAGGTACTGATTTTGCCAGCTTGCAAAGGGATGTCTGGCGTCAGCGCCAGAGCCGCAGGCTGACTCAGCCACGCCGCAGCGTATTCGAACGCCAGCGGCTGGTCGTCATACAGCGTACCGATCAACGCTGACTCCATGAACACGGCAAGGGACTCGTCGTTACCAGTGGTCTTCATCGTGGCGCTCCCTTCTTCGCCACCACCAGTTCCAAGCCAAGCAATGCCATCACATCCAGTGTTTTTTGCAGCTGGATGGTCGGCTTGCCGTTTTCGAGGTCGACCAGGAAACGCGTGCCGGTATTGGCCAGACCCGCCATGTCGGCTTGGGTCAGGCCCTGTTCCTTGCGCGCCTGGCGCACCAGCGAACCGAGTTCCGGAACCGATGTGATGACGGGATGCATAGTGAGTTTTTTACCGTTCGGGCTATTTTTCATGACGAGCGTGTCTTTGGGAGTGAAGTTTTACCGTTCGGTAAAGAATAGCGCAATTGGCGGCTGACGCACACGTTTTATCCCGATCGGTAATGACGTTGATCGCCACGGCGCTGCGCTAAAGACTATGCTGCAGTCTCTTGTCTCGTGCCGGGGAACACCCGATGCAGTCATGGGCAACTTGCCTCTCGTTCTTTCCCCTCACCGGAGCACTCCATGAACCATCCGATCCGCTGGGGCATCCTCGGCACCGGCATCATTGCCCGCCAGTTTGCCGACGCCCTGCACCATGTGCCCGATGCGCATTTGCAGGCCGTGGCCTCGCGCCAGCAGGCAACCGCACTGGCATTCGGCCGCGACTTCGCCGTACCGACTTGCCACGGCAGCTACGCCGCTCTGGCTGCTGATCCCGACATTGATGTGATCTACATCGCCACGCCGCATCCGCTGCATGCCGACAATGTGCGCCTGTGCCTGCAGGCCGGCAAACCGGTGCTGTGCGAAAAACCGTTCACGATGCATGCAGGGCAAGCACGCAGCGTCGTCGCGCTGGCGCGTGAGCAGCAGTTGTTTCTGATGGAAGCGATGTGGAGCCGATTCCTGCCGGGCATCGTCGAGGCCAAACGGCTGGTCGATTCCGGCGTCATCGGCCGCGCGCAGCATGTGCAGGCTGATTTCGGTTATTACGCCGAAGTGGGGCCCAAGCACCGTTTGCTCGATCCGGCGCTGGGTGGTGGCGCGTTGCTGGACCTAGGGATTTATCCGCTCTCGATGGCCGCGTTTTTTCTCGGGCCGGTGGCATCGGCGCACGCGATCGCCGAACTCGGCGCGACCGGGGTCGATGAACAGACGGCGTTCACGTTGCGTCATGCAGAAGGAGGATTGTCGTCGTGCTTTTGTTCGTTCCGGGTGACCACGCCGCGTGAGCTGGTGATTTCCGGGCCGCTGGGTTCGGTGCGTGTCGCGCAGCCGTTTTCTCAAGCCAGACAGATTACGATTGCATTGCGGGATGGGGACGTACAGACTTTGACGATGCCTCTGACAGGCAACGGTTATGCGCACGAAATCCTTGAAGTGGGCCGTTGCCTGCGGGCGGGACTGCAGGAGAGTCCGGTCATGCCGCTGGACCAGACCGTCGCATTGCTCGACAGCCTGGACCAGATGCGCAGCCAGATCGGCCTGCGCTATCCGGCTGATAACCAGTAACGCAGGCTACTGTGGCAACCGCCGCTCAGGGAATCAACCGCTCCGCACGAAGCTGGGCGAACAAATCGGTAAACGATTCTTCGGTCGATTGATAAGCGGTGAAACCCAGCTTGCGGCTGCGGGTCATGTCGGTCATGACTTCAATCGGCCGCCCCAGGTCAAGGTCGGAATGCCATGCCGATGCCAGCCGGTTCAGGTCGGGCTCGACCAGGCCGTGCCGTTGCGCGATCTCGCGCCACACGGCGTGGTCGCCCGACATCGCCTGCTCGAGCGGACGAACCGTGCCATCAAATCCGGCTGCCTCGACACCAAACCATGTCGCCAACTGGCCCCATAGCCACTGCCAGCGGAACACATCGCCATTGGCGGTGTTGAATGCGGTGTTGTGCGCCGCCTCGGCATCGGCCGCCCACACTAGCTGTCGTGCCAATTGACGGGCATCCGTCACGTCAGAGATTCCTTCCCACTGCGCCTGCGAACCGGGCCATTGGAACGGCCGACCGGTTTCCTTGCAGATCGATGCGTAGACCGCGAGCGTGGTGCCCATGTTCATCGCATTCCCGACGGCCTTGCCGATCACGGTATGTGGCCGATGCACGTTCCAGCTGAAGCCGTCGCGCTCGGCGGCCTTGAACAGCTCGTCTTCCTGCTCGTAATAAAAATTCTCGACCGGCAAGCGCGGCTGGTCTTCGCGCAGCGGCGTCTGCGGCAACGTGGCTCCGCTGGCATAGGAATCGAACGGCCCCAGATAGTGTTTCAGACCAGTGACCAGCGACACGTGACGCACCGATTTTTTCGGTGCCAGCGCGGCCAGTACATGACGCACGAGTGCACCGTTGACACGGATATTGGCCGCTTCATTTTCCTGCCGCATCCATGTCGTGAGAAAGACGTTGGTCGGGGCGATGTCAGCCAGTGCCGTTTGTAACGCCGCCTGGTCGAGCAAGTCGACAGCGACAGGGCGCAAGCCGGGAATATCATCGCGCGGATTGCGTGCCAGGCCATAAACCGTCCAGCCCTGCTTGATCAGTTCGGCAGCCAGGTTGCTGCCACCGATGCCAGTTGCGCCTACTACCAATGCTGTTTTTTGCATGGTGAACCTCCAAAGTTTTCAATTAGACAAGCCTACTGTCGAATTGCTAGACAGTAAATCACCTTTGAATCTCTACTTATCTCTACTTATTAGACGCCGCGTACTTCGCGATGGACCGCAAGGGCGGCGCACCGCATCGACCTGCGAAAGCGAGATATATGCGGTATGGCCGCAGACAAGGCATTTACTGCCGAAACTCAGGCCGGTGATTGATGTGCTGGTGATGAAGGGAAGAGAAGGGTTATTGAGTTGAGACTGTGACAACGTCAAGGCCGGTACCGATCCAGTCGACTGATTGGACCGGCATGCGCTGCCCTGCTGTTTGATGTCCCATTTTTTAAAGACCGTGTAATTTCTCTTGCAACCATACCTTGATCAACGACTGGTAGGGAACGTCGCGTGCGTTAGCCGCCACCTTGATCGAATCAAGCAGGTGCTGTGGCAAGCGCAACGAGATCGTCTTCGTCGTTGGCTTCAAATTTTGCAAAACGATTTTGCGCGCTTTGGTCCAATCAACATAGTCGGACGAGTCATGGGTTTCCCAGAACTTCCGTTCTTCGGCCTCGCTAGAAAATACCGGCTCCGACTCGGCTGAGGACACATCATGCTTCTCGTTTTTGCGAGCATTAGCTCGGTCCCAGTCGAACCCTGAAATTTTTGCAAGATCAATCATTCTTAAATATTACTAACTTGGACGTTTGAATACAAACCAGATTCGGTGATGGTATCTCGGGTTGCAGGCAATCCACCACCGTTGTTGCCTGATTAGGCGGCGATCAGCAAAACGAAAACCGCTAAATACCTGGTAAAAATTCACCAACATCGTCACCGCCAACCCTTGCCGCCTTGAATTCACCCGCACCACCCCCACGTTCACCGTCAGCAGCAACCAACATCCATTTCCATTCCCGAGGCCACAATGACCACAACCGAAAAGCAAACCCTTGGTTTCCAGACCGAAGTCACGCAACTGCTGCAGCTGATGATTCACTCGCTGTACTCGAACAAGGAAATTTTCTTGCGCGAGCTGATCTCGAATGCGTCCGATGCGGCCGACAAGCTGCGCTTTGAAGGTATCAATAATGCGGCGCTGTATGAAGACGATACCGAACTGAAGATCACGGTCGGCTTCGACAAGACGGCACGCACGATCACCATCGCCGACAACGGCATCGGCATGAGCCGCGATGAAGCCATCGCGCATCTCGGCACCATTGCCAAATCCGGCACCAAGGATTTCTTTTCACAGCTGTCCGGCGACCAGCAAAAAGACGCTGCATTGATCGGCCAGTTTGGTGTCGGCTTTTACTCCGGCTTCATCGTCGCCGATCGCATCACGGTCGATACCCGCCGTGCCGGCTTGCCTGCCACGGACGGCGTGCGCTGGGAATCCGAAGGTGCCGGTGACTTCACCGTCGAAGCCATCGACAAGCCGCAGCGCGGCACCACGATCACGCTGCATCTGCGTGCCGACCAGGATGAATACCTGTCGGACTGGAAGCTGAAATCGATCATCCGCAAATACTCGGACCACATCTCGCTGCCAATCCAGATGCAGAAAGAGGAATGGGACGAAGAGAAAAAAGAATCGGTCGTCACCACCGAACTCGAAACCATCAACCAGGCCAGCGCATTGTGGGCACGCAACCGCAACGAGATCACGCCGGAGCAGTATGTCGAGTTCTACAAGCATGTCTCGCATGACTACGAAGCGCCGCTGACCTACACGCACAACCGCGTTGAAGGTCGTAGCGAGTACACGCAACTGCTCTACATTCCGGCCCGCGCACCATTCGACCTGTGGGATCGCAACAAGCGCGGCGGCATCAAGCTGTACGTCAAGCGCGTGTTCATCATGGACGATGCCGAGCAACTGATGCCGGTGTACCTGCGCTTCACCAAGGGCGTGATTGATTCGAACGACTTGCCACTGAACGTCTCGCGCGAGCTGTTGCAAGAGTCGCGCGACGTCAAGGTGATCCGCGAAGGGTCGACCAAGCGCGTGCTGTCGATGCTGGAAGAACTGGCCAACAATGACGAGCAAACCGAAAAAGACAAGTACGTCACGTTCTGGAACGAGTTCGGCCAGGTCCTGAAAGAAGGCATCGGCGAAGATGCGACCAACAAGGATCGCCTCGCCAAGCTGCTGCGTTTCGCGTCGACGCACAACGACGACAGTGCGCAAACCACCTCGTTCGCCGATTACCTCGGCCGCATGAAAGAAGGCCAGGACAAGATTTATTACGCCACCGGCGAAACCTTCACTGCAGCAAAAAACAGCCCGCACCTCGAAATCTTCCGCAAGAAAGGTGTCGAAGTCTTGCTGATGACGGATCGCGTCGATGAATGGATGCTGTCGTTCCTGACCGAATTCGACGGCAAGGAACTGACCTCGGTCGCCAAGGGTGGCCTTGATCTGGGCAAGCTTGAAGACGAAGCCGAAAAAAAGCAGCACGAAGAAACCGAAGTGCAGTACCACGACCTGGTCGCGAAAATGAAAACCGCGCTGGCCGACAAGGCCAAGGATGTGCGGGTCACCTTCCGTCTGACCGACTCGCCAGCTTGTCTGGTAGCCGACGAGAATGAACTGTCGGGCAACCTGATGCGCATGCTGAAAGCTGCGGGTCAGAGCGCGCCGGATTCAAAACCCATCCTCGAAATCAACCCGGATCATCCGCTGGTGCAACGCCTGAAATACGAAGAAGCCAAGTTCGATGACTGGTCCAACATCCTGTTTGATCAGGCCATGCTGGCCGAAGGCGGCGCGCTGGCCGATCCGGCTGCGTTCGTGAAGCGGTTGAATGAACTGTTGCTGGGAATGGCTAGCCGGTAAGCAGGCAAGCAAGGCTGATGGCCGGTAAAACCCGGTCGGGCTGACCAATGGCGCAATCATCCTCGGGTGGTTGCGCTTTTTTTTGTGTGGCTGCAGACCACGGTTAGCGATTCTGTGGATGAGCTCTATCGCACACCTGAAAACGTGCGGTACCGGCAACACCACCGATGGGTAATTACGTCGTATATACTTCGCCTATACCCACTACCGCAAAGACACTGCCATGTCTAAAGAAGCTGTTTTTACAATGAAACTTGAAGCGGAGTTGCGCGCTGCCTTCATGGCCGAAGCGCAAGCGTCGCATCGCCCAGCCTCACAGATCGTTCGAGACATGATGCGCGGGTTCGTCCAGAACCAGCGCGAAGCACGTGACTACAACGAATTTTTACGCGACAAAGTAGCGACAGCGCGGCTATCGGTACAGGCTGGATCTGGCAACACAAATGAAATAGTCGAAGCACGATTTGCGGCGCGGCGTGCTGAATTGACCAGAGAAAACGAGGAATGAAACTCCGCTGGACACCCGAAGCGGAACAAGATCGCGAGGATATCTTCGAGTGTATTGCCCAGGACAACGAACCGGCTGCAGTGACCATGGATGCCCTGTTCAGCGACGCCGCGCATAACCTGACTGACTTTCCGCAGATTGGTCGTATCGGACAAATTCCCGGTACGCGTGAGTGGATTCCGCACGAAAGCTATCGTCTGGTTTACGAAATTGAAGGTGATACCGTTTGGATACTTGCATTGGTGAGCACGTCAAAACAGTGGCCACCGGTCAACCGGAAAAGGTAATCTTCCTGCATCAACCATCACACACCATACTCCCGCTCCACCCGGCAAATCCGCACCCGATACGCCGCATACCAATTCTCCCGACCACGCTGCTGCGCCACCAAATGCGCAGCATTCTTCTTCCACGCGGCGATCGCCTCCAGTCCATCCCAATACGACACCGTGATCCCGACCGCTTCACGACCTGATTCGCGGGCAGATTCAACCCCGAGAAACCCCGGTTGCTGCGCAGCAAGCGCCAACATCGCTTCGGCCATGTCGCTGTAGGCAGGTAAGCGCTCACTCAGAGGCGTGATTGCGCCGTTTCGTGATGTCGTATAAATCAGAGCGCAGCGGGTTGCTGTCGAA
>NZ_JASJWR010000012.1:0-108182 GCF_035019065.1 Actimicrobium sp. CCI2.3 | reverse complement strand
ATCACATGGTATTCATACCGCAATTACAATGCCACCACCGGTCATCATTTCTAAACCAATTGATAGCCAATCTATATTTGATCTTAATACCTTAGCACTTAATACGACTCGTGATCCATCTATGAGTGATGTCAAAAAATTAGGTGATGTTTTACAAATATATGACGATAGTGTTGTATTTTTTTCTATTTTCAATCCATATGATTATCGCAAACAAGTGCAACTTATGCTCCCTGCGTTTATGTTGGCTTTAGAAAAAAACATTAACATGATCTTGATTATAAAATTAGTCATTGATAATATTCATACAACTTTAGGTACAATACAAGATATTTTAAAAAAGTTATTTAAAATTGAGGGCCAATGTGATCGTATCATTTTTATTGGAGAGAAGCTAAGTGATCATCAAGTAATTAAAATCATGGAGACAGCTAATTATTATCTTTGCACTTCCTCTACTGAAGGCCTTAATCTCCCTCTTATAGAGGCTATGGCCCAAGGCGTGGTACCTGTATCCTCGCGAGCCACAGCAATGGCTGACTATATCAATGAGACAAATTCTGTAATTATTGAGAGTGAGCGGGCCGTAACCAATGGTACTTACCATTTTTTGCATGGCCAACTCGTCACGACACATTTTCCTCCCATACTTTTGTCTATAGTTGATGCATTAATTGTTGCATCTTCTCTTTCTAAGGAAGCGTATCAATCCCTTTCTAGTCAAGCAAAAATTGATGTTGATGCTAAATACAGCCTGTCAGCATTTGTCAATAAATTAAATGCAATTGGAGGGGTATAAATATGAAAGAAAGTCAGATAGAAAAAAAAGGTAAGCCATTATTAATAGTAGATGTAAGCCCGTTATGGGAAATTAATTATACTGGTATATCAAATGTTGTTTATGAGTTGGCAAAAAGATTCCTGAATGATATTGCATCTGATTTTAATATAAAATTTAGTGTTTTTTTAAAAATTGTCAATGTTGAATTAATAGAAAAATGTTTGCAAAATAGAAGCGGCGCTGAACTTCAGGCGGCTTTTAAAATTGACAATATTTTTAATGAAATCATGGTTGATGAAAATGGCCAAATTGATGGTTGTGATTCATATGGTCTTTTTCTTCACCGAAAACCAAGTAGAAAAATATTTCATAAAGATAGTCAATTATTTTATGATTTCTCTTTTCTGCTTACACAGGAATGTCATACCCAAGATACCGTTAATTACCATTTAGAAGGATTAATAGAGCAAATAGCTACTACGGAATTATTTTTTTGTATTTCAGAGTCTACTGCAAACGATTTAAATTGGCTTTTTAATGTGCCGAAAACTAAAATAGTTACTGCATTACTTGGTCATAATGTGGATAAAGAAATGGCTGTTATCGCACGAGAAAAAATTGGTGGTCGTGAAGTTGAACCCTATTTTCTTATGTTGGGTACTATCGAGCCTAGAAAAAATATCGCCATTATTTTTGAGTGGCTAAAGAAAAATCCCGATTTACTAAAAAAATTCAAATTTATTTTCGCTGGTGGACAAGGATGGGGGCCTTCTTTTTCTGATTCAGTGAAAAAATATGATCTATCGAGCGAAATGGAATCTGGGCGCATATTGCATCTCGGTTACGTCGATGAAGCACTAAAAGCTACTCTGATCGTAGGGGCACGCGCCATATTTTATCCTTCAATTTTTGAGGGATTTGGATTGCCCGTACTTGAGGCGATGGAACTGGGTGTTCCTGTTATTGCAAGTTGCTCAACCTCAATTCCTGAAGTTTTAGGTGACACAGGATATTATTTTGATCCTTATTCAGTAGAATCACTTGATCAAGCTTTTTCCAAATTTATTTTAGATCAATATACTGAAAATATTGAAGGTTTATTGATAAATGCGAAACAAAGAGCAGCTGAGTTTAGTTACGATCGAACGTATTTGATAATATACGAGGCTTTATGCTCAAAATTGATCGATAGTTAAGCCATGAAATAAAAAATTTTTAAGACCATGTTATTTGAAGATTGCACAAATATATTTGTGCCAGTTTATTAATATCATAGCCAATTTTTTGTGCCAATCAACGCTGTGCTTGTGTGTAAAAGATTGAATTTTGTATGTTAACCATAAAAATAAAATCATAAAACTTTAATTAATTAATTAAAAAATACGTCATCAAACTTACTAATAACTCATCATAAAAAAGTAAGAAAAAAAGACTTTATATCTTGTACAGGATATTAGTCAGATAACGCTTTAAAATTTATCCGATTTGCTTAATTGCGAGTAAAAAATGAAAACAACAATTATTACCGGTATTACCGGCCAAGACGGTGCATATTTAGCAGAGCTTTTGTTGGGCAAGGGTTATAAAGTTTACGGCACCTACCGCCGAACCAGTTCAGTCAACTTCTGGCGCATCGAAGAATTGGGCGTAGCCAAACACCCTAATCTGCACCTGGTGGAATACGACCTGACGGATCTCAGCTCAAGCATCCGCTTGCTGCAGACTACTGGCGCGACCGAGGTGTATAACCTCGCTGCCCAGAGCTTTGTAGGTGTGTCATTCGACCAGCCGATCACCACGGCAGAAATTACCGGCCTCGGTCCGGTGAATCTGTTGGAGGCGATCCGGATCGTCAATCCTGGTATCCGTTTTTATCAGGCCAGCACGTCCGAAATGTTCGGCAAGGTGCAGGCGGTACCGCAAATTGAATCGACCCCTTTTTATCCGCGCAGTCCCTATGGTGTAGCCAAGCTGTATGCGCACTGGATGACGATCAATTATCGCGAGTCTTACAACCTGTTTGCCAGCAGCGGAATTTTGTTCAATCACGAATCCCCGTTGCGCGGACGCGAGTTTGTTACCCGCAAGATTACCGATAGCATGGCCAAGATTACTCTGGGCCAGCTCGATGTACTTGAACTGGGTAATATCGACGCCAAGCGCGACTGGGGCTTTGCCAAGGAATATGTCGAGGGCATGTGGTGCATGTTGCAGGCCGACAAGCCTGATACCTATGTATTGGCAACCAACCGAACCGAAACCGTGCGTGACTTTGTCACCATGGCAGCCAAGGCGGCAGGGTTTGAGCTGGTATGGGAAGGTACTGCAGAGAATGAAATCGCGATGGATCGCAAGACGGGCAAGACACTGGTACAAGTGAATCCGAAGTTCTACCGTCCTGCTGAAGTTGAGCTGTTAATCGGCAATCCTGAAAAAGCCAGAAACGAACTAGGCTGGCAACCCCGGACCACGCTGGAGGAACTCTGCCAGATGATGGTGGATGCCGATATTCGCCGTAATCACGCCGGGTTTTCATTCTAATTAACGTATAGCTTCATGACGGCACTCACTTCAAATAAGGTATTCCCCGGACGGGTGATTTTTGATCACCTGCCAAAAACTGCTGACATGGCGATCAATGCCTGGTTGATGGACGAATTGGGAGCGGGTTGCGTCAGCACTAACTTGGCGGGCAAGCACCGTGATTTAATCCGGCACTACGGCGGGCTATATTCAATTATTTCTGGACATGTTCACTTTCATGCAGGCGAAGGTCTTGATCCGCGCTATCAGTACATGACGTTTTTTCGTGATCCTGTGGATAGGGTTGTTTCATGGCTGTATTTTGTGATCAACAATCATGACGAAGCACAGTCTCCGGAATTAAGAGTTCCGTCGATACGTTATCTGGAAAGTAACGGCGAGGAGATTGGTACTGCGCTACTCAGCAATATTTCAAACTGTTATGTGAATCATTTTTGCCGCATCAACGGTAACGGTCAGGAAACCGATGACGAGAAAATTGCCAACGCGCTCGCAGCGATTCGCCAATATGACGTCGTGGGCATGTATGAAGATATGCCGCGGTTTCTTGCTGATGTGGCAGCGCTGATCGGGCTGCCAGCTCCGCAGGCGATTTCGCGCATCAATGTCACGGTACAACGTCCCCAAGTCGACCAGATATTGCCGTTATTGCGGGAACGAATCGTGGCGCTAAACCAGCTGGATATTCGCTTGTTTGCCGAAGTGCTGGCGTGGAAAGCATCGACCATATCTGCTGATGCTATTCAGGTTCCGCCGCTGGCAATGTCAATGTGGAAGAAGAGCGAACCGGTTGCTGATCTGGTCTTCAGTAGCCCGGATTTGACCATTTTCAAGGTGGCGCTGCGTGAGGGCGTTGAGATTCGCCACGGACAGTTGATGACGTTCGATGTCGATTTTTTCCTGGCGCGAGAAGTGGCTGAGCTGGAGATGGGCATCCATATCTTTGACAGTGACCGGCAATGGGCATTTGGTATTAACAGTACCTTGCTAGGTCAGTCCCATCGGTCGTTATCAAGCGGGTCGTACCGGGTTAGCCACCATCTGGTTGCCGATCTGCATGCCGGAAAATACACAGCGGGGTTTGCTTTTGCAGAGCTTTTGCCGGAAGGGTTGACGGAGTTGGCGTGGCGGGACGTCATGTGCGAATTTCAGGTTTCTCGTCCGGTTGAAAAATCATTTGCGGGCTATTCCTATTTACCGGCTGACCTCAGTCTATTTTTGATTAGTCCTGCAACGCGGGATGCGGTGGTGAACCAACCTAAGGGCCGTATAAGCGTTGTGTCAGCAGTTACTTCCATGATTTCTGGAGGGGAAGTAAATGTACATGTGAGGATTGTCAATTCCAGTGACGAGGATTGGGTAGGCGACAGGTCACGTCCGGTTAGCTTTTCTTATCACTGGCTACACGAATCAGGCGAAATGCTGGTTTTTGATGGTCTACGCACTCCTTTGCCCCCCAGCGGCATTGCACGGGGGAATTCGGTCGATGCCACGATGCTTGTCAAAGTTCCGCTTATGGCTGGAATGTACTTCCTGATTTTGACGTTAGTACAGGAGTTTGTGGGGTGGTTTGAGGATAAGGGTTTCGAGGCTGCGAAGCTGGCAGTCGAAATAAGGATTGCAGATGAATAAACCAACCAACGTAATCTGGCACCACTCAACCGTCAGCAGAACCATGCGCGAGACGTCCAACGAGCACAAGAGCGTGCTGTTGTGGTTCACGGGATTGTCCGGTTCCGGCAAATCCACGCTGGCCCATGCGGTGGAAAACCGCTTGTATCAACTGGGTCGGCAGACCTTTGTGCTCGATGGCGACAATGTTCGCCACGGGCTGTGCGCGGATCTCGGATTTTCCGCGCAGGATCGCGTTGAAAACGTGCGGCGGGTTGCGGAGGTCGCCAAATTATTTCTGGAGTCGGGCGTCATTACGCTGGCTGCCTTCATCTCGCCTTTTGCAGCGGATCGCGCGCGGGCACGGTCAATTTTTCCGCATGGTGATTTTCTGGAAATCTATTGCCGTTGTTCGCTGGCTATTTGTGAAGAAAGAGATGTCAAGGGCTTGTACAAGCTGGCGCGCGCCGGTGAATTGAAGCATTTCACTGGGGTGTCGTCGCCCTACGAAGAACCGTCCGTTCCGGAACTCGTTGTGGATACGGGCCGCATGCAGCTGGCGGAGTCCATTGACGCGGTGATAGCGCTGTTACGCGCCCGCGGCATGATCCCTAACAAGTCAATTGATCGATAGAATTTTTAAGAGATTAACCATGTTGAAAGCATTCATTACCGGTATTGACGGATTTACCGGGCGTTATATGGCCGCTGAGTTGCTTGGTGCGGGGTACGACGTATCCGGCCTGGCGCATCATCCCGTGAGCGTGCCGATTCCCGGGGTAACACAGGTCTATGTCGGTGACCTCGGTGATCGTGCCGCCCTCGCCCGTATCGTGACGGAGGTGCAGCCTGACGTGGTCGCGCATCTGGCGGCGATCGCCTTCGTTGCGCACGGAGATGCAGAGGCGATCTATCGCACCAACCTGATCGGATCGCGCAATCTGCTGGAGGCATTGAGCCAGGAGGCCAACGCTGTGCAGGCAGTGCTGGTGGCCAGTAGCGCCAATGTGTACGGCAACGCCACTGGCGGCGTGCTCGATGAAACCACGCCGCCGGCACCGGCCAAC
Organism: Actimicrobium sp. CCI2.3; assembly: GCF_035019065.1. Lineage (NCBI taxonomy): Bacteria > Pseudomonadati > Pseudomonadota > Betaproteobacteria > Burkholderiales > Oxalobacteraceae > Actimicrobium > Actimicrobium sp. CCI2.3. The sequence continues at coordinate 102,179 of NZ_JASJWR010000012.1, read as the reverse complement.
GATTACGCCGTGAGCAAACTGGCCATGGAGTACATGGCCAAACTGTATCAGGAGCGCTTGCCGCTGATGCTGGTGCGGCCGTTTAACTATACGGGCGTCGGGCAGTCCGAGAGTTTTTTGCTGCCTAAAATTATCAACCATGTGCGCCGACGTGCGCCAGTGATCGAGCTGGGCAATTTGCATGTGGCACGGGATTTTTCCGATGTGCGTACGGTGGTGCAGTATTACCGCCGGCTGCTGGAAACCCCAGCTGCGATCGGCAATACCTTCAATGTCTGCTCCGGTCAGGCCCATACGCTCGACGAGGTTCTGGCGATGGTGCGGATATTGGCGGGCTACGATGTTGAGGTCCGCGTGAATCCGGCATTTGTTCGCGCCAACGAGGTGAAAACATTGAGTGGCAGCCGTGCCCGGCTGGAGGCAGCGGTGGGTGTTGTGCCGGACATACCGTTGCTTGAGACGCTGCGCTGGATGATTCAGGCGGATGTCTGAAAATCACCCTGGCAGTGGAGGCGTTGGCACCGGTCTTGACCGGTATCGGACGGTATGCCTGGGAACTGGCATCGCGCCTGCCGCTGCATCTTGGTACTGGTGACGTGCGCTATTACCGGCAAGGCCATTGGGTGAAGGACCCCGGACTCTTGTTGCAAGCGCCAGCAACCACGTCCGGACCGCATCAAAAAAAACGGCGACTCCGGATCAAGACGCCGCGCTGGTTCAACGAGCACATGTTGACGCGTGACTGCCGTGGGTACGTATTCCATGGACCGAACTATTTCCTGCCGCCCTGTACCGACATTGGCGTGGCAACAGTGCATGACTTGTCGGTCTTCAAATTTCCGGAGACGCATCCGGTCGCCCGTATCAGGCAATTCGAGCGCGACTTTACGGCCTCCGTTTCCCGTGCAAGACATCTGATTACGGATTCGGAAGCGACCCGCCTGGAAGTCATTGACTTTCTGGGGTGGCCGGCTGCACGCATCACTGCGGTGCCGCTGGGAGTGTGTTCAACATTTGCACCTGCATCGGCAGAGGCGACGGCGCTGTGTCTGCGCAAATATGGTCTGGTTCATGGTGGCTATGCCTTGTGCGTGTCGACGCTGGAGCCGCGCAAAAAGATAGGAAATTTATTGCAGGCGTATCAATGTCTGCCGCCATCGCTGCGGCAGCAAACCCCATTGGTTCTGGTGGGCGGTGCCGGCTGGTTGAGCGAGGCACTGCATCAGGAGATCGATCGCCTGTCCGCGCAAGGTTGGCTGCATTACCTCGGCTTCGTGCCGGAAGCGGATCTGCCCGCCTTGTACGCGGGTGCCGCGACGTTTATTTATCCGTCGATTTATGAGGGTTTTGGTTTGCCGGTCCTTGAGGCGATGGCATCCGGCGTGCCGGTCGTGACATCGAACCGGACGTCGTTGCCGGAAGTGACGCAAGGCGCGGCATTACTGATGGATCCCGACGACATTGATGCACTGGCTGCCTGTATTTACCAGAGTCTGGGTGATGCGTTGTGGCGTGCGACTGCCATCACGCTGGGTCTGGCGGTCGCCAGGGAGTTGTCGTGGGATCGTTGTGTGGCGCACACCATTGCGGTGTATCGCGGCATAGCACGGGATTAATCGATGAGGTGCCGGGACAGGTAGCCCGATTTGCATGAATGATTACTGCCGGAAACGAACAGAAAACCGAGTTTGTCGATGCTTGCGCCCATGCGCAAAAGCGGCAATCCGCATGAAGTATTTAACACTGGAACTCAAGAGCATGAAATCAACATCGTACGGGCTTGTGAAGCGTGCTGTCAGCGCTGTCCCTTTACTTCTCTCTCTGCTCGCAGCAAGTGCGCTGACTGGCTGCGCCACCTACCCCAACTGGCTCCCCTCATCCGGCCCCAGCCTCGAGCAAGTGCAGGATACTTCCCGGACGCAGGATACGACCGGTATCCAGATCGTCGAAGTCAACGATGCGGTCGCTCGCAGGTTGCTTGCCAGTCAAAAGCAAAGCCTGTTTTCTGAAACGTTCAGGACTTCTGCCCAATCCGCCTATGTCATCGGTGCTGGCGATGTGGTTGAAGTGTCGATCTGGGAAGCGCCGCCTGCGGCCTTGTTTGGCAGCGGGGCGATTGACCCGCGCTCGGGACCGGCGATTACGCGGGTGACGGCTTTTCCGGAGCAGATGGTCAACAGTGACGGAGCCATCAATATGCCCTTTGCGGGGCAGATCCCGGCAGCGGGACGCAGTCCGCATCAGATCGAGGGCGAGATTGTGCGTCGCCTGAAAGGCAAGGCGAATCAGCCGCAAGTGCTGGTCCGGGTGATCCGCAACAACACGGCCAACGTGACGGTCGTGGGCGAAGTCACCACCAGTACCCGCGTGCCGCTGACCGCACGCGGCGAGCGTTTGCTTGATGCGCTGGCAGCAGCAGGCGGCGTTCGTCAGCCGGTCAACAAAACGACCTTGCAGATTACCCGTGGTGATCAGGTTCAGGCCTTGCCACTCGACACCATCATCCGCGACCCAAAGCAAAACATCGTGTTGCAGCCAGGCGATGTCGTGACCTCGCTGTTTCAGCCGCTCAGTTACACCGTGCTGGGGGCGACCGGCAAGAATGAAGAGTTGAACTTTGAAGCGCAGGGTATTTCACTGGCCCAGGCGCTGGCCCGGGCAGGCGGTTTGCAGGACTCCCGTGCCGATGCACAAGGCGTATTCATTTTCCGGTTCGAGTCACCCGGTGTGCTCGATCTCGGTGGCAAGACGCCGACCATGACGCCGGAAGGAAAAATACCGGTGATTTATCGGGTCAATCTGAAAGACCCGGCGACGTTCTTTGTGGCACAGAGTTTTCCGGTTCAGAACAAGGATGTGCTGTACGTTTCCAACGCGCCTGCGGCCGAACTGCAGAAATTTTTGAATATCATTGTTTCGGTCGTTTATCCGATCGTCAGTGTCGGCGCCGCGGTGAAGTGAACGCGCCAGGCCTTTCGATTCACTACTGTGAAGGCAGACGTCATGTCTGAGGTATTCATTGACGTGACCAGACTGGTAGGCCGATTGATGAAGGGTCGGCTGCCGACGGGTGTTGACCGTGTCAGTCTGGCGTACGTCCGGCATTTTTTTGATCATGCGCAAGCCGTGGTGCGGCTCGGGGCACGCACTTTAGTGCTGCCACGGCAGGCATCGCGCGCGTTGTTCCGCCAATTGCTGGCTCCCTCTCCGGATGTCAACCGGATCATGCTGTGGCTGGTCGGCCGCGAATACCTGAAATTCCAGCGTGGCCACCGCCTTCAGGGTGCCTTTTTGTTCAACACCGGCCATAGCGGATTGGAGCAACCGGGGTATCCGGAACAATTGCGTCGGCAGGGCGTACGCCCCTTGTTTCTGGTGCATGACCTGATTCCGATCAGCCATCCGGAGTATTGCCGGGCAGGCGAGCTGGCCAGGCATGAGATCCGGATGAATAACGTACTGCGTCTTGCGCAGGGTGTGATCGCCAATTCGCAGGCAACGCTCGACGCGTTGAAGGACTTTGCGCGAAAGACGGACCAGCCCACGCCGCCCGCGGTCGTGGCGCTGCTTGCTGCGCCAGTGTTTGCGGCACCTTCGCCGGTGCGGCCTGTGGCGGGACCTTATTTTGTCATCGTGAGCACGATCGAACCGCGCAAGAATCACTGGCTGCTGTTGCAGCTCTGGCGTCGCCTGGTCGAGCAGATGGGTGCCAACGCGCCGAAGCTGGTGGTCATCGGTCAGCGTGGATGGGAATGCGAAAACGTGGTGGATTTGCTCGAGCGGTGCGAGTTGTTGCGCGATGTCGTGACCGAACTGCCGGCCTGTTCCGACGCCGATCTGTCGACCTATCTGCATCATGCGCAAGCGTTGCTGTTTCCGTCTTTTGCCGAAGGGTATGGCATGCCGCTGGTCGAGGCGCTGTCGCATGGGGTGCCGGTGATTGCGAGTGACTTGCCGGCCTTTCGCGAAATTGCCGGGGACATCCCCGATTACCGCGACCCGCTGGATGCGCTCGGATGGATGGCCTGTATCGAGGCCTATACCCGCACGGATTCTGCCGAGCGCACGGCACAGTTAAACCGGATCGCCCGGTTTGTGCCGCCGACGTGGTCGGCGCATTTTCAGCTGGTCGAAGGCTTGATGGAGCGATTGGGATGACGCCTTCTTTTGCTGACGTTTCTGCGGTGAGTGGTCAGTTGGAGCGCGCCTTGCCGCCGCATGTTTTTGCGTTCGGGTTTTCATTCAGGAAGCGCGCCATCGTGCGTCGCTTTGTCGGTGACGTGAAGGTACGTTTTATCTGGAACAGCAGCGCCGTATCGGCGGGTAGTGCTTTGCTACTGTGGGGTAGTACTCCGCTACCGGCGGGCTTGGTGCCGGACGTGCGCGTAATCCGGATCGAAGATGGTTTTTTGCGCTCGGTAGGATTGGGTGCAGATTTGATCGCGCCGGTGTCGTGGGTGATGGATCAACGCGGGATTTATTACGATGCGACACGGCCATCGGATCTGGAGTTCCTCCTGCAACATTCCGAGTTCAGCGCCGAACTGCTTGCGCGTGCCACCTCTTTGCGACGTCGGATCGTCGACACCGGGCTGACCAAATACAACGTTGGATCAGGCAGCTGGCGCTGTCCGCAACCGGGCAGGCGCGTCATCCTGGTGCCGGGCCAAGTTGAAGCGGACGCCTCGATCCGCTTCGGTGCGCCGGGAATCTCGACCAACATGGCGTTGCTGCAGGCGGTGAGGACGGCCAATCCGGATGCTTACGTTGTCTATAAACCCCATCCTGATGTCGTGGCCGGTTTGCGTGCCAGAGGTCAGGGCGAAGACGAGGCCCGACGCTGGTGCGACGAGGTGGTGGTCCATGTCGCGATGGCCGATCTGCTGGCGGCGGTCGATCAAGTCCATGTGCTGACCTCGCTGGCGGGCTTCGAGGCGCTGTTGCGTGGCAAACGGGTGACTTGTTACGGACTGCCTTTTTATGCGGGATGGGGATTGACCGAGGATGTGCTGCCGATACCGCGCCGCTGTCGTCGGCTGACCCTCGATGCCCTGGTGGCAGGCGCGCTGATTCTGTATCCGGTGTATCTCTCTCGCAGCAAAAGCGAAGAGAAGTGCACACCGGAGCAAGCGCTTGATGCGTTGCTGGCCTGGCGAGCGGCGACTGGAGATGGTCTGGTTTTGTGGCGCAAGGTGTTGCGCAGTGTACTGCGCAGTGTGTTGGGTATAGCGGGGAGAAAACGATGATTGTCAACGGCCTTGCCGGTTTTAAAGGTAGACGCATCCTGCTGTTGCAGGGACCACTCGGGCCGTTTTTCAGGCGGCTCGCGCGGGACCTGACGGCAGCCGGTGCCGAGGTGTCCAAGATAGATTTCAACGGAGGCGACTGGCTATTTTCCCAGGTGGGTGCCATCGCGTTCAGGGGAACGAGGGCGGCGTGGCCGGTCTTTTTCGAGCAGGTACTCGACGAGCGCCAGATCGACATGGTGCTGTTGTTTGGTGACTGTCGTCCGCTGCACAGCGCGGCACACGATATTGTGGTCGCGCGTGGCATCGATCTCGGCGTGTTTGAAGAGGGCTACGTCCGGCCCGATTACATCACGCTGGAACGCTTCGGCGTCAACGGGCATTCGCGGATTTCCCGTAGCCCGGTCTTTTACCTGAACACGCCAAAAATCGAGGTGGCGGCGACAGTCAATGTCGGCAACACCTTCTGGTACGCCGCAATGTGGGCGATGTTGTACTACCAGGCCAGTGTGCTGTTGCGTCCATGGTTTCGCCATTATCAGCACCATAGGCCGCTCACCATGGGCGAATGTTTGCCATGGCTGCGGGGTACCTGGCGCAAGCATTATTTTGCGCGCAAGGAAAAAGGTGTTCAGGCCGCGTTGTCCTCGACGCTGTCGGGGCAGTATTTTCTGGTCGCATTGCAGGTCCACAATGACGCGCAATTGCACGTGCATTCCGGCTTCGGGTCGGTGCCCACCTTTATCGAAACCGTGGTGTCGTCTTTCGCCCGCTTCGGGCCTGTTGGTACGGATCTGGTAATCAAGCAACACCCGCTGGAGCGCGGCTATCACGATTACTCGCAACTGGTGAGTGAACTGGCCCAGGCGCTGGGCATACCGAATCGCGTGCGCTACATCCATGACCAGCATTTGCCGACCTTGCTGGAACACGCCCGTGGGGTCGTGCTGATCAATAGCACCGTGGGACTTTCTGCGTTGTCGCATGGAACGCCACTGAAGGTCTGTGGCAACGCGATCTATGATATGCCGGGTCTGACGTATCAGGGACCGCTGGACGATTTCTGGCCGCAGGCCGAGGACCTCACCGTGGATGCGGAACTTTACCTGCGCTTTCGAAATTATCTGATCGAGCGCACCCAATTAAATGGCAGCTTTTACCAGCGACTGGATATCACGGGGTCGTCTGCCGGATTGGTCTGGGCAGTGGCGGGCGGCGGGCCCGACGGCGCAGAGATGGTCGGTAAAGAGGTTTTGCAGCACGCGCTTTTGTGAGGTCATGGACAACCTGATCGGGTGTGACACGAGGCTCGTTGGCGTTATCCGATAGCCACTACCCCGACATAGCCCGCCGGCAGCATCAGCATGGAACATCTTTCATCGTGCATCACCGGCGCGCCCGCCCATTCCACCAGCCCGCAGCCGTGCCGCTTGAGCTGCGCTTCACGCCGTGTCCATTCCTGCGCAAAGCAGTGCGCCCGGCGATCGTCACCACAACCGGCAAGTCGCGCCGTCGCAGCAGGGCCAAGATAGTCCCGCGCCACCGCTTCCCAGTCCGGTATCGGCTTTTCCTCTAACCGCATCAGATCGATGCCGACCGGACCATGACGATGTACCGCAGCGACCGAGAAGCCGGGCGCATGCGAGATCGATACGCTAGCCTGCGCAGCCAACTCGCCCAGCGCCTGCCGCACCAGCAAGCGCGCTTGGGTACGGTCTTCGCCCTGCGGCGTGTGCACACCGATCAGCAGCAAGCCCGATGCCGGCATCACCAGCGGTCCTGGCCAGTGCTGTACCGCCAGCGTCATCTCAGAAGATTGCCGGGGCAGCAGGGCAGCCGCGCCAGCTTGATCCGGCCGGGATGAATTCGCCTTTCATCACTAGTGTGAGTGCACCCAGTCGCGCATCGTCGCCGACGACCGCTCCGTACAGCACCAGACTGCGCGGCCCCATGTAGACGCGCTTGCCGATGATGACATGGTCGATCTTCATCACGCGGTCTTCAAACAGATGGGTTTGCGGACAGGCCAGCGCATTGATTTCGCTGTGGTCGCCGATGCTCACGCAATCGAATTCGGTGATCTGGGTGGTATCCATGTAGACCCCGCGACCAATCTTGCAACCGAGCAGACGCAAGGCCCACGGCAGCATTGGCGTGCCGCGCAGGTAGTTCATGAAGTTCAGTACGGCGACCCCTTCGTACAGGTTGGTGGCGGCTTCCGACAGCCACACGAAGGGCGTCCACATGGGTACGCTGCGCTGGCCGTAACGCCCCAGCAGCAGCCATTTGAACAGGGCCACGAACAGGAAACTGCCAGCGCCATACGCCATTCCGGTCAATGCCAGGCTGCGCAACACCGGCCACCAGACCCCGGCGCCGGCCAGCGGCATCAGGTCGAGTACGACGGTATAGCCGACTGCAGTGACGATGGCGTGCGGGGCAATGATGCGGAAGCCTTCGATCAGACCACGCGCCAGGCGGCGTTGTGGCGATGGATGGAAGGTCAGGTTTTCCGGGAAACCGCTGACGGTCTCGCGTGCCGGCAAATTGATCGGTGGCGAGCCGAACCAGGTATCGCCTTCTTTCATCTGGTGGTTTTCCGGCGCACGCGAACAGACGCCGATCAGCACGTTCTCGGGCAAGGTCGTTCCATCGGGGATGTAGGCCGCATTGCCCACGAAGCTGCGCTTTGAAATCACCGTTGGCTGCATCGTCATCCAGCCGCCATCGATCTGTTCGTCGCCCAGCAGCACGGCGTCGGCGATGAAGGTTTCATCACCCAGCGTGAGCATGTCCGGGATCACGCCGAGTGCGGTCGAGATTTCGGCATCGCGGCCGACTTTGGCACCGAGCAGCCGATACCAGATTGGCGCGAACACGGTCGCATAGACGCCGTGCAGCACGTGCAGGCTCGATTCCTGAATCTGGTTGACCAGCCATTTGCGGCAGTAGACATTGCTGTGTACCGGCCAGCTACCTGGCTGCAGTTTCGGTAGCAAACCCCAGCGGATGCCGGCCGACAACAATGCGGTACACAGGATCATCACGGCGGCGGCGGGGCAGGCCATGATGAAGTACTTGGTCAGCTGGAAGGCTTCGTTGGAACTTTGCAGCCACGGCGAACGCTCGGCGTCATCGAGCCAGTCGATCAGCATGAAACTCGGGAATACCGGCATGAAAAACAGCGTCGTGATCAGTAGCGCGCCGAACACGAAATAGACCGCTTCGCAGCTCAGGCGCAAGTTTGATACGGGCGGACGCGGCCGGTTCGAGGTCATGTCGAACGGGCCGGTATCGTTGGCGGGCGAACCGCTCCAGTTCCGTCCGGCCGGGATCGCCATGCCATCGCTGAGGGCTGACTGGGCATCGAGATGACCGTAATCGCCGATGCTGGTATTGCCTTCCAAAATCGAATACGAACCGACGCAGGTGTGTTCGCCCAGCGTGATCGCGCCGATGAGCAGTTCGCCGTGCTGGACCCGGGCGTTTTCAAAATTGGTCGCGTTGCCGATACTGGTGCCGGAACCGACGGTCAGCAGGTGCGGGGCACGCAGCGTCATCGAGCCGATCACGACATCGCTGCCGATACGCGCGCCGAGTGCCCGCAGCCAGCCGTTGTAGAGCGACGAACCGCTCAGCAGATAAGTCGGCGCGGATTCGATCACGCGGTCGGCTAGCCACCAGCGGTAATAGGTCAATCCCCAGAGCGGATAGCGGCCGGGTTTCAGACGGCGCACCAGCAGCAGGTGCGCGACGATGGCAAAGCCGAATTCAAGCAGCGTGGCCAGCATGAAAACGCCCACCGAAGCGGCGATCGCGACCGGTAGCGAGTCCCCCGGATCGCCGGTGAAATAGTGGTAAGTAAAGAAGGGTGCCAGCCATTGCGCCATGCGCAAGGCCACCAGTGCGGGGATGGCAGCGGTTTGTCCGGCACCGCACAACCAGCGTCGCCAGGCCGCCGGCGGCGTCCAGTTCAGGTCGGGTGCAACTGTCGCCGGTGGCGCTTCGGCCAGCACGTCGGCGATGCGTCCGATCAGCCGGTTCTTGTAGATGTCGCTGACGGTCACATGGGCAAAGCGCGGGTCGGCGCGCAAGGCCGAGGCCAGTCGCGCGGCAAACAGCGAATGGCCGCCGAGGTCGCTAAAGAAATCCAGCGTGCGCCGGATTGGCTGGCCCGGAAAGAGTTTGCCGAGCGCGCCGAAGAGCGCTTCTTCGGCCATGTTCAGCGGCGCGTCCGACGCCGCTGCATCAACCGCAACAAACGTCAGCGCACGCGCCTTGAGGCTGTTGCGATCAATCTTGCCGGAGGTCAGGCGCGGCATTTCGGGCAGGGTTTCGTAGTGGCCCGGCACCATGTACGGTGGCAGCACCTGCATCAGCGCGGCGCGCAGCGTGGCTGGCGTTGGCACCGTGCTCGCGTCGGCGACGAGGAAAGCTACCAGCTGGTCGATGCCGGCTTCCTGACGCAGCAGCACGGCGGCGGTGCCGACACCGGTCTGCTCGACCAGCACTGCTTCGATCTCGCCGAGCTCGACCCGAAAGCCGCGGATCTTGACTTGCGAATCGGTGCGGCCAAGGCAATCGACATTGCCGTGCGCGTCGATGCGGGCGAGGTCGCCGGTGCGGTACAGACGGCGATCCTGTTCGCCGGTCGACCATGGATTGGTGAGGAATTTTTCAGCAGTCAGGTCGGGCCGGCCCAGATAGCCCAGTGCCACACCGGGACCGGTGATGGCCAGCTCGCCCAGTGCGCCGCGTGGCAGCAGCGTCAGTGTCCGGGCCGGATCGGGATCGATCACCATCAGGCCGTAGTTGGGCAGCGGCCGGCCAATCGTGACCGGCTCGCCGGCGTGCAGTGCAGCCAGGCTGGCCGAGACCGTTGCTTCGGTCGGGCCATAGGTATTGAACAGCTGGCGACCGGGCTTGGCCCAGCGTGCCACCAGCGTCTGCGGACACATTTCGCCACCCAGGTTGATCAGGCGCAGGCTGTCGACGTCGTGGCTGAACAGGGCCAGCAGCGTCGGCACCGCATGCAGCACCGTGACCTGATTGTTGGCCAGCGCCAGCGGCAAGGCTTCGGGGTCGGCAGCCAGTTCTTTCGGGGCTAGCCAGAGCGTGGCACCGACCAGATAGCTGATCCAGATTTCTTCAAACGACATATCGAAGGCGACTGAAAAACCCTGATAGACGCGGTCGCTGGCGCGCACGTCCAGCACCGCGTTTTCGCTGCGCAGAAAATGGCAGATTGCGGCCTGGCTGATCTCGATGCCCTTCGGTTTGCCGGTCGAGCCGGACGTGTAAATCACGTAGGCCGGATCGTGCGCCCGCACGTCGCTGCGACGGGCATCGGTGGTGGTGGCGAGCAGGCCTTCGATGGTCCGGACCGGACAGCTGACGCTCATCAGTTGCGGCGCAAAGTGCAGGCAGCTGACGATGCCGGTGGCTTTCGCATCCTCGAGGCAAACCGCGATCCGCTCGACGGGCGTATCGGCATCGAACGGCAACCAGCCGGCACCGCTCTTGGCGATGCCGAGCTGGGCGATCAGCAGGTCGATCCCGCGTGGCAGCCACAGGCCGACCAGCTGGCCGGCACCGACGCCGCTGGCGATCAGGCCGGCCGCAATGCGGTCGGCGGCGGCGTCGAGTTCGGCGTAGGTCAGCTGGCGCTGGTCGAAGATCAGCGCGATCTGGTCGGGTGTGCGCTGGGCGCTGGCTTCAAACAGATCGGCCAGCACTTCATTACGGATCAGGTCGGGGCGGGACGGGCCCTGCAGGATGTCATGCAGGGCGTCGGAAAGCGGCAAGGAATTCATCTGGAGCCAATGGCGGAAAACGCAGAGATTATCACGCCATGGGGTGCAAAGCCGACTCGTTTCAGTCGCCCGGAATCGCCCGGTTGCGGGCGACGTCGAAGGCTGTCACGGGTGGTTGCGCATTGCCCCATGTGGCACGCGTGTATGACACCACCGCAGCGACTTCGGCATCGCTCAGGATGGCGGCAAACGGCGGCATGCCATACGGCCGTGGATTGCCGCCGGTGCTGGGCGGGAAACCGCCGTTGAGGACGATGCGGATCGGATTGATGGCCGACTCCATCGTGATGGCGCGGTTGCCGGCCAGAGGCGGATAGTGCGGCGGGATGCCGCCGCCATCGGCGCGGTGGCAGTTGACGCAATGCTGTTCATAGAGCTTGCTGCCGAGCCGTTGTGTGCGCTCATCGAGCACCACCGGAGGCAAGGCCGCTTCGCTGGTTTGCGGCAGCGATTTCAGATACCCGGCCATCGCCTGCAAGTCCGGTGTGGACAGATGCTGCAAGCTGGACCCGACCACTTCAGCCATCGGGCCGAATACGGCACCACGCGGCGAGATACCGGTTTGCAGCAAGTCGACGATGTGGGATGGCTGCCAGTCGCCGAGACCGGCTTCGCTACTCGATGTCAGCGACGGGGCATACCAGTCCAGCACCGGGATCAGGCCACCGTCGAGTCCGCCACGGCTACCACCGAGCGTGGTGCGGCTGGCATGGCAGGCGCTGCAATGACCGAGGCCCTCGACCAGATAAGCACCGCGATTCCAGACGGCTGTCTGGCTCGCATCGACTTCTTGCGTGCCCGGCGTGAAATACAGCACTCGCCATGCCGCCAGCAGTGGACGCTGGTTGTATGGAAAGCGCAGCGTGTTCGGCAGGTTCTCTTGCGCGACCGGTGCCAGCGTCTTGAAGTAGGCGTACATCGCATCGCTGTCGGGCCGCGTCATGCGGGTGTAACTGGTGTACGGAAAAGCCGGGTACAGAAAGCTGCCGTCAGGCGATTTGCCGTTGTGCAGCGCCCGCCAGAAATCATCGGCCGACCAGTTGCCCAGGCCGCTGGTTTTGTCCTGGGTCAGATTGGGGGAATAGATGGTGCCGAACGGGGTGGCGATCGGCCGACCGCCGGCATACTGCGCGCCGCCGCGCACGGTGTGGCAACCCATGCAATTGCCCGCCAGCGCCAGATACTTGCCTTGCGCGACCTGGATGGCGGAACCGGTGATCGGTACGCCGACGGCATCCTGACCGGGAGTGCGGACGAATTCTTTCGTGATCAGCAGGGCGGGGATCGCCAGCAACAGGAACAGGGCGATGCGCAGAAATTGTTTCATGGTCTTCGTCATTGTGAAACGCTGCCGCAGGTCAGTGGCATGCGGGCAGGCAGCGAGGTGGCAGGTCTGGCACCGGCTGGCACCGGTTGGGCCGACAGCCAGGCCGTGACGGCGTTGATGTCAGCCGGGCTGAGTTGCGCGGCAATCTTGCCCATGCAGTCGGGTGCTGCCGCATGGCGCGTGCCGTTGCGCCAGGCACCGAATTGCGCAGCCAGATAATCGCGCGGCAAACCCACCAGGCCGGGGATGGCGGGTGACACGCCGGTCAATGCGCTGCCGTGGCAGGCGATGCAGGCCGGGATGTTTTGGGTCGCATCGCCATGCTGCACCAGTGCCTGCCCGCGCGCAGCCACGCTGGCCGATACCGTCAACGGTTGCGGTGGCGGATACGGCACTTCCAGCGCGGAAAAATAATTGGCCAGTTCGTGCAGGTAGTCATCCGACAGGTTGCTGACCATGTAAATCATTTGCGGATACGCGCGGCGGCCATCGCGAAAGTTGATCAGCTGGTTGGCCAGATAGCCGGCCGGTTTGCCGGCGATGCGCGGGAAGTAGCCATCGGCACCGCGCTTGCCGTCAATGTTGTGGCAAGCAATGCAGGCGACAGCGCGCTGGGCGATGCTGTCTTCAAGGGCGGGGGCGGCGAGGGCATTGCCTGCAGCCAGTGCCAGTAGCAGTGAAGGCAGAACGCGATAGTGGCAGGTGGATGTCATGTCAGGTGCAGTGTGACCGCGAGATCGGGGACTGCATTCTACTGCTAGCGTCAACGGTCGCCGTCAATAAAGCCGATGGGTGCCAATGCTAGACTCTGCCTCTTTGCCTAATCCGGAGTCATCATGATCGCTACGTTTGCTACGCTGCTGGTGTTCCAGTCCCTTGGCGAAGGCCTGTCGTATGCGTTGTCGTTGCCGATACCCGGTCCGGTAATCGGCATGGTGCTACTGCTGGGATACCTGATGCTGCGGCCCGCCGAGGCAGAAAAATTAACCCCGACGTCGATGGGTTTGCTGCGCCATCTGTCGCTGCTGTTCGTGCCGGCCGGGGTCGGCATCATGGTCCATGCAAGGCTGCTCGCCGCCGAGTGGGTGCCGATTTCGACGGCGCTACTGGCCAGCGTGGTGGTGTCGATTGCGGTGACTGCCGCTGTCGTGCGGGCCTTGCAGAAATGACGCCCAAGCTCAACGAGATCTGGGTTTATCTGGCGGCGTCGCCGCTGCTGGGACTGACGGCGACTTTGCTGGCCTATCTGATCGCATCGCTGATTTACCAGCGTGCCAGATTCAATGCGCTGGCCAATCCGGTGGCGATCGCCGTGGCCATCCTGGTGTTGCTGCTGACGCTGACGGGTACCTCGTACAAGACCTATTTCGATGGCGCGCAATTCGTGCATTTTCTGCTGGGACCGGCGACGGTCGCGCTGGCGATTCCGCTGTATCAGCAATTGCCGGCATTGCGGCGTGACTGGTTCGCGCTACTGGTTGGTATGCTGGCCGGCAGTGCCGCAGCGATTACTACGGCAATGGGTGTGGCCTGGGCGCTGGGCGCGTCGCCGGTCACCATCCTGTCGCTGGCACCGAAGTCGGTCACCTCGCCAATCGCGATGGGCATCGCCGAAAAAATCGGCGGCTTGCCGTCACTGACAGCGGTGATGGTGATCGCCACCGGCATCCTCGGTGCGACGCTGGCGCGCACCATCCTGACCTGGATGAAATTTACTGATCACAAGGTGATGGGCTTTGCGCTGGGGGTTACTGCGCACGGCATCGGCACGGCACGCGGGTTTCAGGTTAGTGAAGAAATGGGTGCGTTTGCCGGACTGGCGATGGGGTTGTCGGGGGTGATGACGGCGTTGTTGTTGCCGTTGGGGTTGAAGGTGTTGGGAGTGATTTAGTGGGGGGTGTTTGTTGGCGGGATGTGGTTGCACCGAATGCACTGGTTGAGGTGGTCAATACCTCGACCAGTCACGGTCGTCGCGTGCTGAACTATGAGGCGCTCCGCCACGACCTAGCCGGGGGCGGCCCGGCAGCCGGTCACTTCTTTTTGCTTCGCCAAAAAGAAGTAACCAAGAAAAAGGCGACCGCGAAGCGGCTGCCCTTCGGGTTCCCAAAAGTCGGAGCCAGTCAGGGGGAGTGCCGCAAACTCGCTACGCTCAAACATGCGTCACTCTTATCCCCTGCCTGACTCCGACTTTTGGCAGCTGCTTCAATGCGGGACAGGTCAACGTCAACTGCCACTTCAACATCAACATCAACATCAACATCAACATCAACATCAACATCAACATCAACCCCTCCGACTACCGCTCAATCGTAGGGTGCAATAACCGCAGGGCATTGCACCGAATGCACTGGTCACCGTCATCAATCCTCGAACCATTCCGGTCTGCTGGCCAGCGGCTGGTCGATCACTACATCCGACAGCGGTACCGCGACACACAGCAAGATGGTGCCGTCCTTCTTTTCATCGGCGCTCAGCGCGGTGCAATGCTCTTCGGTTATTGCACCCTCCGCGATTTTTCTACGGGTTGTGATGCTTCGGTTACTCCGACGCGGGTCAGATAGCCAGAACGACTTTCGCCGGCGCGCTTGGCTGCCGCATCAATGATGAACAGCGCACGGCGCGACAGCGTGATGTTGATCCGCTCCGTGACATCTTCCAGTCGGCTCATGTCGATATCCACGAGCACCCACGTCCAGCCAGCGTAATCGGAATTTTTTTGATGCGCTGACAAGGCATGGGCTGCTGGAATCGGTTCGCCCGATGCGAGCAGTGCTTCGATATGCAGTTCGATGGCTTCGGTTGTATTGGTGACTGCTTCATCAAGCGTTTCACCAGCAGAAAAACAACCCGGCAAGTCGGGGACGATAACGCCGTAGGCGGTCGTGTCGCTACCAGTTTCAATGACGATCGGATATCGCATCGCTTACCCCTTCAATCCTGCCTGTTTCAAAATAGCCTTGACCAATCCGATGCCCAGATCTTTTTTGGGATGCGGGACGGTCACCACGCCGGGCCTGCCGATTTTTCGTAATTGATGATGACTGCCGCTGATGCGTGCGATTTCGAAACCATTTTTTTCGAGAAGGCGAATCAGATCGGCACTTTTCATGATGTGTATTCTACTTATTGAAAATGGCGTGGTCCAGAAAAATGCTGGATGTGTAACGTTGTTATAAGCCCTGCAGTTTTGCGTGGTTTGCTTCAGCGCAGCAATGTCGTCGGTTTTTTCGGCTTTTTTTGTTGCCGTGATGCGGTTGGGACTAGCCCGGTGCACTGGTCACCGTCATCAATCCCCGAACCATCACGGTCTGCTGGCCAGCGGCTGGTCGATCACTACATCCGATAGCGGTACCGCGACACACGGCAAGATGGTGCCGTCTTTCTTTTCATCGGCGCTTAGTCCCGGCCAGTCAACCGTGTAGCGCACCGTGCCGCTGCTCAGGCGGCACAGGCAAGTGCGGCAGGTGCCATTGCGACATGAACTGGGCAGGGTGATTCCGGCTGATCGGGCGGCGGCCATTAGCGTGTCGCCATCCGGTACATCGAAGCGCCAGTCCTTGCCGGTGATCTGCGCAGAAAACACGTTAGACGCCATTCCCCATCACGTCGCCCAGACGCACCGGTAGCGCCGCTTTCCACGCAGGATTGAAACGTACCTGTTCGCGTGGAAATAACAGCACGACCGTCGAGCCGAGCAAAAAGCGTCCCATTTCATCGCCCTTTTTCAGCAGAATCTGCTGGTCGTCATAACGCCATTCGCGGACCGCTTTCGTGCGCGGCGGGTTGACGATGCCGTGCCAGGTGGTGGCCATGCTGCCGACGATGGTGGCGCCCACCAGCGTCAGGACGAACGGGCCGGCGGCGTTCTCGAAGACGCAGACCACGCGTTCGTTGCGGGCGAACAGGCCCGGTACGCCGCGTGCGGTCGCCGGGTTCACCGAGAACAATTCGCCGGGCACGTAAATCATCCGCAGCAACCGGCCATCGCAGGGCATGTGGATGCGGTGGTAATCCTTGGGACTGAGGTAGATGGTGGCGAAGCTACCATCGCGGAACTGGTCGGCCAGCGCGGCATCGCCGCCCACCAGCGCGGTGGTCGAATACGCATGGCCCTTGGCCTGGAAAATCTGGTCGCGCTCGATCGCTCCGAACTGGCTGATGGCACCATCGACCGGACAAATGTACGCGGCATCGGCGAGCGGTCGTGCGTCGCTGCGCAAGGCTCGCGTAAAGAAGGCATTGAAGCTGGCGTAGCTGGTGATGTCGGGATTGGCGGCCTCGGCCATGTTGACCTGATAGCGTGCGATGAAGCGCCGGATGATGCCGGTGGTGATGCTGCCGGCTTCGGCATTGGCGACCTTGCCGGCAAACCAGGTGATGGCTTGCTTGGGCAGCAGGTACTGGAGCAGGACTGCGGGATCGGCCACGGCAACTTTCAATAACAATGATGGCCGGATTGTACCGGCATCAGCGCTCGCGCAACGCTTCCTGCTTGGCCTTGATGACCGGTTTGAGCAGATAGTTCAGTACGGTTTTTTTACCGGTACGTATATGGATGGTGGCGGTCATGCCCGGGATGATCGGCAGGTTCTTGTCGCCGCGACCGAGGTTGTTTTTGGACGTACGTACCCGCACCAGATAAAAACTTTCATCCTTGTCGTTGGTGATCGAGTCAGCCGTGATGGTGTCGAGCGTCGCAGCGAGCCCGCCGTAGATCGAAAAATCATAGGCGCTGAGCTTGACGGTCGCATCTTGTCCCGGATGCAGGAAGGCGATGTCGGCTGGTCGCACGCGTGCTTCGATGAGCAGGTTGTTTTCGATCGGGACGATTTCCATCAGGTCCATGCCGGGCTGGATCACGCCACCGATAGTGGCAACAGACAGCGTCTTGACGAGGCCGGCCACCGGCGAGCGGATTTCGGTGCGGGCCAGCCGGTCGGCCATGGCCACGCCCGAAGCACGCGATTGCTCGAACTCGGAGCGGGCCAGATTGAGTTCGGTGGAGGCGTCCGAACGGAACTTGGCGAGCTGTCCGGCTTCCTTGGCGCGGGCCTCGGCGATGCTTTGTTCGATGCGCGGGATGGCCAGGCGCGCGGCGTCGGCTTCACCACGGAAATCGCTGACCTGGCGTTCCAGTCGCAGCACTTCGACTTCCGACAGCACGCCTTGCGCAACCATCGGTTTACTGATCGTCAGTTCGCGTGTGACCAGACGCTGGCTTTCTTCGAGCTGGAGCAGGCGGGCGCGTTTTTCGCGCAATTCCTGCACGCGCTGGTTGGCTTGCTCGCGCAGCACCGTGAGTGCGGCGTCGAGTTCGCGCTGGCGGTTCTGGTACAGCTGTTTTTCTTCCTCGACTACTTTCGGGTTGTCGCGCAGCAGTTCCGGGGATGCCGTAAAAGTGCTGCCGACGGTTTCTGCATTGAGGCGCGCAATCCGCGCCTGCAGTGCCTCGTATTTCGCTTTGACTTCGTCGACTGACGAAGAAAAACGCGTCTTGTCGAGCACCAGCACGATCTGGTTTTTTTGCACCAGATCGCCAACATGCACCGGGATTGCGCCGACGATGCCGCCCTCCAGATTCTGGATCACCTGGACCTGGCCGGATGGAATCACTTTGCCTTCGCCGATGGTGATTTCATCGATCGGTGCAAAGGCAGCCCAGACCACGGCGATGAGGACGAACAGCACCGTGCCGCGGATGATCAGCGAGCCGAAGCGTGGCGCGCCGGTGACCAGCGCGGCACTGCTGTCGGACATGAATTCGATGTCGGCACGGCGGTCGGCGTCGTCCGTACCGGCCGGTAGGATCAGTTGCCGGAGCTTGCTGTTCCAGCCCGATGACGGGAGATTAGACTTTGGCGACATGCAGCTTCCCTCCGGATAAGGCTTCCAGCACTTGTTCTTTCGGACCATCGGCGATGATGCGTCCGCCTTCGACGACCAGCAAACGATTGACCAGCGTCAGCATCGAGGCACGGTGCGTAATCAGGATCAGGGTCTTGTTGCCGAGTTGCTGCGACAGGCGGGTCTTGAAGTTGTCTTCGGATCGGTTGTCGAGCGAATTGGTCGGCTCGTCGAGGACCAGTACGTTCGGGTCTTGCAACAGGGCGCGGGCAATCGCCACCGACTGGCGCTGCCCACCGGAGAGGCCGTCGCCGCGTTCGCCGACGGCACGATCAAACCCTTGCGGATGGCGATTGACAAATTCGGTGACGCCGGCGATGTCGGCCGCACGCAGCATCGCGGCATCGTCGGCATGCGGTGCGCTCATGACGATGTTGTCCTTGATGCTGCCAAAGAACAGCACCGGGTCTTGCGGCACGTACCCGATGTGGCGACGCAGATCGATCGGGTCGATTTGCTGCTGGTCGACGCCGTCGATCCAGATCGCGCCATCGCTGGGCTGGTACAGGCCGAGGAGTAGTTTTTCGATGGTCGATTTGCCGGAACCGATGCGGCCGATGATGCCGACCCGTTCACCCGGGGCGATCTTGAACGAGATATTGCTGAGGGCTTCGACCGGTTGCTCGGGATAGGCAAAGCTGGCGTTCTGGAATTCGATGCCGCCCTGGAAGTCAGGCCGGTGCACGAAGCTCTTGCCGGGTGGATGTTCGACCGGCAAATTCATGATGCGGTCCAGCCCGATCAGCGCAGTGCGGGCGTGATGAAAGCGCGTCGCCAGCGCGGCCACTTGCGATAGCGGTGCGAGCGTGCGTCCGGCCAGCATCGTGCAGGCGATCAGTGCCCCCATCGACAAGGATTTGTCGGCGATCAGATAGACCCCGACGATGATCAGCGCGACATTGGCCAGTTGCTGGACCAGCACGCCGGCATTGATGCTGGCAGCCGAGAGCAGGCGCGCGCGCAAACTGAGCTTGCCGATTTGTCCGACCAGCTGTTCCCAGCGGCGCTGGGCCGGGCCTTCGGCCGAGATGGCCTTGAGGGTGTCGAGCCCGGACAGGGTTTCGATCAGCGTGGCCTGACGTTGCGAACCGACCGAGAAGGTCTGGTTGATGACGCGGGCCAGTGGTCGTTGCAGCAACATGCCGGGGATCAGGATCAAGGGAATCGCGACGAGTGGCACCAGTACCAGCGGCCCGCCGACCCACCAGATGATGAGCAGGTAGAGCAGTGTGAACGGCAGGTCGATCAGTGTGGTGATGGTGGCCGAGGTCAGGAATTCGCGAAAGGATTCAAACTCGGTGAGGCTGTTGGCAAAGCCGCCGACCGACTTGGGGCGCACCGACAGGCGGATGGCGAGGATTTTTTCGTAGATCGCCGATGACAGCGCCATGTCGATTTTTTTGCCGGCGACGTCGATGAAATAGCCACGCAGGCTGCGCATCGCAAAGTCGAAAACGAAGACGATGGCCACGCCGATGGCCAGCACCCAGAGCGTGTCGAAGGTCTGGTTCGGTACCACGCGGTCGTAGACGTTCATCGTGAACAGCGGCAGCACCAGTGCAAACAGGTTGACCAGAAAGGATGCGATCAGTACTTCGGAGTAGATGCGCCACGATTGCCGCAGCGGTGTCCAGAACCAGTGACCGGCGGCGGGGGTGTCGGCCTGGTCGGCGCGGGCATCAAATTTGAAGATCGGGCGCACAAAAATTACATGGCCGGTACAGGACGCTTGCAGGATATCGGTATCGATGTCGAGTTCGCCATCACCGGATTCGGGCTGGATGATGCGCGCCGTGCCGTCGTTGCCCTGATGGGTCAGGATGCAGGCCTGGCCATCCTTGAGCAGCAATACCGCTGGCAGCGTCAGCTGGCTGATGCGTGACAGCGTGCGGTTCACGATGCGCGCCGAGAGGCCGGCGCGGGCCGCCGCCCGAATGAACAGCTCGGGCGTGAGCCGGTTGTTTTCCAATGGCAGACCGGCCGTCAGGGTCTGGCGCGAATGGGGCTGGTTGCGTAGCCGGGTCAGTGTGACCAGACACTCAGCCAGGGGATCATCGGGTTGCATCGCATCACGGGGCAGCGGCCAGTCAGGTGCAGCGGTACCGGCTGTATCGGGAGAACAATCGTTGTCACGCATGAAAAAAGCCTTTCGGTGTGCGGTCTGCTGCCGGGAATTTTAAACGCAATCAGAGCGAACACTGCGGGCAACATCAAACTGCGAGCGGAAAATCGGACTAGGATAGGCCGCCCTGACTATCCCGAAAGACATCGCAGTGCGCCTAATCGATTTGCTGTTCCGGAAACTTGCCTTTGTCATGCTGCTATCGTGCTGCCTGATCCTGCTGACTCCGATCACGGGGGCGACGGCCGCGCCGGTGCTCGAAGTGGTGTCGTTCGGTATGGATAACGGTCGTGCCGGGAGCACGATGGCCGCTGCGCCGCAGGATTTTGTCTACGACGGCTTACCGCCAGCCAACGCGCAGGGAAGTACCTGGAGCGGTCCGGTTCTGGTGGCACCAAACGATACCTGGCAAACCATTCTGGCGCGGTCCCAGGCGCCGGCGACTGCCTGGACTGCACGTCTGACGCGGGCAGATCGTCGCGATTGGCCGCAGCGCCCGGTGCGCGGCAGCAAAGTCTGGATCGAATGGAATGGTGCCCATACGCCGCTGGCGGTGTTTTATTCGGTATCGGCACGCCAGATGCTGATGGCCAGGATGATCGAGGGCGAACTGCGTATTCGCGAGGCCACCCGGGACAGCGAGCAGCCGCCTGTGCTGTCCGGCGGCGCGCTCTATGTAGCGGCTGACACGATCGGCTTGCCGGAAGAAATCGTTGACCAGCTGGTGGCGCTGTTTTCGGGGGAACTGGATTTTCATCGCGACCTGACGCAGGGATTCAAGGGGACGGTGCTGTTTGAAATGCAGTTCGATGAAGGACAGATCAGCCGGCCTGGCCGCATCCTCGCGGCCCGTCTGATGACACCGCAGCGCACGCACACGGCCTATCTGTTTGACGACGTGGCTGCGGGCGAACGGCAGTATTTTGGTGCCGATGGCCATCCTGTTCAGCAGACCTTCCTGCAATCGCCCATTTCCTTTTCACGCCAGACCTCGGGTTATTCGGTGGCGCGTTTTCATCCGATCCTGCAATTATGGCGGGCTCATACCGGCGTCGATTTTGCCGCGCCGTCGGGAACGCCCGTGCGGGTGACGGCCGATGGCGTGATCGAGTTTGTCGGCGTGCGGGGCGGGTACGGCAATCTGGTGCGGGTCCGGCATGCCGACGGGTTGTCGACCTACTATGGTCATCTGCAAGGGTTCGGCAAGGGATTGAAGATCGGTGCGGCGGTGCATCAGGGCGACTTGCTGGGAACGGTCGGCATGACCGGCCTGGCCACCGGTCCGCATCTGCACTATGAATTGCGCCGGCTGGGAAAGCCGTTTGATCCGGCTTTGCTGCGCAGTCCGTCGGCATCGTTGCCGGCAAACCAGCTGGCGCGCTTCGATCATCTGGTGCATTGGTACGAGACGCAGTTGTCGGCGTCTACCCGGTCTCATTTCGTGACGCGCTAGTGTGCGCCGTCTTTTTCATACATCCGGTATTGGTTTTTTCCTTCCGACTTGGCGCGATACATCGCGGTATCGGCATTCCTGAGCAGCGCGTCCGACTCATTCCCATCGCGCGGAAACAGGCTGATGCCGACCGAGGTGCCGACCGACTTGATGCCTTGACTGAGGGTGAACGGCCGGTTGAATGCTTCGACAATGCGTACGGCGACGCGGGTCGCATCGTTTTCGGACATGATGGGTTCAAGGATGGCAGTGAATTCGTCGCCGCCGAGCCGCACGACATGGTCGCCGGGACGCAGTACCGATTGCAGGCGTTTGGCTGCTTGCTGCAGCAGTTCATCGCCGGCGGCATGTCCCAGAGTGTCATTGACACTCTTGAACCCGTCGAGATCAACGAAGAGCAGCGCCAGCATGCTGCCCGCCTTGGCGTTGCGCTCGATGGCTGCAGGCAGGAATCCGGTCAGCCAGTGACGGCTCGGCAGGGCAGTGAGGGCATCTTCGTTGGCGACACGGCTGAGTTCATTGTTGTGATTCTTGACGGCAGAAATGTCGCGCAGCGTCATCGCCAGGCCCGTATCGGCGCGCACCAGCCGGCGATGCAGCCAGGTACCGCGCAGCGGACTGTCATCGACGACTTCAAATTCATCTTCGTAAAAGCCGTTCTGCATGGCTTTGTGGAAAACGCTGAACCAGATTTTTTGGGGAATGCCATCGGTGTGTTCGGTAAAACGCGAGCCGATCAGATGTTCCCGCAGCTTGCCGATCAAGAGTGCGCCACGCTCGTTGCAATCTTCAATCAGGAAGTCGACCAGATGCTGTTCGGTGTCGAAGATGGCTCGCAGCATGTAGAAACCTTCGTTTCCCCCTTCGGTCGCTATCCGGTAAGTCCGTTTGACCTCCTCCGACTGGTAGTGTCGTTGCGCCATCCGTGCCGACATGATGATGCCGATCAGCGATAACGCCAGCAGGAACGCGGAGGCGCTGATCGCACCTTGCCGGTAAGTGTCCCAGGTTGCAACGTAAGGTGCCAGCAACTGCTGTTCCGATAAGCCGATCAGCGTCACGAACGGGTAGGCCGACAACGCTTGCCACGCCAGATAACGGGTTTCGCCATCGGCAAAGACAGTGCTGTCGGCGGCCTTGATGACTCCGCGTTGTACCGGTGTGCGAAGCGGCATGTGGCGGATTGCCGGACTGTCGGACGGATACAGCGTATTGCCGATACGCGAGCCGCGCATCGTTCCCTGCTTGTCGGTCACCGCGAGCAAGTCAGCCTGTCCCAGACTGGCGCTGTCAAAAAAAGCGGTGAAATAAGCTGGTTCGACCGAAATCACGATCACGCCATTGAACGCGCCGCTGGCGTCTTGCAAGCGGCGTGACAGTTGTATCGTGGGTCGGTCGAACAGCCCGGGAGACATCAGCGGATCGATGTGAAGATGGTCCGCAGTCGCCTCGCGCTGGACAAGGAAATACGCCATCTTCGCCATGCTCACACCCTGCTTGATGTTGCGGGTGCTTGTGATCACCGCACCTTTGCTGTCAAGAATCGTTGCAGACAACAAGCCATTGTGCGGGAACAGACCCTGACCAAGCTGGTTATCGAGGAGCAGTTGACCATTGCTTTGCTGCCAGTCCAGGCGCAGGTGGATCGCCGACTGATCGGCCTGGTCGAGCAAGCGCGTCAGGTGCTGGGCAAAGGAGGTGGCGATGTAGGAGGCATTCTTTCGTGCATTTCGTTCTACAAATTCATGATCGGACTGGATGATCGACAGCGTGATGCTCCAGATAGCCACCGCCAATAGCAGGCAACCCACGGGCCAGATCAGTATCGTCGTCAGATTGCCTTTGATGAATGCCATACGGGATGGCGGCTTCATCCATGCTTGGGGGGCGCTTTGCTGGGGCATGGCGGTGTCGTCTCCGTAAAGTCATGGGCAAGAGCGTGCAGCAGGTGACTTCTTGCTGCATTTTCCCGCGATAAGAAATTGATAAAAATCATAACACCGTGTAACTATTGGTAGTAATTTGACGGCGTCATTGGCCGAATTGGCCGATGGAAGTGTTACTTGTGAGCACAAGTGCGCTAGTGGAGCGACTTCGTGTGTCGTGTGTCGTGTGTCATGTGTCATGTGTCGTGTGACATCTCGCTGGCCGGAAAAAGGCTTTGTTCATCACGAAGTGTCATTTGCCGGTTCAAGTTTGTCCGGAGACTGAGGCGTCAGTTCAGCTTGTGCCGCGCTTGACGAAAAACAGGGCGGCACCGACACCGATCAACACGCCGCCAAAAAACCGGTTCTGTTTTTTCATGGCGCGCGGATCACGAAAATAACGCTGCATGGATGAAGCGGCAAACGCATAGGTGTGCATGACCATCAGGTCGATCGCACACATGGTGACGCCCAGAATAATCAATTGGGGCAGCAGCGCCGCGTTGCTGGTAATGAATTGCGGCAGCACGGCAACCATGAAAATAATGCCCTTCGGATTGGTGGCATTGGTCAGAAATCCGGTCATCAGCCGCTTGCGCCAGCTTGGTACATCGGCCGCTGCGGACAGGTGGGGGCGGGTCCCGTCGACATCCACTTTGGCCCGCCACTGGCTGATGCCAAGGTAGATCAGATACAGCGCGCCCACAATCTTGACGGCATTGAAGGCGACTTCGGAGGCCAGCAGCAATGATCCGACGCCGGCACCGGCAATCACCAGGATCATCAGCAGGCCGACTTGCAGGCCGGCGATGGTGACGCTGGTGCGTTTGACTCCGTACGACAAGCCGTGCGACATCGACAGCACCGCACCGGAGCCCGGCGAAATGGCGATGATGCAGGCGGCGATGACAAAAGTGATCCAGGTGGCGAGCGTCATGAGGGTTGCCGGCTTACTTGCCCCAGCTGTCTTTCAAGGTGGTGATGCGGTTAAATACCAGTCGGCCAGCCAGCGAGTCATGCCGGTCGGCGACAAAATAGCCGTGCCGTTCGAACTGATACTTGTCATCGGCCTGTGCGGTTGCAAGGCCGGGTTCCACCCATGCTGCAACGACTTCCTTGGCATTCGGATTGAGCGCCAGTTTGAAATCCTTGCCGCCGGCATCCGGTTGCGCATCGGTGAACAATCGGTCGTACAGGCGCACCTCGGCTTGCAGCGCATGCGCAGCGCTGACCCAATGGATATTTCCCTTGACCTTGTAGTTGGCTGAACCTTCGGTGCCTGATTTGCTGTCGGCGAAGTAATTGCAATGCACGGCGATCACATTGCCCTCGGCATCCTTGTCGCAGCCGGTGCATTCGACCACAAAGCCATAGCGCAAACGGACCTTGTTGCCCGGGAACAGGCGGAAATAGCCTTTGGCAGGCACTTCCATGAAGTCTTCCTGTTCGATCCACAACGTGTCGGAAATGGGGAAGTCACGGTTGCCGCGCTCGGGGAAGTGCGGATGGACCGGGGCCTGGCAGGCGACGAGTTCGCCGGCAGGGAAGTTGTCGATGATCAGTTTGAGCGGGCGCAAGACGACCGTTGCTCGCGGTGCTTTCGGATCGAGGTCTTCACGCAGGCAACCGTCGAGTGTGCCGATGTCGATCCAGCTGTCGGACTTGGTGACACCGGATCGCTCGCAGAACAGTTGCAGCGATTCGGGCGTGAAGCCGCGCCGACGCAAGCCGACGATGGTTGGCATGCGCGGGTCGTCCCAGCCATCGACGATGTGTTCTTCGACCAGTTCACGCAGCTTGCGTTTGCTGGTGATGACGTAGGTCAGGTTCAGGCGTGCGAATTCATACTGGCGCGGCAGCGGTTTTTTAAAGTAGCCCCCTTCAGCCAGACGTTCCAGCACCCAGTCATAGAACGGACGGTGATCCTGAAATTCGAGCGTGCAAATCGAGTGCGTGATGTTTTCCAGCGCATCCGAGATCGGATGGGTGTAGTCGTACATCGGATAAATGCACCACGCATCGCCGGTCCGGTGATGGTGGGCATGGCGGATACGGTACATCGCCGGATCACGCAGGTTCATGTTGGGTGAAGCCATGTCAATACGGGCCCGCAGGATGTGCAGGCCATCGGCAAACTCACCGGCCTTCATGCGTCGGAACAGGTCTAGTGATTCTGCCGCCGAACGGGTCCTGAATGGGGAGTCCTTGCCCGGTTCACTGAAGCTGCCTCGGTTGGCCGCCATGTCTTCTGCAGGCTGGCTGTCAATGTACGCATGTCCGGCAGTAATCAGATATTCCGCCATGTCGTAGAGCCGGTCGAAATAATCGCTGGCGTAATACAGGTGCTCTTGGCCCTGGCTGGTCCAGTCGAATCCCAGCCACTTGACCGAGTCGAGGATGGTGTCGACATATTCCTGGTCTTCACGCGCGGGATTGGTGTCGTCAAAACGCAGGTGCGCACGGCCCTGATAGTCGCGTGCCAGTCCAAAGTTGAGGCAGATCGATTTGGCGTGACCGATGTGCAGGTAACCGTTCGGTTCAGGCGGAAAGCGCGTTATCACCTGGGGCAATGGCAGTCCTGCCGCATCCGTGCGACCCGCGTGCGTTTGTGCTGCCAGATCGGCATCGATGATGCTGCGTAAAAAATTGGAAGAAGGTGCTGTGTCTGCCGCGACTAGGCTGCTGTGATCTTTGCTCATGGTGGGCGTTCGGGGTCGGGATAGTGAAGATTCAACATTTTACCGTAGCAGGTAGCTCGGTTCACATTACATCGCCTGCCATCGGGCTGGTTGCTGCGCCGGGGAGGACAGCAAATGCGCAGTCGGGGTCGCCTGCTTCTTCACTTTTTCTAAATCGAGTTATTCAGGACACTAAAAATTCTTTCTTTTTTCTTGCCGGCATCACTTTTACCGAGAAGTGTTGTAAATCCGCATCAAAAAATCATCTGAAGCGTGATTATTTTAGAGTTTTTAAAATGGTGATTTATCAACCATACGGTGCAATCCGGGAGCGGGATTTATTGCGGTGTAGGCAAGGCATGGGAACACTGCCAAAACAGCGGGTAAATCCCGTTTCTCTTATGGCCACATTTAATTTTTAAGCTCTTTGACGGTTTGCGGCAGGCATTTTCCGGATGGGTTGGCAGCCGATTTTCTTGTTTGCCTGATCCCGGGTTCTTTCCTGATCCCGAACTATGGTTGGAATAATTAATTTTATCCAACTTAAATTCATGAGCGTGCGGTGTTTCTGTACCCGGTTTGCCGACCTTTCGGCATCTGCAATCTCGCCGCGCTGCAATGAAATATGTAAAATCCGACAAGTCGATTTTGCAGGACATCTCAGGCACAAACTTGTTGAGAGTTTCGATTAATAAGCAGCTAACAAGCATCAAGCAAGCATCAAGCAAGCATCAAGCAAGCATCAAGCAAGCAGCAAATAAGCAGCAAATAAGCAGTAAATAAAAGCTCGTCAGAAGCTGATCAACAGTCATTGTGACTGCTGATTATTTTCTAGACGAACATCTGTTAATAACCCCAGGGAACAATCATGAAAAAATCATTACTCGTTTTGGCAATTTTCGGCGCCTTTGCCGGTGTTGCGTCAGCTCAAACTTCAATCACCACATACGGTATCGTCGACATGGGCATTACCCGTGAAATGGGCGGCGCTGCTGGAAACGTCACCAAACTGGCGAACGGCGTCCAATCGGGCAGCCGTCTTGGTTTCAAGGGCACCGAAGATCTGGGCAGCGGCTTGAAAGCCATGTTCCAACTGGAAACAGGTATCAATGCTGATACCGGCGGTTTCAGTCAAGGTGGTCTGGCATTCGGTCGTCAAGCCTACGTTGGCCTGAACGGTGGTTTCGGTACCGCGTCAATGGGTCGTCAATACAACCCACTGTTTACCGCCCTGGATGAAGTTGATCCATTCGGCACAGGCCTGGCGGGTTCATCGACCAACCTGTTCATCACCGGCGCAACCCGCGTGAACAATTCGCTGAAGTATGTTGCTCCAGCAATGGGCGGCATCACTGCTGAAGCCATTTACGGTTTTGGTGAAGTTGCTGGCAATTCATCAGCAAGCCGCACCATCGGTGGTTCGGTTGGTTACTCCAACGGCCCGATCATCAGCAAACTGGTTTATGAGCGCGTTGCTAACGCAACCAACACCAGCACCACCAAGTTCACCCAAGGTACCTTCTCGTACAACTTCAATGTTGCGGTCCTGGCAGTCGGCTACGGCAAGACCAAAGACGACACCACGATCAATGCAGACAGCGCAATGGTTGGCGTGACGGTTCCATTCGGTGCCAGCGCTGTGATGGCTTCATACATCCGTCGCAACGACAAGTCGTCGGCGAACCTGGATGCCAATCAATACGCAGTGGGTTACACCTATGCGTTGTCAAAGCGTACCAACCTGTACTCGGCGTATGCACGTATCAAGAATACAAACAACGCCGGCTTCACGGTTGGCGATGCAACATCGGCTGGTTCAGGCGACAAAGCTCTGAACGTTGGTGTTCGTCACACGTTCTGATTGGTAGCAGGCTACGGCCTGCCGCCATCATGACTGCATCACAAGAAAAGCACCTTCGGGTGCTTTTTTATTGTGGTCACTGCTTCTATTGCGCTCAAGTAACTGGTCGGTTGGTCGTTACAAGATTACGTTCTTACTTTGCGGGTTTCTCATGCGTGCTGTCTTATTGTTGTCCGGTAGCTTGTTGCTTCTCGGGTTCGCTCACGCTAATGAACCGGCCGAGCCAGCTACCAAGCCTGCTGCCGTGGTGGGTTCCGGTGCGAAAACAGGTAGCGTCAGTGCCGCCATCAAGGAGGTAAATCAACCTGTCAAACCGCCGTCGGTGATCAAGGAACCACCAATGTCGGCTGCGGAGCGAACGCTGGCGAGGGACGCTGCGCAGCGCGAAGAGGAACTGGGCGCGCGCCTGAAGGCAAGCCTCGCCCGCCTGGAAAGGGCCAATATTGCTGCGCGCCAGGCTGCGCAGCGACCACGGGTTGTGCCACGACCGAAGATCGTTCCGGTGGCAGAGGCAGTCGTGGTGCCACATTCATCACACTGGGATTACGAGGGTGAAAATGGCCCGCTGCGCTGGGGACGAATCAACCCGGCCTGGTCGCAATGCGAGAGCGGCAAGCGCCAGTCTCCGATCGATATTCGGGACGGTATCCGGGTTGATCTGGAGCCGATCAATGTTGACTACAAGCCAGCCCGTTTCAGCGTCCTCGATAGTGGTCACACCATCCAGGTCAACGTGGGCGCGGGCAACACCATCACCATCTCAGGGAAGATGTACGAGCTGGTGCAGTTCCATTTTCATCGGCCTTCGGAGGAGCGTATCAACGGCCGGAATTTTTCGATGGTGGTGCACCTGGTGCACAAGGACGTGGACGGCAAACTGGCAGTCATCGCCGCCATGATTACCGAGGGGGCGACCAGCCCGTTGGTGCAAACGATCTGGAATAACCTGCCGCTGGAAAAAAATGAGGCGACCTCGCCATCGATGACGATCGACATGAACCAGATGTTGCCAGTCCAGCGCGAGTACTACACCTATATGGGATCACTCACTTCGCCACCGTGTACCGAAGGGGTATTGTGGCTGGTGATGAAAGAACCGATTCAGTTGTCCGCACAGCAGATGGCCATTTTTGCGCGGCTGTATCCGATGAATGCGCGCCCGATCCAGATCGGTGGCGGCCGACTGATCAAGGAATCCAACTAATTACGGCGCGTTAAAACGCAGACGGATGGTCTCGAGTCGCTGGCGATTAGTGCCCAGATCCTTGATGCCGAGTCGCGAAGCAGAGCGCATCTGAATCACGCCAGCCGGTTCGTCGAGGACAAATTCGACGTCGTCGACAAATTTGAGCAGCCGGGTCTGGAATTGCGCATACAAGTAGTCAGGATTGGACGTGATCACCGAGACACCGTCCATTTTCCCAACGAGGCCTGCGAGCTTGCGGAACGCTGCTTTGCCGTCGCCCGTGTACTGGATGGGCGCAATGACGTGATAGTCGGTGTGTGGCTGCAACCTGGCATAACTCGACACCACGTTCGACGAGGTCAGGACCGGCGGCTTGAGCATTCCACCGTGCAAGCCAAGATCTTCAGGCCGCTTGCCGCTCAATAGTCCCAGTTGTCCGACGGCCAGCAATCCTAGTGGCAGGACAATAAAAATGAGCAGAGCAACGAGTCCAAGGGTTTTTGTCATGATGGCAATGAGCGAGGTGTCAGGACAGGCACCTTAGCATGGCGTGAACGCCAGCTACAACACATGCCGTTCGCGTAATTGCGCCAGGTAGGTTTCCGAATAACCGAGCAAGTTCTCCAGCACTTCGTCCGTGTGTTGTCCCAGCAGGGGTGGCGCAGAGCGATAGGCCGGGGGCGTCTGTGACATCCGCATCGGACTGCCGATCAGTCTGGCGCTGGCTCCGGCAGGATGCGGCAAATCGACTTGCAATCCGCGCGCAACGACTTGCGGGTTCTCGAAGACCTCTTGCAGATTATTGATCGGGCCGCACGGTACGCCGGCGAGGTCAAGCAAGGTCAGCCATTCTTCCCTGGTGCGCCTGATCACCATCTCTGCCAGCAATGGCACCAGGATTTCCCTGTTCCGGACGCGCAGCGGATTGGTGGCGAAGCGCGGATCGTCAGCGAGCCCGGGGCAGTCGCCGGCGGTGACAAATTTTCGGTATTGGCGGTCATTGCCCGCCGCGACGATCAGGTGGCCATCGGAAGTGGCGAAGGTCTGGTAGGGCACGATGTTTGGATGGGCATTGCCCCAGCGCTGCGGGATGTTGCCGCTGGCCAGATAATTCGTGCCCATGTTGGCCATCATGGCGACCTGCACATCAAGCAAGGCGAGGTCGATGGCCTGACCTTCCCCGGTGCGGTCGCGGTGACTCAAGGCCGCCAGTACCGCGACGCTGGCATACATGCCGGTCATCAGGTCGGTAATGGCGATTCCCGCTTTTTGTGGCCCACCGCCTGGCAACGCGTCGCGTTCGCCCGTGACCGACATGAACCCGCCCATGCCCTGAATGATGAAGTCGTAACCCGGGCGGTGCGCGTACGGCCCGGTCTGGCCGAAGCCGGTGATCGAGCAATAGATCAGATCCGGCTTGACCTGTTTCAGGGACGCGTAGTCCAGGCCATATTTTTCCAGTTGGCCGACCTTGTAATTTTCCAGCACGACGTCCGATTGTGCTGCCAGTTCCCGGATGATTTGCTGTCCTTCTGCCGTGGTGATATCGACCGTCACCGAACGTTTGCCTCGATTGGCCGCCAGATAGTACGCCGCTTCGGTCGTGTCCTCGCCGTCGGCATCGCGCAAGTAAGGCGGTCCCCAGGCACGGGTGTCGTCGCCACTGTCAGGCCGTTCAATCTTGATGACATCGGCACCCAGATCGGCAAAAGTTTGCCCGCACCACGGACCGGCCAGAACGCGCGTCAGGTCCAGAATGCGCAAATGGGAGAGGGCTGAAGGCATGGAATTGTTTGACATGGGCGAACTCGCTTCCGGAAAGTCAGGTTAGGGTCAACAGACCAATTACACTTGAGACGATTACCGGAGAATACAGATGAAAATCACTTGGCCGTTTCCTCGCGTTGTCGCGCACCGCGGTGGCGGGTCGCTCAGTCCTGAAAATACCTTGGCGGCAATGCAGTGCGGGTTGGCGCACGGGTTTCATGCGGTCGAATTTGATGTGATGTTATCGCAGGATGGCGTGCCGATTCTGATGCATGACGAGCAGTTTGGTCGCACTATCGCAGGTGCCGGTGCAGTGCCAACGACAAATGTAGCATTGCTGACCACGATGGATGCGGGCAGCTGGTTCGGCCCGGCGTTTATCGGAGAACGGGTTCCGACCTACCGGCGAGTGATTCAATTTTGCCGGCGGCATCGTATCTGGATGAATGTCGAAATCAAACCGGCCCATGGTGTCGAGCAAGCAACCGGAACGGCCGTCGCGGCAATGACGCTGGCCATGCTTGAGGCCGATCAGGCGATCCCCCTGTTATCCTCTTTTTCGTTCGAGGCATTGATGGCGGCCAAACTTGTGGCCCCTGAAATTCCTCGTGGATGGTTGGTCGAACATATTCCTGCAGACTGGAAAGCGAAGCTGCTGGAGCTCAACGCGGTGGCACTCCATGTCGACCAAACTCATCTCACGGCAACCACTGCTGCGGCCGTCACGAAGGCCGGTTTTGGTCTGTTTTGCTACACCGTGAATACGGCCGAGCGTGCACGCGAACTGCTGGACTGGGGTGTTGACGGCTTTTGTACCGATCGGATCGACCTGATTGGTCCGGACTTTGCCTGACAGGGTTCTGCAGGAAGGATTGCGCCCGAACGGATCACGTATAATCGGGCGCTCGCTGAACCGCATTCTTCCTTACGACGACACCATGAAATCTACCGAAATCCGCGCCAAGTTCCTGACATTTTTTGAATCCAAGGGGCACACGATCGTGCGCTCCAGTCCGCTGATTCCTGGTAATGATCCCACCATGTTGCTGACGAACAGCGGCATGGTGCAGTTCAAGGACGTATTCCTCGGTACGGATCAGCGATCGTATTCCCGTGCAACCTCCGTGCAGCGCTGCGTGCGCGCCGGCGGCAAGCACAATGACCTGGAAAATGTCGGTTACACAGCCCGTCACCATACGTTCTTCGAGATGCTTGGTAACTTCAGCTTCGGTGACTACTTCAAGCGTGATGCGATCCACTATGCGTGGGAACTGCTGACCGGCGTGTACATGCTGCCCAAGGAAAAGCTCTGGGTGACGGTCTATCACGAAGACGACGAAGCCTACGACATCTGGGCCAATGACATCGGCATTCCGACCGAACGCATCATCCGTATCGGCGACAACAAGGGCGCGCGCTACGCGTCGGACAATTTCTGGCAAATGGCCGACACCGGTCCCTGCGGTCCGTGCAGTGAAATTTTCTATGACCATGGTCCCGACATCTGGGGTGGTCCGCCGGGCAGTGCAGAAGAAGACGGCGACCGCTTCATTGAAATCTGGAATCTGGTGTTCATGCAGTTCAACCGTGACGAGCAAGGCAACATGCCGCGCCTGCCAAAACCATGCGTCGATACCGGCATGGGCATGGAGCGTCTGGCGGCCGTGCTGCAACATGTGCACAGCAATTATGAGATCGATCTGTTCCAGAATCTGATCAAGGCGGCGGCGCGTGAAACCGGTACCGCTGACCTGGGTGATAACTCGCTCAAGGTCATCGCCGACCATATTCGCGCCTGCGCCTTCCTGATTGTCGACGGCATCATTCCTGGCAGCGAAGGACATGGCTATGTGCTGCGCCGGATTATTCGTCGCGCCTTGCGCCATGGTCACAAGTTGGGCCAGACCAAACCATTTTTCTACCTGCTGGTCAAGGATCTGGTCATCGAGATGGGTGAGGCTTATCCCGAGCTGACCGAAGCAGCGACGCGTGTCGAGCAAGTGCTGCGGCAAGAAGAAGAACGCTTCGGCGAAACGCTTGAGCACGGCATGAAAATCCTGGAAGCGGCCCTCGCTGCGACGCCCACTCAGCTCGATGGTCAGACTGCCTTCACGCTCTACGACACCTTTGGTTTCCCGCTCGATCTGACCGCGGATATCTGCCGCGAACGCAAGGTCGCACTGGATGAAGCGGGTTTCAACGTTGCAATGGAGCAGCAACGCACGACGGCACGTGCTGCCGGCAAATTCAAGATGGCTGTTGCAGTGGAATACAGCGGGGACAAGACCCGCTTTGTTGGCTACGACGCGCTGGAGCAACATGCAAGCGTGGTCGCCCTGTACGTCAATGGCGCGGCAGTGACGCACATGACGGCGGGTCAGGACGGCATCGTGGTTCTCGATGTCACGCCGTTTTATGCGGAATCGGGCGGGCAGGTTGGTGACACCGGGCTGCTCACGAATGCGGCAGTTCAATTCCACGTGGCTGACACGCTAAAAATTCAGTCCGAGGTGTTCGGACACCACGGCATGCTGGCCGGCGGTTCGCTGAGCGTGGGTGACCAGGTTGCCGCCAGTGTTAATCCGGTGGCCCGTGGCCGCACGATACGTAATCACTCGGCAACCCATCTGATGCACAAGGCGCTTCGTGAAGTGCTGGGCGCTCACGTAGCGCAAAAAGGGTCACTGGTTGATGCCGACAAAACCCGCTTTGATTTCAGTCACAACGGTGCACTGACAGCCGAAGAAATTCGCCAGGTTGAACTGATCGTCAATCATGAAATTCTTGCCAACGTCGCTACCGAAGCGCGCGTGATGGCCTATGACGATGCGGTCAAATTTGGCGCGATGGCGCTGTTCGGCGAAAAGTACGGCGACGAAGTCCGCGTCCTTGGTATCGGCTCCTCAAAAGAGCTGTGCGGTGGTGTCCATGTCTCTCGTACGGGTGATATCGGGTTGTTCAAGATCATCGCGGAAAGCGGTGTGGCCGCTGGTATTCGTCGGGTTGAAGCAGTGACCGGAGAAGGGGCGCTGGCGCTGGTGCAAGGACTCAGTCGGCAAATGCATGACGCCTCGGCCATTCTCAAGGTACAACCGGAAGAACTCACTCAGCGCATCGTGCAAGTTCAGGACCAGGTGCGTTCGCTGGAAAAAGATTTGTCTGCACTGAAGTCCCGGCTGGCAGCAAATCAGGGTGAAGAGTTGTTGGGCCAAGCGGTCGATGTCAAGGGAATCAAGGTGCTGGCAGCCGTCCTGGCGGGTGCCGATGTGGCAGCACTGCGCGTCACGATGGATAAAATCAAGGACAAGCTGAAGACCGCTGCGATCGTTCTGGCTTCGGTCAACGATGGCAAGGTCAGCCTGATCGCCGGCGTGACGGCCGATGCCACGTCGCGAATCAAGGCAGGTGATCTGGTTAATTTCGTCGCATTGCAAGTCGGCGGCAAAGGCGGCGGACGGCCGGATATGGCACAAGCCGGCGGGACGGATCCAAGTGGACTTCTTGCTGCATTACAAGCGGTGCCCGGCTGGGTCGACGGCAAGGTGTGATGCGCGGACATGCCCGGGCCGATACTGATCGATACCGGCTGGGGATGATCTGCAAGTACGTGATACGTCGATGTGGTGGCGGTACCTTGGTGTTCCGTCAACGCTTGGTAGTTTTCCGGTAGAATTTGCCACGTAAAAATAACCTTATGAGCAAGGCCATGGATTTTCATAAAGAACTTGATGCACGCGGCCTCAATTGTCCACTGCCTATTCTCAAGACAAAGAAAGCGCTCGCCGACATGACGAGCGGTCAAGTATTGCGGGTGACAGCAACCGACCCTGGTTCAATTCGTGATTTTCAGGCGTTCGCCAAGCAAACCGGTAACGAATTGCTGGCGCTGACAGACGAGAACAAGGAATTTGTATTTTTCATGAAGCGCAAGTAAGGGCATTGTTTTACAAAATGGGTGTCTATCCCGCGTGCTTCGGCAGCACAAAAGCAAAAGCCTGATTCCCGATTCTAAAAAGACGGGAATCTTTTAAATCTGACAATAGTACGATCGTGCTTAATTTTGCTGTCATATTGATTTTTCTCTTATAATTCGAGTCAGTTTACGTTTACGTCAATTCGACTTTCTTAAAGGCAGACCTATGAAAATCCTGGTTCCAGTCAAGCGTGTGGTGGACTACAACGTCAAGGTGCGGGTCAAGTCCGACGGCACCGGCGTGGATATCGCCAATGTAAAAATGTCCATGAATCCGTTCGATGAAATTGCTGTCGAAGAAGCCATGCGGCTCAAAGAGGCGGGTAAGGCAACAGAAGTTGTCGTCGTATCGTGCGGTGTGGTGCAATGTCAGGAAACGCTGCGTACGGCGATGGCCATCGGTGCCGATCGCGCCGTGCTGGTCGAGACGGATGTCGAACTGCAGCCCTTGGCAGTGGCCAAACTGATCAAGGCGCTGGCGGACAAGGAACAGCCGCAACTGATCATCCTGGGCAAGCAAGCCATTGATGATGACTGCAACCAAACTGGTCAGATGCTTGCCGCGTTGCTGGGTTGGCCACAAGCGACGTTCGCGTCGAAAGTCGTGGTGGATGGCGACAAGGTTGCCGTGACGCGTGAAGTTGATGGCGGACTGGAAACGCTGTCGTTGACATTGCCGGCGATCATCACCACCGACCTGCGCCTGAACGAGCCACGTTATGTGACTTTGCCGAACATCATGAAGGCAAAGAAAAAGACGCTGGAAATTATCAAGCCGGACGACCTCGGTGTTGATGTCGCGCCACGTCTGAAAACGCTGAAAGTATCCGAGCCGCCGAAACGCTCTGCGGGCATCAAGGTGCCCGATGTGGCAACGCTGGTCGCGAAGCTGAAGAACGAAGCCAAAGTCATCCAATAATCCAACGCCGCCGGCGCATTGCGCCGCTGCTATCCAACCGGGAATCCATCATGGCCGCACTTGTCATTGCTGAACACGACAACGCTTCATTGAAAGTAAGCACTCTTAACACCATCGCAGCTGCTCTGTTATGCGGCGGTGATGTCCACGTCCTGGTTGCAGGTCACCACTGTGGCGTTGCCGCCGAGGCCGCTGCAAAAATCGCTGGTGTTGCCAAAGTCCTCGTCGCTGACGGTGCGCCTTTTGGCGACGGGTTGGCTGAGAATATCGCCGAGCAAGTGCTCGCACTGGCATCGGCCTATAGCCATATCCTTGCGCCAGCAACTGCCTACGGCAAGAACATTGCGCCACGCGTGGCAGCACGGCTTGATGTCGGTCAGATCTCTGAGATTATCAAAGTCGATGCGCCAGATACGTTCGAGCGACCAATTTATGCCGGGAATGCGATTGCCACCGTGCAGTCACTCGATGCGATCAAGGTGATCACGGTGCGTACCACCGGTTTTGATGCAGCGCCGGCCGGCGGCTCGGCAGTCATCGAAAACCTTGTTGCCGTCGCTGATTCCGGCAAGTCGGCTTTCGTGTCGCGCGAGCTGGCCAAGTCGGATCGGCCCGAGTTGACTGCTGCCAAGGTCATCGTCTCTGGCGGCCGCGGGTTGGGTTCCGGCGATAACTTCAAAATTCTCGAGCCACTGGCTGACCGTCTCGGCGCTGCCATGGGAGCGTCCCGTGCGGCAGTGGATGCCGGTTATGTACCGAACGACTGGCAAGTTGGTCAGACCGGCAAAATTGTCGCTCCGCAGTTGTATATCGCCGTGGGAATTTCAGGCGCGATTCAGCATCTGGCCGGCATGAAGGATTCGAAGACGATCGTCGCCATCAACAAGGATCCGGAAGCACCGATTTTTTCGGTTGCCGACTATGGTCTGGTGGGGGATTTATTCGACGTCGTGCCGCAGCTGGTGACCGAGCTGGGTTAATTTTTTTAATTATAAAAGGCGGGAACGTGACAGGTGCCGTGCGGCCGATGAGTGCACTGCCTGTAGCGTATCCTGCCCCTATTCAAGGGAGTACCACATGAGTTACGTCGCCCCATTGAAAGACATGCTGTTCGTCATGAATGAGCTGGCCGGTTTGTCTGAGGTGAATGCGTTGCCAGGTTGCGAAGAGGCGACTCCGGAAACGGTTGAAGCCATTCTCGAAGAAAATGCCAGATTCTGCGGCGAAGTGGTTGCTCCATTGAACTGGGAGGGCGACAAGTCTCCGAGCTTCTGGCACGACGGTCAGGTCACGACCACGAAGGGCTTCAAGGAGGCGTTCAAGTCATTCGGTGAGGCAGGTTGGCAGGGCGTGCAGCATCCGGCTGAATTTGGTGGCCAGGGGTTGCCCAAGCTGGTAGCAACACCGTGCATAGAAATGGTGAATGCGGCCAATGTGTCGTTCGCGCTGTGTCCGATGCTCACGGATGGCGCGATTGAAGCATTGATGACGGCCGGCTCGGACGAGCAGAAAGCAACCTACCTGAGTAATCTGATTTCCGGTAAATGGACAGGAACGATGAATCTGACCGAGCCGCAAGCCGGTTCGGATCTGGCGATGGTGCGTTCACGCGCAGTGCCACAGGACGATGGATCTTTCAAGTTGTTCGGTACCAAGATCTATATCACCTACGGCGAGCACGACATGGCCGAGAATATTATCCATCTGGTGCTGGCGCGCACTCCCACTGCGCCCGAGGGAATCAAAGGTATTTCACTGTTCGTGGTGCCGAAGTTCCTGGTCAACGCAGACGGTTCACTCGGCGCGCGCAACGATGTGTACTGCGTATCGATCGAGCACAAGCTTGGTATCAAGGCCAGTCCGACAGCGGTGCTGCAATTCGGTGATCACGGTGGTGCCGTCGGTACGCTGGTTGGTGAGGAAAATCGCGGCCTTGAATACATGTTCGTGATGATGAATGCCGCGCGTTTCGCCGTCGGCATGCAGGGAATCGGCGTAGCCGATCGTGCCTATCAGAAAGCTGTGCATTACGCCAAGGACCGCGTGCAGTCGCGCGATCTGTCTGGTTCGGCAGGCCCGGTGGCGATTATTCATCAGCCTGATGTACGGCGCATGCTGATGACGATGCGTGCACAGATCGAAGCGTCGCGCGCACTGTCGTATGTGACGGCCGCAGCGCATGACGCCGCGCATCACCATACGGATGAGGCGACACGCAAAGCCAACAACCTGTTCTATGAGTTCATGGTGCCGATCGTCAAGGGCTGGTCGACCGAATTGTCGATTGATGTCGCGTCGACCGGCGTGCAAATCCATGGTGGCATGGGCTTCATCGAGGAAACCGGCGCAGCGCAATATTATCGCGATGCCCGCATCCTGACGATTTACGAAGGCACCACCGCCATTCAGGCCAATGACCTGATCGGGCGCAAGACGGTGCGCGATGGCGGTGCCAACGCCAAAGCCATCATTGCGCAGGTGCGCCACAGCGCAGAGGCCCTTGCCAGTTCAGACTCGGCCGATCTGGCGGCAATCCGGGTCCGGCTAAACGATGCGGCCCAGGCACTGGAAGACGTGGTCAGTTACATCGCGGCGAACGCGAAGTCGGACATCAAAGGTGTTTTTTCCGGCAGTGTGTTGTATCTGAAACTGGCCGGTATCGTTTTTGGCGGTTGGCAAATGGCCCGTGCCGCTTTGATTGCGGAGAAAAAGTTGCAGGCTGGTGAAGGTGATGCGAATTTTTACCATGCCAAGATTGGTACCGCGCGTTTCTTTGCTGATCATTTTCTGGCCCAGGCGAGCGGCTATCGCGCAGCGATCGTCGAGGGAAGCGCCGGAGTCATGGCGCTGCCCGTAGATCAGTTCTGACCAGCCCCGCCGGTGGTGGCATTCAGCCGAATGCGCCACCGGTGAAGAGCAGGTCGAAGCCGCGTGCCAACGTCGCGATCAGGCCGGTCGCACCGACTGCCAGCGTGATCACCAGCAGCAATGCCAGCCACCAGCGCGAGGCGCTCTGCTTGCCTGAGTCCGGATTGAATTGCTGGTCCCATTTGTCATCCGGGATTAATCCCAGTACCAGTGCTTCCAGACAGCCGATCAGAACCGATAGCACCAGTGCTGCAGCCTGGAACAATCCGTGCTGGCCAATGCCTAGCCAAAGCACCAGTAGCGTGACCGGAATGCTCGCCAGGTGTACCCAGCCCCATTTATCGGCTGGGCCGCGCAGATAGAAGCGGTGCAAACCAATGCCGCCGGTCACGGTGGCCAACAGGGTGGCGAAGGTTTTGTTTTTGTGTCTGGATGGCATGAAAAGTACCGCAGTAAGAGAAATGGAATTCGAAGGTAGTAAGGCAGCCGCGAAGTCTGTATCAGAGCCGAGGCGCAGTGTGCACTAGCTCCGGAGTCCCTGCAATGCTGCTCATTTCCGGGCATTCGATTCCGGGACAGTTTAGGTGTTGCGACCAGTCCCTGCTTCAGGCTATAATTCGCGGCTTTTTCCGTGTTTGAAACACTTATTGGAAATATTATGGTCGTTATTCGTTTAGCTCGTGGAGGCGCAAAGAAGCGTCCTTTCTTTAATATCGTTGCAACTGATTCACGCAATCGTCGCGATGGTCGGTTTATCGAACGCATCGGATTCTACAATCCGGTTGCATCTGGTGCCGAAGAAGTGGTCCGGATTGCTCAGGATCGTTTGACATACTGGGAAGGCGTTGGCGCCCAACTGTCCCCGACAGTTGCCCGTCTGGTCGCTCAGGTTGCCAAAAAAGCAGCTTAAGTCTCAGGTTTGACAGTTAATTCGCCACTTAAAACCGATTCGGGAGTAGTTATCCCCGTTGATCTGGTTCAGGTAGGGTACGTGTCCGGAGCTTACGGCCTTAATGGCTGGGTACGGATAAAACCCTTCTCGTCGACCGGAGAAGCGTTGCTCAGTGCAAGAGTCTGGTGGCTGGACAAGCCGGCTTTGCGTGACGTCGATGTCATGCAGGCAAAGGTGCACAGCGGTGATGTTGTTGCGCAATTGGCCGGTGTATCAGGCCGAGACGCAGCGGAAGTGCTCAAAGGCACTTCAGTACAGATACCGCGAAGTTATTTTCCAGCCCTGCCCGATGGAGAGTTTTATTGGGTTGATCTGATCGGACTGGCGGTTGAAAATCTGCAAGGTGAAAGCATCGGCGTGGTCCATGACATGATGGACAACAGTGCGCATCCCATCCTGCGGGTCGAGGCCGTTGTCAGTGCTGATGCCGAAAAGCGGGATGAAATTCTGATTCCGTTTGTCGGTCAGTTCATCAAAACGGTCGATCAGAAGGCCGGGAAAATTACCGTTGACTGGGGCCTGGATTATTAGTGCTTCGGAGTACGGCCCGCAGGTCGGAGGTCTGGATGCAGTTTGATGTCATCACGCTTTTTCCTGAAATGTTCACCGCGCTGACGCAGTCAGGAATTACGCGGCGAGCTTTCGAGCAAAACAAGTGGGGCTTGTCGTTGTGGAATCCCCGTGATTTCACCAGTGACAACCATCGTACTGTGGACGATCGGCCTTATGGCGGCGGTCCCGGCATGGTGATGTTAGCCAAGCCATTGGACGCTGCAATCACGGCTTCCAAGGCGCGCCAGCAGCAACTCGGTCTGGCGGTTCCGCGCGTGGTGTACTTGTCTCCGCAAGGTCAGGCGCTGACGCATTCCCGCGTCATGCAACTGGCGCTTGAGCCCGGACTGGTTCTGCTGTGTGGCCGTTATGAAGCGGTTGATCAGCGCTTGATCGATCGCTGCGTGGACGAGGAAATCAGCCTCGGAGATTTTGTGTTGTCAGGTGGTGAGTTGCCAGCGATGGCCCTGATGGATGCCGTGATTCGGCAATTGCCGGGAACATTGCATGATGAGGCGTCTGCTGTCGAAGACAGTTTTGTCAACGGCTTGCTGGACTGTCCGCACTACACGCGGCCTGAACTGTCAGAAGGCGTAGCAGTGCCGGCAGTTCTGATGGGAGGCAACCATGCCGATATCCTGACATGGCGACGCGAGCAAGCGCTCGCTGCGACGTTCAGGAAGCGTCCCGACCTGATCGCCGTTGCCCGCGCTGGCGGGGCACTGAGTCGCAAGGATGAACAGTTTTTAAGTGGTTTGCAGTAGGTTGTATCGAGCGGATGACTTTTCCGTCAATCCGCATGTTTAATCCCATCCTCTACTGGGCCTCAAGGTGTGCAAACACCCGGCGTCAGCAAGATGGCACAAGGAGTTTCAAATGGATCTGATCCAGCAACTTGAGCAAGAAGAAATTGCCCGTTTGGGCAAGAGCATCCCTGATTTCGCACCAGGCGATACCGTCATCGTGAGCGTCAACGTCGTTGAGGGTACCCGCAAGCGTGCCCAGGCGTACGAAGGCGTCGTGATTTCCCGTCGTAACCGTGGCTTGAACTCGAACTTCATCGTTCGCAAGATCTCGTCAGGTGAAGGCGTAGAGCGTACATTCCAGTTGTATTCGCCGCTGATCGCTTCGATCGAAGTCAAGCGTCGCGGTGATGTCCGTCGCGCCAAACTGTATTACTTGCGTGAGCGTTCCGGTAAGTCGGCGCGTATCAAAGAAAAACTGCCAAATCGTCGTGTTGCAGCGAAAAAAGCAGCAGCTTAATTTGCCTGGCAAGTCAATTCTTGAAGGGGTGCCTCGTGGCACCCTTTTTTTGCTTTGGTGGTTATAAATTATGATGTGACGCAAAGTGGTACCGTAGCGGTCTCTTTTTGTCTTTTTTTCAGGGTTGTCGACGTGTCCAGACTTCTATTCGATCCGCAAGGTATTCCCGTCGATTCGGTGGCTGGTGAGCAGTCGGTAATCGGTACAAGACTCAACGGAATGTGGCTGCGTCAACGGTTCGCAGCACCGGAAGACTGGACGCAAGAGGCCAATGACGAGCGCCCCGAACTATCTCCGGCACGCGTGCCGGTACCAGCCTCGGTGCTGTTGCCGATCGTTGAGCGTAGCCATGGCCTGACGATGTTGCTGACGCAGCGCAGCCCTAACCTGACCAATCATCCCGGTCAGATCGCGTTTCCAGGTGGTCGTGCCGATGCGGGCGATCATTCTGCGATCGATACGGCGCTGCGTGAAACGGAAGAGGAGATCGGTCTGTCCCGCAGTCATATCGATGTCATCGGCACCTTGCCTGACTACGTGACGATGACTGGCTACCAGATCACACCGGTGGTCGCGCTGATTCGTCCCCCTTTTGAGTTGCGTGCCGAGCCGGGTGAAGTTGAAGAGATATTCGAAGTGCCGCTCGCTTTTTTGATGGATGGCATGCATCATCAGCGCCGCGCGCTCGAACTGCCAAACGGGGCAGGCCATCGTACTTTTTACGCCATGCCCTATGAGCGATTCTTCATATGGGGCGCTACCGCCGGCATCTTGCGCAATTTATTTCATTTTTTACGGGCTTGAACGGCACTTCATGTCGTTTGCTTCCGGCCTGTCTGGTTTGATTCAAGCCCTATGCTGCGTTATGGTGTGGGTACCATGTAATTTAAGGCGTCCTGATGACATTTCTTTCCATTTTGTGCGCACTGCTAATCGAACAACTCAAACCGCTGCGCGCGGACAACCCGATTTACGGCACCGTCAAGCTGTTGGCCGCGCGCATGGAACTCTGGTTCAACGCCGGTGATGCCCATCACGGAAAGCTCGGCTGGTTCCTGGTGATGGCAGCGTTGATGGGTCCGACTGCGTTGATTTACTGGCTGGCTTTGCGTCTGAGTCCGTTCGCTGCACTAGCCTGGAATATCCTGATCGTTTACCTGACGCTCGGATTTCGGCATTACAGCCATTACTATTCGTCGATTCAGCTCGCGCTCAACAGCGGTGACGATGTCAGTGCACGCGTCTTGCTGGCCGAGTGGACCAAGCAGGACACCAGTGCGATGGAGTCCGGTGAAATTGCCCGGATTGCAGTTGAAAAAGCGCTGGTCACGACGCATCGCAATGTCTTCGGTGTTTTTTTCTGGTTTCTGATGCCTGTCGGCCCGGCTTGCGCAATCATGTACCGGGTCGCCGAATACCTGGCGCGTGCCTGGAACGAACCAGAGCACATGAAAAACGAAGCATTCGGCAAGTTCGCGGCACGCGCTTTCTACTGGATCGACTGGATACCGGCTCGCCTGACCGCGATTGCGTTTGCTATCGTTGGTAATTTCGAGGATGCGATTTACGCATGGCGCAATTTTGCAAGCCGCTGGCAAGAGGAAGCGGTCGGCATTATCCTCGCTGCCGGAGGCGGCGCACTGGGCGTACGGCTCGGCACCCCGTTGCAGGGTGCTGCCAACGTAATGCCTGCTGATCCTACCAGTCTCGAATCGACCGATCTGGAGTCCGATGCGGTGCCAGGCGAGGAGCCAACCGCCCGTGCTCTGCAAAGCGCGGTTGGTCTGGTGTGGCGCGCATTGCTATTGTGGATGCTGTTATTGCTGCTATTGTCGGTTGCGGTCTGGCTGGGCTAGGAAGTTATTGCAGGTCGGTAACCTCATCAATTCGGGAATGCGGATACGATGTTGGTTCAGGTCTTCTATAAGATATAATTTGTATGAATTCAAGGGGCTGCTGTGACCCCG
The DNA here is from genome assembly GCF_035019065.1 of Actimicrobium sp. CCI2.3. Lineage (NCBI taxonomy): Bacteria > Pseudomonadati > Pseudomonadota > Betaproteobacteria > Burkholderiales > Oxalobacteraceae > Actimicrobium > Actimicrobium sp. CCI2.3. The sequence continues at coordinate 58,403 of NZ_JASJWR010000012.1, read as the reverse complement.
GGCCAACCCGCCGTCTTCATTATCGAAACCAGCCTTACCCATGGCCGATCCAGACAAAAAAACACCAAAAATTGCGAACGAGTTTTTCATTCTGGGATTAACCAGTGCTGGAAAACAATTCCGCCCCAGCGACTGGACAGAGCGTCTGTGCGGTGCCATGTCCTGTTTCAGGCAGGAGGGTTCGGGTGGGCGCAACGCTCACTTGAAGTATTCTCCGTACGTCCGGCCGTCGGTTCTCAACGGCGTTAAATCGGTAGTCGTCGACGAAGCGCTGCGACTGATTGAGCCGCTGGCGTTTTATTTCGTCATGGACTTTGCGCGAGACAATGATTTGCAAGTCATCGATGCCTGTCTGCTACCCGATCCTGACAGCGTGTCGGGCACCGATTAAGACCCGATATTATTTTTCAAGTCAGATTGACCCGAATCAAGGAATTGTCCCTGTGAGTTCACACCATCACGACCATGACGGTCACGATCATGGCCATCACGGCCATCACCATGCCTTGCCAACAAATCACAACGCTGCGTTTGCGATCGCGATTGCGCTCAACGTCGCGTTTGTTGTCGTTGAATTCGCCTATGGATTTATTGCGCAGTCGACCGCGTTGCTGGCTGACGCGGGTCACAATCTCTCCGATGTGCTGGGCTTGCTGCTAGCCTGGGGTGCTGCGCTTCTGGCTCGCAAGCAACCGAACGGACGCTACACGTACGGGCTGCGCAGCAGTTCCATTCTGGCCGCGCTTGCCAATGCCCTGTTGCTCCTGATTGCTTGTGCTGCGATCGCCTGGGAAGCGATCGGCCGGTTTGCCGAACCGGCACCGGTGGCCAGTATCACGGTGATGGTGGTTGCCGGAATCGGTATTCTCATCAATGGCCTGTCGGCCTGGCTGTTTGTCGCCGGCAGCAAGGATGACTTGAATATCCGCGGTGCGTTCCTGCATATGGCCGCTGATGCGCTGGTCTCGCTGGCAGTGGTGATCGGTGCGGCAGTGATGCTCTTCACTAATTGGTATGTAATCGATGCGTTGCTGAGCCTGGTGATCGTTGCCGTTATCCTGTTCGGAACCTGGAGCCTTTTGCGTGAAGCGATACGGTTGGCGCTCAGTGCCGTACCCGCAAATATCGATCTCGAGGCAGTCGAACACTTTTTGCAGGCTTTGCCAGGCGTGACGGCGGTACAAGATCTGCATATATGGGGCATGAGTACCACCGAGGCTGCACTGACCGTCCATCTTGTCATGCACGAAGGTCATCCCGGTGATGCGTTCATGGCAGATGTGTCGCATCAGTTGACTGAACGCTACCGGATTGTGCATACCACAATCCAGATTCAGTGCCAGTCACCAGGTCATGTCTGCGCGCTCAAGTAACCGCACCCTTTATCGGTTCGGGCAGATTCCCGCCTGCCAGTGTCCCGCAGGTGCGACTGCACCAGCTATTTTTACCGCATCGGCATGCGCGGATTATTTGGCGCACTATCGCTGGCATTCTCGTCGCTTGGCATTTTTTGTTGGTGCAACACCAGGCCTGGCACCGCTCCTGTTTTTGATCGATTAGAAATCGCGGGCTAACTCGACCGGGCCCCCCGCGTCTCCGAGATTGAGGCATGATATTGGCCTTGCAGTTTTCGAAAGATCACCATGTCCGAAACACGCATTGAAACCGACAGCTTCGGTCCCATCGCTGTTCCCGCTGCCCGCCTCTGGGGTGCCCAGACTCAGCGCTCGCTGGAATTTTTCCGTATCTCGACTGAGCGCATGCCCGATACGTTGATCGTGGCCCTGGCGGCCGTCAAACGCGCTTGTGCGCGCGTCAATGGCGAACTTGGCAAATTGCCAGCTGTTAAGGTGCAGGCGATCGTGCAGGCGGCCGACGAAGTCATTGCCGGGCTGCATGCTGCGGAATTTCCGCTGGCGGTCTGGCAGACCGGCTCCGGTACCCAGACCAACATGAACATGAATGAAGTGCTGGCAAACCGGGCGTCCGAGTTGTTGGGCGGTGCACGCGGGGCAGGGCGCTTGCTGCACCCGAACGACGAGGTCAATCTTGGCCAGTCGTCCAATGATATTTTTCCGAGTGCGATGCATGTCGCCGCCAGTGGCGCGATAACACGGCAATTGTTGCCTGCCTTGCAGTCACTGCGCCAATCGTTGCAACTGAAATCGACGGCGTTTGGCGAGATCGTCAAGATCGGCCGTACGCATTTGCAGGACGCCACGCCGCTGACGCTAGGCCAGGAATTTTCCGGATATGTGGCCCAGCTCGAATTTGCCGAAGCGACCATTGTGTCGTCGCTGGCCGGTCTGTACGCTCTGGCGGCAGGCGGCACGGCCGTCGGTACCGGACTCAATGCTCCGGCAGGTTTTGGTGAACTTGTTGCCGCCGAACTGGCGCGTGTGCAGGGATTGCCTTACACGAGTGCTGGCAACAAGTTCGCTGCGCTGGCCGGTCACGAGCCGATGGTCGCCATGCACGGTGCGCTCAAGACCCTCGCCACAGCGCTGATGAAAATTGCCAATGATGTCCGCTGGCTGGCATCCGGCCCGCGTTCAGGCCTTGGCGAGATCAGCATTCCGGCCAACGAACCGGGCAGTTCCATCATGCCGGGCAAGGTCAATCCGACCCAGTGCGAAGCACTGACGATGTTGTGTTGTCAGGTGTTCGGTAACGATGTCGCGATTACCATCGGAGGTGCCTCGGGTAATTTTGAACTCAATGTATTCAAGCCACTGATTGCGCATGCATTCTTGCAGAGCGTGCGCTTGCTGGCGGACGGCATGACCAGTTTTGATGCGCATTGTGTGCAGGGCATCGCACCAAACGCGGCGCGCATCGAGGAATTGCTGGAACGTTCTCTTATGTTAGTTACCGCACTGACACCGCACATCGGCTATGATCGCGCGGCGCAGATTGCCAAGCGCGCGCATGGTGACGGTAGCAGCCTTGAACAGGCCGGCATGGCGCTGGGCTATGTCACTGCCGAAGACTTCGCGCGCTGGGTTCAGCCACGCAAGATGACTACGCCAGACGATTAAAAGGAATATTGCAGAATCATGGGACAAATTTATTTGGTACGGCATGGTCAAGCCTCTTTTGGCAGCGCCAACTACGATCGACTTTCGGACCTCGGTGTACAGCAGGCGCGTTTGCTGGGCGAATGGTATGCGGAAAAGCGCCAGGGATTCAGCCGCGTGCTGACCGGCGGCATGAACCGGCATCGCCAGACCGCCGTGGCCTGTCTCGGTGCCTTGCCGCGTAACCTGCGCAAAGAGGGCGATTGGGAAACCGATGCCGGTTTCGCCGAGTATGACCACGAAGAAATTTTCAAGCGCTATCGGCCTGAGCTCAGTGATCCGGACTATCTGACGCGCTTTCTGAGCGAGAGTGAGCAACCGCATCAGGCGTTTCAGCAACTGTTTCAGGCGGCGACTGCGCGCTGGATGGCAGGCGAGAATGACAGCGATTACACCGAAACGTGGCCGAACTTCCAGGCGCGCTGCGTCGCTGCGCTGCAACGCGTACTGATGTCGCCGGGTAGCGCGCAATCGGTCATCATTTTTACGTCAGGCGGGACAATCTCGGCACTGTGCCAGCATGTGCTGGGCATACCTGACAGCAAGGTGCTGGAGCTTAACTGGACACTGGCCAATGCCGGTGTGACCAAATTGCTCTACAGCGGTAACCGGGTCAGCTTGAGTTACCTGAATAATTTCTCTCATCTGGAAGCGAGCGGTGCCGCCGCAGTCACTTACCGTTAGCCGACAAGCTGTTAATGGCGCGACCTGGTCGGCCATCAATTGGCCCCGGAAAACTAAAGCGGCATAACGAGCGATGTTCCCATCGCCCGATGTTTTCTTGACCCAGATTTACCGTTGCAGCGGGGCAGGTAGCAGTCGATCGTACTCGGCCTTGACGCCGGCGTAGCACTCGCAGACGCGGGCTTCGAGGCCTGGCCGGTTGAGTACGGTGATGTGTCCACGGGTGTACTGGATCAAGCCTTCATCCTGCAATTTTCCGGCGGCATCGGCAACGCTTTCACGGCGGACACCCAGCATGTTGCCGATCAGCTCCTGCGTCATGCTCATTTCGTTCGATGGTAACCGGTCCAGACTCAGCAGTAGCCAGCGGCACAGTTGCTGGACCACGCTGTGATGGCGATTGCAGACCGCAGTCTGCGACATCTGGGTCAACAGCGCCTGGGTGTAGCGCAACAGCAGCGACTGGAGTGCGCCGCCACGGTAGAACTCTTCCTTGAGTCGCGATGCTTTCAGGCGGAATCCGTAACCGGCGCTTTTTACCACGGCGCGGTTGAGTGATGTACCGCCGCCCATGAACAGGGTCACGCCCACAACACCTTCGTGGCCAATGACTGCGGTCTCGGTGGCGGTGCCATCGCGCGATTCGTACAGCTGGGAGACGATGCTGCTGGTCAGAAAATAGACATGCTCCATTTCGACACCCGCTTCGCAAACCGCCATTCCCAGTGGCATCGGCACCAGTTCAAGATACGGCAGGATGCGCTCGTAGTCTTCGGCAGGCAGGCCGGCGAGCAAGTTATTTTGTTTGGGGTTGTGGCCATACAGGCCGGCAATACGTACTGCACCTGATACGCGCGCTGCCGGCAAGCGGGTCTCGCGGCCAGTTGATTTCAGGTTGCCGTTGTTGCGTGTGACGCTGCGGGCGTTTCGTGGCGTGGTCTCGCAGATGTTCAATCCCTGTTCCATGCGTATCTCCTCTTGGTGGTGAGAATTTCGATGGATGCATCATTGCAGAGGCAGCACGCTTTTTTAATCAGCGCATCACCCATTCCCATGTGGGATTACGCTGACAAGAACAGCGTTGCAGAACTAATTCGCAGTGGGTGCAGGAGGGATAGTTGCGTTACGGCCCAGCCGTTCGAGCAGTTCGCGCATGTCGGTGAATTCGGAGGTCTTGTCAAAGAAATACTGGACACCCAGTTGTCCGGCCAGGCGGTGATAGCCTTTGCTGACGTTGTTGCTGAAGATGATGCGGATTTGTTGATCGTGCTGCGATTCGCGACTTAAACGGCGGAGCAGACTGATGCCATTGCCTTGTCGGAGCTGGATATCGAGGATCAGGATATCGCAGGGATGCAGCGCCAACTGGTCCAGTGCGTCATCCTCGGAATCGGCATGACCGACCAGCGTGATGCCCGGTATGTCGGCAAAGCTTTCGATGAGCAGTTCGCGTACCAGGCTGGAATCTTCAATCAGGAACACCTGCAGTGGCTGCGATAGCGGATGATTCAATGGGTTTCCTTGCTCTTGACTCAATCGATCAGGTTTTGCTTGATCGCGTAATAAATGATGTCGGCATTACTGACCATGCTCATTTTTTGCAGCACACGCGCGCGGTAGGTACTGACGGTCTTGACGCTCAGACATAGTTCATCGGCGATCTTGGTAACTCCTTCACCTTGACTGAGCTTGTAGAAAATCTCATATTCCCGCGCAGACAGGGTTTCGTGCAAAGGTTTATCTGTATTGGCATCCGGATCCATCGTCAGCAATTCGGCTACGGCGTAGCTGATGTACTTGTGGCCACGCATGATGGTTTGAATCGCGTTGACCAGTTCGGTCGCCAGCGCTTCCTTCTGCACGTAGCCGCTGGCACCGCTGCGCAGGATCTGGACCGCGTAGCGGTTTTCAGGATGCATGCTCAGGATCAGAACCGGCAGTTCCGGCTTTTCACGCTTGATCTGCTTCAGGACTTCGACTCCGCTTTTATCCGGCATCGCGATGTCGAGAACGACGATGTCCCAGTCTTCCGCCCGGATCAGGCGGATTGCTTCTTCGGCGGTCCCTGCTTCACCACCAATTTCCATGTCGGGGATGTTGTCAATAAAATAATGAACGCCTGCACGAACAACTGCGTGATCATCTACTACCAGGATTCTTATCATAGTTGGCTAATTGCAGCCGGACGGAAAGTACCGGCATGGGGGGTTATGTTACTCAAGGAAAGACTGCCACACCATAGTTTTACACGTTGTGATGTGATGGATTGTAGAGAGTTTTTCGGGTCAGAATTTATTTCAATATTTTTTTCTGGAACAGCTCCATCGAGTCATTGAACAGAAAGGCAAAAGGGATGAATCAGCCTACCTTATTCGACCTTGTTTCGAGATGATTCGGTGCGGATTGAGCCGCGCGTCACGCTACAATGCGCGAGTTCGCAACTCTCGGATATTGCCGTGACTTTCACAGAAAAACTTGCTGCCGCCTGGCGCACCAACGATACGCTGCTGTGTGTCGGTCTCGATCCGGATACGGCTAAATTCCCGTTGCATTTGCGTGATCAGCCTGACGCCATCCTGCAATTTTGCACCGCCATGATCGATGCAACCGCTGCGACTGCCTGTGCCTTCAAGCCCCAAATTGCCTATTTTGCGGCGTTGCGTGCCGAAGACCAGCTTGAAGCGATTTGCCATTACGTGCGGTCAACCTATCCGCACCTGCCGATCATCCTCGATGCCAAGCGCGGGGATATCGGCGCCACCGCCGAGCAATATGCCCGCGAAGCGTTCGAGCGCTACGGTGCCGACGCGGTCACGGTCAATCCTTACATGGGGCAGGACTCCATTGCGCCCTATCTGGAATGGAAAGACCGTGGCGTGATCGTGCTGTGTCGTACCTCCAATCCCGGCGGGTCCGACTTGCAATTTCTTGAGGTGGACGGGACACCGTTGTATCAGCTGGTCGCGCGGCTGGTTGCTGACAAATGGAACCGCAACGGTCAGTGCAGTCTGGTGGTCGGCGCGACGTTTCCGCACGAGCTGGCACAAGTTCGTGCCATCGTCGGCACGATGCCGTTGCTGGTGCCCGGCATCGGTGCCCAAGGTGGGGATATTGCCGCGACTGTGGCGGCTGGCCAGACTACTGACGGTCTCGGCATGATGATCAATTCGTCGCGCGCAATTTTGTATGCCACGCCGATTGATCATGAAGATTTCGCGCAAGCTGCACGACGGGTTGCCGAGGCAACCCGGGTCGAGATCAATCGCTATCGGGCTGGCTGAAAAAATCCAGCATCTCTGCCAGCAATAGCTCGGGCGATTGCTCCGGGATGAAATGGCCCGCTGCAAAGGCGCTGCCGCTGACGGGGGCGTGACATTTTTCCTGCCAGTTCGCCAGCGGCTCGAACAGTCGGCCGACCACGCCATGCTTGCCCCAGACCAGATGGAGCGGGCAGGCGATTTTTTTCGGTGAGCGATCGTGCTCCAGATCGATACCGGCCGAAGCGCGATAATCTTCGCAGGCTGCATGGATTGCGGCGGGATTGCAGAAGCAGCGCCGGTATTCGGCCATGGCATCTGCATCGATGAAGTCCGTGCCGTGCGAACCCCAGCCCCCGAGTGTGAACTCCAGAAAGAATCTGGCGCTGTTGCCGATCAGCGTTTCAGGGAGTGGTGCCGGCTGTATCAACATGAACCAGTGGTAATACAGTGTCGCGAAGGCCTTGTCGGTGGCATCGTACATCGTCAGGGTCGGCGCAATGTCGATCAGCATCAGCTTGCGTACCGCTTGCGGATGATCAAGTGCCAGCCGATGCGCCACGCGTGCGCCGCGGTCATGGGCGCACAAGCGGAATTGCCGGTGGCCGAGCGCGGCCATCAACTCGACCATGTCTTGCGCCATGATCCGCTTCGAATAATTGGCATGATCGGTTTCACCCGGCGGTTTCGACGAATCGCCATAGCCACGCAAGTCCGGCATGACCAGCGTGTAGTGTTCTGCCAGACGGTCGGCGATTTTGTGCCAGATCAAATGCGTCTGAGGGAACCCATGCAACAAGAGCAACGGCGGCCCGGTTCCGCCATGACGGCAGTGAATCGTGACGCCGTTGACCTCGCATTGCGCCGTACTGAAATTGCGCAGCATTAGCTGTGTCCGAGCAAGCGCAGCAAACCCTGCAGCGCATGGGCGACGGTTTGTTCGCGCACGCTGTGGCGATCACCGTCAAATACCTTGCGCTCGGTGCGGCTGGCCGAGTGCATCGACCAGCCAAAACAGACGGTGCCGACTGGCTTGCCAGGCACGGCACCTCCAGGACCCGCGATACCGGTGGTTGACAGCGCTATATGGGCATTGCTGTTTGCTAATGCCCCCGCAGCCATCGCTGCGGCGACTTCTTCGCTGACGGCACCGTGCCGTGCAATCAAGGCATCAGGGATATCGAGTAATGCAGTCTTGGATGCGTTTGAATACGTCACGAAACCGCAGTCGAACCAGTCAGAACAGCCGGCGATTTCAGTGATGGCGTGCGCTACGCCACCGCCAGTGCAGGACTCTGCGGTTGTCAATAACAAGCCGCGTTGTTGCAGGGCCTGGCCAGCTTGCGCTGCCAGATCGGTGATCTTGTCCATCGCGTCGAACTCCTCAAATAAGCCGATTCGGCATGCAGCTCCCGCATTGCGAGCGCAACTACTCTACCATCGGGCGGCGCAAAAGGGGATCGACCTGCACAGGCTCAGGTGGCTGAGTGCGGCGTGATCTGTTTCTTCAGTGTGGCCTTCAATGCGTCAATGGCTATATCGAACTCCATGCGCCATTCACCGCTAGCCGCGACCAGCAAGGCCGTTCCGGGACGCAGGTCCGGGTCGGCCTTGACTGGCCATTCGGGTTCGGGAAGATGCGCCAGGTCAGACGGATGCAGATGAAGCGATGCCTCGCTCAGTTTGGCCGGGGCTTCAAGCGAGAGGCGCTTGACCAGTGATTCAATGCGTTCGCGGTCAGAAATCGACAGGATCATTCGGTCGAACAGGTCTAGCGCCAGGCGGATGACGAGCTCTCGGGATCTTCCTGAGAACGCGGCATATTGTGCATCGAATGCCGCGAGGTAGCCGCGCAGACGTTCAACGGATTGCTGTTCTGCTTCGTTGAGAATCTGTCTTGCTTGATGGCGGGCTTGATCGAGTAACTGATTGGCGTCGTCGCGGGCATCATCAAGGATGCGTTGGGCATTGGCTTGCGCATCGGTCGTGATCGCGAGCGCCGAAAGTCGCAAGATGCCCTGGTCGGGGCGCAAGGCTGCATCGTACTGGATGGAATCGACACAAAACATCATGGATTTTCCTCGCTGCGTTGTTGACACAGTCGCCAGCAACGTTGTGACCGTGTTGTGGACCGGAGTATGTCTTCCGGTGCAGCCCAATTGTTCTGTATTCGCAGATCAATGCTGACCTGGCTCTGTACGGACAAGTGCAATTGCAGCCGTGGCCAGAGACCCGGAAAGCCCTGTTCGAGTCGAATGGCTATTTCCGCCAGTCCGCAGATGTCGAGCGCGTCGGTGCTTGCGGGATGCGGCACGACGTAGGCATGCAATGGCTGAGTTGCGGCAATGGCCCGGCACCATTTTTGATCGCTCAGTGGTAATGCCCGCAGTGCTTTCTGGTCGGGTTGGCGGGCGGTAATTAATCCCATGAACAGACTCCCCGCATAGGGCAGCTTCAGACCATTCATCATCGCGACACTGCTCCATGCTGGATCGAAACGCAGGGGTAAGTCACCGGGTATTCGTGCGCTGGCACACCATGTCCGATACCTGTCGCGTTGTGCGATCAGACTGCTGTCTCCGGCACCGGATGGGGTGTCGGTGCCGATGTTCCACGGGTTGAACCACCAGTCGATAAATGTTTCCGACAGCATGAATATCTCCGGCAACATTACGTGGCGGTCGATTTGCCCGGGATTTTTGCTGACCCACGTGCGCTAATGACCTTGCCAATTTTGGTGCTGGTTAAAGTAAGCCACAAAATGGCGACAACGCCTGCCAGACTTGTGATCGTCAGCAGCGTCAGCGTCCACATCAGACCTGACGCAGATTCGCTCTGGACCACAAACGGACCGACCGATTCCCATTCGACTCCTGCGGGAGCGGCACCAGCAGGTGCCAGCACGACCGACACCTTCGAGCGTCCTTCGACTCCGGACAACCCCGGAATACTGGATGCAACCAAATTGGTAATGCGCGGGATATTGGTATCTTCATCAAACGGCGCAGTGTATTTGACAAAGACGGCCGCTGAAGAAGGCTGAATGGGTTCGCCTGGAGCAATTCGTTCAGGTAGCACCACGTGTACCCGTGCACTGACGACATGATCGAATTGCTGCAGCGTGAACTCAAGCTCTTCGGAAAGTGCATGGATGTAACGGACGCGCTCCTCCAGTGGCGTTGAAATCATGCCTTCTTTCTTGAATACTGTGCCCAGGTTAGAGAGGGATCGTTTCGGTAAGCCTGCCGCACGCATGATGTCGGTGGCCCGGGGCACATCGGTTTCACGCACCGTCAGCGTGACCCCCTCTTTGGTCGGAATTTTTTTAGCTTCGATGCCATTGTGGCGAAGTAACGCGACAATTTCATTGGCATCGGCCTCCTGCAAATTGGTTTGCAGGTTGGATACCTGACTGCATCCCCACATCAGCAGCAACAATGCGATTTGCAGGACCCAGCGAGGCAAGATCGTCCGAATGCGCAACATGGAGCTCGACATAGTTATTGCATCCTCGTCAATTGGTCCACGGAGGTCGACGCTTTCGTAATCGTCTTGGAGATAAATTGCACTCTTGTCTGGTAATCGTTCAGCGCCAGCATCGCCTTCAGCATGAGCGACTGATCGCCTGTCTGTGAAGCACGTTCGAGCATCTGTGAAACGTATTGCTGATCCTTTTGTACTTCAGATGCCAGTTCGGTCGCGCGGTTGACAAGCTGGCTAGACATCGACATTGGTTGCGAGTCGGTATCACCGGGTCTCAGGCCAGGGGCCGCAGTATGTTGTTGCATCGCCTGGGCGAAAGCCTGGTTATCTGCATCAGTCGGTGCGGTGATATCGATTTGCAGCGACGATAGTCCTCCTTCGGGTGTGCTGGCAGTGGTGACTGGGCTAACCGGAGACATGACATTGCCTTTGAAATAAGCGCGATCGGATGAAGTGCTGTTTAACGCTGAAGTGAGTTGCCTTGTCCCGACTAATTGCCGTCAATTAACGGTTGACTTCGCGTCTGGTTGCTTGTGCGTATGTTGCGTTCTGTTATGTGGTTGGATCGAATGTGGAGATGTCGCAAATCGACCTAAAGGCTGGAATTTCTCTCTTTTACGGTTGCTGCTATGTAAGACGGCCTGATGACTACAATTTATTATATTCATCGGCCGACTTTGACGCTCTTCTAAAGGTTGCCATTGCCATCTCGGTGACTTGCTCAAGTAATTTGTTCACCATTTCCATGCCGTTCAGTATGAACTGCCCAAATTTGCCAATCAGGTCGATGAACGGATGTCCTCTATCTTCATTATTTGCGGGTTGGATATCGGGCTTGGATGCCGGTTTGATTCTTTCTGCGCGGGGCTGCGACGAGATGGCAGGACCGTCCCTGTTGTCAGAGTTCTTCCCGCCTTGTTTGTTGGAGCCCTCCTCCTTTTTCTCCTTGGATGCGACCTTGTTCTGCTCGGCTACTTTCGTCTGGCCCGGCAAAGCACCCGTCGAGGCGCTTTTCAATAAGCGCTGTTGCATCCCCTTACCCCTTGCTGCGACCGCGGCAGGTGGCGTGTTTCCAGCTTGTGCCTTAACTTCTGGCTGTTCAGTCTTGGGAGACTGTGGGAGATTGGATATTGACTCGAGTCGAACTGAGTTGGATCGGTTTGCAGAATGAAAAGTCATTTGAATCTCCTGGAGTGTCTTTGCCTGAGACTAAAACAGGCTTGAGAAGCTATGTCTGGTGCTGTCAAAGGTTGGTGGCGATAACGGCACAACAGTTCCATCGATCAGTGGGCCATGCCTGCGCTATCTGAATGCGGCCATTCATACGATCGGCGAAGTGATCCCGCTTAAACAAGTGGTGGCTAGCGCCAGAACGTATCTGGTGCCATAATCGGAATCATTCTCATCTGACGGTTGTTCCATGCGCCCCTCCGCTCCTTTTTCAACACTTCTTTCATCCTTGCATGCCGGGCAGTCTGCTGTCATTTCCGGACTGGATGCCCAAAGCGAGCTGTATCTGCGCTTGACTGCGATGGGCCTGCGCATCGGCAAACAAGTCCAGTTACTCCGATCGGCGGCTTTTTCGGGACCATTGCATGTCCGTGTCGGTACGACCGATATCATGCTCAGGAAAAGCGAAGCAGCGCGGGTGCAGGTCGTGCCAGTCGACAGCGTGGCCGGCGCATGAAGCGTATTGCGCTGCTGGGTATGCCTAACGCCGGTAAATCTACTTTTTTCAATCGATTGACCGGTGCTTCGGCGCGAGTCGGAAACTGGCCCGGCGTGACGGTTGACTTGCTGGGCGCAAAGGTCCTGATTGGCGCAAGCATGGTCGAAGCGATCGACTTGCCCGGGATTTATGACCTTCAAGGGTTTTCCGAGGACGAGGAGGTGGTGCGCCGTTTCCTGTCCTTGAATCCGGTTGATCTGGCGCTAGTGATTATTAACACTGCGCAAATCGAACGTCAGCTTAGTCTCGTGCTGCAACTGAAACATCTCGGCGTGCCGATGGTGGTGTTGCTGAACATGTCGGACGAAGCAAAAAAACTCGGCATCACGATTGATGCGCCGCAGCTGTCGAATCTGCTTGATTGTCCAGTCGCACTTATTTCGGCCAAATACGGCAATGGATACCAGAGTGCCTACCAGCTCATCCAGAAAGAGCTCAACGGAAGTCGCCCTCCGGTCATTGTCAATCTTGCCAGCCCGCCTTTAGCCGAACCCGCGCTCGAGGCAGCGATGGCGCAGGTGATGAACACTTCGGTACAGATTCCCGCCCACGCATCGGATCAATTGACCCAGCGCATGGACCGTGTATTGCTGCACCCTGTAGCGGGATTACCCATTTTTTTCTTCATCATGTTTTTGCTATTCCAAGGAATTTTTATTCTTGGCAAGCCGATCCAGGATGGTCTTGCATGGTTATTCCAGTTGATACGGACCTCGGCACTGGAACCATTGATGTCGGTTTTGCCTGCGCCGGTGACAGGCTTGTTGCTAGACGGAATCTACAATGGCGTTGGCACTGTCGCCAGTTTTGTCCCGTTGATTGTTTTATTTTTCCTGTTCATGGCGCTGGTCGAAGATAGCGGCTATCTGTCGCGTGCCGCGTTTTTGATGGATGCGCTCATGGCCAAGATGGGACTTGATGGTCGCAGTTTCGTGATGGTATTGATGGGTTTCGGTTGTAATGTTCCCGCGCTGATGGGCACGCGCGTCATGCGTTCCCGGCCACTGCGCTTGTTGACGATGCTGGTTATTCCGTTTTCGCTGTGCTCTGCACGTTTGCAAGTGTTCGTGTTTTTCATCGCTGCGCTGTTTACTCCCAGGCAGGCACCACTAGTGCTGTTCAGTTTGTACATGATGAGTTTTGCCACCACGTTGCTCAGTGCGTTGCTATTCAAATCCAAGTTTGCCAACAGTGAGCCGTTTATCCTCGAAATGCCGCCCTATCGCTTTCCAACCTGGCGCCAGATGGCATTGCGTGGCCTGCAAGAAGTCCATCACTTTATGCATCGCGCGACGAAGTTCATCATCATCGGCGTCGTACTGGTTTATGTATTGACGAATTTTCCTACCAATGTGGCACCTGCAAGCAGCGGCACGATTGCTGGTTGGCTCGGTTCAAGCCTGGCACCTATCCTGGATCCGATCGGCATCAACATGCAACTCGCGATTGCGTTGATTTTCGGTTTTGTTGCCAAGGAAATCGTGATCGGTTCGTTAGCCGTGATTTACGGGTTGGATGGCAGTGCGCTGGTCTCGACGATGGCGAATCAGATTGACTGGGTGCAGGCCTACAGTTTTATGCTGTTCACGCTCATCTACACCCCATGCTTGTCGACGATCGCGACCATACGCTCCGAGTCACGCAGCAGGTCTTTTACCCTGCTTGCACTAGTCTGGCCACTGACATTAGCCTGGGTCGTCAGCTTCGTGTTCTATCGTTCGGCCCGGGCCTTCGGCTACTAAATAAAGTCAGAGCGAGGTGGCTGAACGCGCTGCCTGCTCATATAACCCTGACAGGATGCGCAGGAAGCGTGCGAGTTCGCTTAACTCAAAGCTTTCGGTGCCGTCGCCGCTCAGGCCGGATACGAGTACCTGTTCGCGGATTTCGAAGTAGCGCTTGCAAACATCCTGACCCGCCTCGTTGGTCGAATAAAGCACCTCTTTGCCGCGTTTCTCGGTTTTCACCAAGCCGAGCGCTTGTAATTTCTTCAGCGAATAGTTGACCACGTGCGTGTCCTCGATGTTAAGAATGAACGCAATGTCGGCAAGTTTTTTTTCACGTGCGCGATGATTGATGTGGTGTAACACGAGCACATCGGTAATCGTCATGTCCTTCATGCCGACAGCTGAAATGCACCGCACCGCCCAGCGGTTGAATGCATTGCTCGCAATAATCAGGCCGAACTCGAATTCGCTCAATTCAGCACTGCGCCCGGAGGCGAGGTGTGAGGACGATACGATAGGCATTTTCGCTTGGCGCGCAGGTCCCGGAGGGGTAGATGGCGAGTCGCCAGGTTTCTGTTTCAAGATTTCTTTGGTCATTGCAGTTCCGAATGGTTGTGTCGCACGATAAGAGTCTTTGCCAATATCTTACTTGCAAAATAATTTATTTTTAATGCATGAAAAAGTTAATTTTTCATTGAGAAATACGCCTATTTTTCAACTGAAAACAAGGCGATTTATTTGTGATTTCTCACTATGGGCGGCAATTGTATCCACTAATATTTTTCCCGCGAGTCGGTGTTCCGAACACTGGCTCCAGACATGGCGCTGCAGCGCCTGATTCGACCATCAGTCATGTCAGGAACGGCAAGCGGCATTTGGGGCAAGACCTGCGCCAAGCTTTCAAATCGAAAAATAACCTGAGGAACTACCCATGAAATATTTGCTGAAAAGTCTTGTTTTAAGCGTATTCGCTTTATTAATGACGGGTGCCGTTATTGCGGCAGAAAAAGGTTCGCGAGACGAAGCTGTTGCCTTGGTGAAGAAGGCGGCAGCTTACTTGAGGGAAAACGGAAAAGAGAAGGCATTTGCCGAGTTCAACAAGCCCGACGGGCCGTTTGTTGATCGCGACCTGTATATTTTTGCGTACAGTGCCGGTGGTGACGGTACCAACCTGGCGCACGGTGCCAACCCCAAATTGATCGGCAAGAATCTGCTCGAATTACGCGACGCGGATGGCAAGCCGATTGTCAAAAATTTTATCGAAGTGGCAAATGGCAAGACAGGCAATGGGTGGGTTGATTACAAGTGGGCCAATCCGCTTACCAAGGCGGTCGAAGCCAAAACCAGCTACGTCGAAAAAGTGGGTGATGTAATCCTGGGTAGCGGGGTCTACAAGTAACTGTTCACTCCACGGCATGGGGCCTGGTTCTGCCCCATGCCGTTGTCTCGTGCTGCTGTCTCGCGCCGTTGTTTCGTTGAATTACATTCGCCAGAAAGCAAACACCAGCAACGTAAAAAATGCGGCAACGATATCGTCCCACATCACGCCAAAGCCTCCCTTGAAGCGCCGCTCAAAGTAGTCGATAGGCGGTGGTTTGACCATGTCAAAAAACCGAAAACAGACAAACGCCCAGCATTGGGTAGTGAAGTCCGCAGGGGCCAACAAAAGTAGCACGATCCAGAAAGCAATAATTTCGTCAATCACCATGCTGCCGTGATCAGCGACACCCAAGTCGCGTCCAGTTTTTGCACAAGCCCAGGTACCAATCAAAAATCCCGCCACAATGACGATCGCCCAGTTCGCATTGGTAAAAAAATCGGGCCACCGCTGGCTCATCAGGTTAAACGTCAGCCAGCCAAACAGGGTGCCGCTGGTTCCGGGCAAGATGGGCGACAAGCCACTGCCGAGCCCTTGCGCAATGAGGTGAGCCGGATGCGCCAGCATGAATTGCCCGGTTGGTTTTTTGATAGGAGGGTGAGAGCTCATGGGGTGATGAAGTGATCGAATGAAGGATAGGTCAGGCGGAGATCGCTGCCGGAGTGGTCGGTCAGTCGCAGCCCCGGCAACGCATCAATGCAGCCGACGCGGGTGACGAGCGTTTGTGTGCGGCACGCGGCATCAAGGACAGCCTGTCGATGGGCTTGTGGTGCGGTAAAACAAAGTTCGTAATCATCGCCTCCTGCCACGCAATATTCGCGTCGCAATGTCACCGGTTGCCTGGCCAGCGTCGGTCCGGCGGGCAGTGCATCGACGTCAATGGTGGCACCGACGCCCGAACGCGTCAGGATGTGTCCGAGATCCCCGCCAAATCCATCCGAGATATCGATGGCAGCATGCGCGACACCGACCAGGGCCATGCCGAGCTCGTTACGCGGGGTAGGCCGGTCCATGCGTGGTGCGCACTGTGCGAGCGCATTCTCATCGAGTGTGCGTTCGCCTAGTCGATAGGACAGTGCCAGGCGGGCATCACCGAGCGTACCGGAGACCCAGATGTCGTCGCCGGTGCGGGCGGCGCTGCGCAGTAGCGCGCCGGCCGCATCAAGTTCACCAAAGACGGTGATGCAGATGGTCCTCGGCCCTTTTGTCGTATCACCGCCGATCAGCGCACAGCCATGTTGATCCGCCAGCGCGAACAGGCCAGTGGAAAACCCTTGCAACCAGTCTTCGTCGATATCAGGTAGCGCCAGCGCAAGCGTGAAACCGACCGGCCTCGCGCCCATTGCCGCCAGGTCAGACAAATTCACTGCAAGGCATTTGTGCCCGAGTGCGATCGGGTCCGTGCCGGGTAGAAAGTGGCGTCCCTCTACCAGCATGTCCATCGAAATAGCCTGTTGCTGTTGTACGGGCCTGAGCAATGCGCAGTCGTCACCGACGCCGAGCAGCACGGAAGGAGGATGGCCGCGATCAGGGCGGGCGAAGTAGCGGGCGATTAAATCGAATTCAGACATGCTCGTATTGTACCCAACCAGCGTGGTGACGAAACGCTGGTTGGCATGACCATATCGTTTGCAATTCGCGACGTCGACGGTCTGCCAGAGTGGGCAAATATTGAGTCGTCTCAAACCTTATCTACAGATCAATTTTCAGTAAGAAGTTTTCACTAAGATCGACGACATTCAAAATTTTGACGTCGTCCTATGCGCTATTTATGTGCCGGTGGTTTCACGCTGCTTGAAGTACTGATCTCACTGCTAGTCCTCGCACTCGGTGTGCTTGGTGTGCTGGCACTGCTGTTCTCCTCGATGCGCGTCGCCCGACAAGTCGATGCCGAATCGGTCGCCCTGCATCTTGCTATCGATATTGCCGACCAGTTGCGCGGCCGCGCCAGTACCACGGTACTCGCGCAATTTGACTACGATGCTGCTTCATCAGCGCCAGTCCCGGCCGGATCATCGACACGTTGTTTTGGTCCATCCGGCACCTGTAATGCCAATCAGCTTGCCACCTTCCTGTCAGACGAGTGGCGAGCATGGATAACGGAGCGTTTGCCGGCAGGGCGGGTGCGTATTTGCCGTGATATGACGCCATGGCAGGCCGGTACCAAGACATGGCGATGGGAGTGCGATGCAGGAACGACAGTCAGTGCCCCGCTATGGATCAAGCTAGGCTGGCAAGCCCCTGCGACGCTTGCCGGCGACAACGGTATCAGTAACGGTATTAGTAACGGTATTAGCAACGGTATTAGCAACGGTATTAGCAACGGACCGCAGCTGGTGTTGCATGTCGAGTAGTCACATGAAGATTGGCGTCCATCGAGGCCTGAGCCTGGTCGAATTGTTAATTGGGCTGACCCTCGGCTTGTTCCTTGTCGCGGTTGCCGGGAGCGTATTTCAGGCCGCACGGCGCGCTTATGACCTTCAGGAGAGCACTGTCGAGTTATCTGAAACCGGCCGGTATGCGATTGACAGCATCACCCGGGCAGTGCGGTTGAGCGGGTCGTCCGATCTGGCCGGTCCGACAGTACTGGAACAGGGTAATGACGGGGCCGATTCCGCGATCAGCGGCCTTGATGCCCGCTCGCTCAAAGCAGGGACGCCGGGTATCGACCAGGCCTTGCCGAAGGCAGTCAACGGCAGCGATGTGCTGGCCCTGCGTTTTTCCGGTGCCAATGATGGGTCGGTCGTCGATTGTGCGGGTTTCAACGTCGCCATGCCGGCAACACCTTCACCCGGGCAGTTATCGGGGTGGAGCATTTTTTATGTTGCCAGGGACGCCTACGGAGAGCCTGAATTACATTGCAAATACCAAGGACATAGTCACTGGTCATCGGCAGCGATCGTTCGTGGTGTGGAATCGTTCCAGGTGTTGTACGGTGTCGGTCCGGATGCCGCCGCGATGCCGACGCGCTTTCTTACCGCATCGCAAATCGACAGTCTGGACCAGGGGCTGGTCGTCCACGGTGCCACGCCGGAGCAGCGTGCGCAGGACCTCAATCGCCAGACGCATTGGAAAAAAATCACCGATATCCGGGTTGCGTTACTTGTTCGTAGCCTGCGTGCCGTGCGTGCCGATACGCTGGACCGGACGTTCGATCTGTTCGGCTCCTCCTATGCGGCGCAACAGGCGCCCGGTGATTCTGGTACGCACATTGTCGAGAGCGAACTGCCACTGAAAGAACGTAATCGGTTGCGCAAGCTGTTTACAACGACGATCCGCGTTCGCAACACCACCTTGGCGATGCCGCGATGAGTCGCCGTCAGAGTGGGATCACGCTGATCATCGTACTGGTCTGGCTGATGGCAGTTTCATTGCTGGCCATGTCAGCTTTGCAGATCGGTTTGCAGGACCAGAAGGCAGCACGCAGCTATCGCGACAGGGAGATCGCTTTTCAGGCTGCCGAGGCAGGCTTGCGGGATGCCGAACTCGATATCGAAGATTCGCCGGATACGCACTTGTCCCGCAGCGCTTTGTTTGCTGCCAATAGCAAGGCAGGCTTTCCGGATGAGGTGGGTAACGACTGTCAGCGCGGCGTCTCCAATCGTTATCAAGGCTTGTGCAGGCAATCTGCAGATGCCAGTGCGCCCAGCTGGTTACAGGTCGCTCAGCATGGGCGAGACGGCATTCACGACAGCGACGTGGCGGTGGCTTATGGTCGGTTTACCGGACGTTCGATGCAAACCGGTGTGGGCGCGCTGCCAGCCATGTTGCCTCGGTATCTCATTGAATTGATGCCTTACCGGCAGGCTGGATACAGTGCCGAGCGGCCCGAGTATTTTTACAGAATTACGGCGATCGGTTTTGGTGCTGACGTTTCCAGTGAGGTCGTGTTGCAGACCTTTTACCGGAAGGGGAGCGCGCCATGAAAGCGGTCCGGATACTGCTGCTCGTGCTCTGCAGTTTTTGCTGCCATGCGTATGCGCAATTGAAATCCTTTGCTTGCATGACGGTTCCGGATGGGAATTCCGAGGTCAACGTCACCCAGCAGGTGATGGATCCGTCGGGAAAATGGTTGTGGCGTGCTGGACTCGAGTCGCAATCGTGGTCCGGTAGTCTGAAAAAATTCCCGGTGGGGAAGGTAACGGCTGGTCCCATGACGATTGGTGCGGCCTTGTGGGAGGCCGCAGAGCAATGGCCGGCTGCGTCAGACGTCAGCGTGGCGCAACGCAATGCGCAACGCAATATATGGACGTTTGACCATGCCTCGGGACGGATGGTCGAATTCCGCTGGGCCAACCTTTCAGAGCGGCAAAGACAAGGATTGAATCAGTTGCCGGGAGCCAATCGCAGCGACGGATTGGGCGAGCAGCGCGTCAATTATTTGCGTGGACAACGTGATGCGGAACGGGTGAATGGTGTTGGCACGTTCAGACCGCGCAAGTCGGTGCTGGGCGGCATACTCAACAGCACACCTTTGCTGTCCAGCCAGTCTGATGACGCACTCCGTCATGGGATCAATGACGCCGGGCGCGCGACGATTTTTGTCGCTGCCAATGACAGAATGCTGCACGCTTTTTCAGCCAGCGACGGCAAAGAGGTATTTGCCTACGTACCGGGTTTCCTGTTGCCTGAACTGGGCCGCTTGAGCAGTCCGTTCAGTCCGCCTCGCTCGTGGTTTGACGGCAAGCTGGCACTGCGCACTGTGCGTCTGAACGGAACGAGCAAGACGATTCTTGCCGCAGCGGCCGGCTTGGGTGCCAAAGGAGTCGCTGCATTCGATGTCAGTCATCCGGAGACGTTTGGACAAAGCGCTGGTGCACTGTGGGAGTTCAGTGACAGCGATGATGCCGACATGGGCGTCGTGACCGGCCTGCCATCCATTGCTACGTTTGAGGTCCATGCTGGCGAGCGGCGTCATTTTGTCGTTGTTTCAACAGGGCAGGCGAGTACCGGACTGGATGGTCCCGGTCGGCTCTTCCTTTTGGGGCTGGACAAGCCCGCCGGCGCGCGCTGGCAGGTCAATGTGAACTACTTCAAATTCGATACGGGCGCAACAGGCCTGGGCGCTGCCGCACTGGTGTCCGACGAAGACAATACGACTCGATATGCTTATGCCGGTGACCTTGCCGGAATACTCTGGCGTTTCGATTTCTCCGGCGTGGTGCCGTGGCCGGTCGCAAGGCCGCTGTTTTCGGCTACGGATTCCCGTGGCAAGTTCCAGCCGATCGTGGCAAAGCCGAGTGTCGTTTTTGCACCGGGCGGTGGATATCTGGTTCTGTTTGGATCGGGTCGTCTGCTTGCGCCAGAGGAAGGGCTTGGGATGCATCATGCGACCCCTTATGCAGTCCAATCGCTCTACGCGGTCCATGACACGGCCCTGCGCGATCAACCGCCTATCGTCCGTCAGGCTCTGGTCGAACGCACCGCCCGCAAGTTGGGGCGTGATCGTTACACCATTGAGGGCGCGTCGTTCGCCTATGGCGCTGACGCGTCGGACCGGAAAGGCTGGTATCTCGATTTTCCCGATGGGATACACACTGGCGAGCGACAGGTCGACGCTGCGCTGGCGGACTCGGGCCTAATGATTTTTCGCTCATTGATCCCCGCTCCGGATGGTTGCGATCGGGGTGACGGCAGATTGTATTTTCTCAATCCACTGGATGGCTTGTCGCCGGCCGAGGTGACTGTGACGCGGATGAGCACCGATGGTCCGGTTGCGCCCTTGTTGCTCTCGTCATTTGAACGCTCGTCGTCCAGTGCGACTGGCGCAGCCATCCTGTCACGCCGGATTACGGTGCTGACTCCGGGTGTTGACGGGCAATCGGTTGCGGTACCGCCGCAGAGTGCGACGGTCGCGCTGCCGGTACAACGATTAGGTTGGCACGAAGTGAGTAACTGGTCCGATAGACGGCGCGCCGGTGCGCAACGCTAGGAGGTGAAGATGATGCGCAATGGGTGTCCTCATCGAGTCGGCTTTACGCTGATTGAAATTCTGGTTGGCGTCGTGATTGTCGGGGTGCTGGCAGCGGTCGCAATGCCGTCCTATCAATTTGCGGTCCGCAAGGTCAAGCGTGCGGAGGGCCGTGCGGCGTTGTTCAAACTCATGCAGCAGCAAGAGCAGTTCTATTCGCAACGAATGAGCTATCTCGCTTTTTCGTCAGGCTCGGCAGAACCGGATCAGCGGCGCTTTGTCTGGTTTTCTGCGGAAACGGCGGCTTCCAGTGCCTATGAGTTGGACGCACTGGCTTGCGCTGGCCGTCGTATTTCCGAATGTGTGATGCTGCGCGCAAGGCCGGGTACGAACAAGGTCAATACCGGTTTTTCTGATGCGCAATGCGGTACGTTGCGCCTCGATAGTTTGGGCCACAAGGAAGCCGATGGACGCGATTGCTGGTGACTCCCGCAGTGCCGTCAGTCAGCTGCGTCGCTGCTGCCTGGGCGGCTACACACTCGTTGAGCTGATGATTGTGTTGGCACTGCTCGCGATCATTCTTGCACTGGCCGCACCCGGCTTTACGGCGTTGATCGAGCGTCAAAAGATCTCTGCAATCACGGCAGATCTAGTGGCCGCGATCAGGCTGACCCGTGCAGAAGCGATACGGCGCGGGCAGCGGGTCGACCTGGTTCCGGTCGATGGTGCCGACTGGCGTAGTGGCTGGAGGATTTTTATTGACAGCAATGACAATCGACGCGTCGATGCCGGTGAGATGATTATTCTTGTCCACGATGCTGCAGCATCAGGAATTGCCATAGAATCGGCGATGACCGATCGCTCTGCGACGTACATTGCGTATGCTGCGAGCGGACGCACCCGGACCAACGCGAACAGCCAGACACCACAATTCGGCCACTTGTCACTGTCGCTTGGTGCGCAACAGCGTCGCATTATTATCAATTTCCTCGGTCGTGCACGTGCATGCAATCCGCTGGTTGAGGCCGCTTGCGGTTGATATGGCCCGACCCTAACCTGACCTGAAAGCTTCATGAAAATTGCCAACGACCAGCAAGGTATGGCGCTCGCTCTTGAATGGGCCGCCAAAGGTCTGTTCATTACCGCCCCGAATCCGCGTGTCGGTTGCGTAGTCGTCCGTGATGGCATTGTTCTCGGTGCCGGCCATACTCAGGCGGTTGGCCACGCACATGCCGAAATCCAGGCATTGGCCGATGCGCAGCATCGCGGCAATGCAGTTCGCGGTGCAACGCTGTACGTCACGCTGGAACCCTGCAGCCACCATGGGCGCACGCCACCGTGTGCCGATGCACTCATTCGTGCAGGCGTGTCGCGCGTGGTGTCAGCGATCTCCGATCCGAATCCGTTGGTCGCCGGTGCCGGACTGGAGCGCTTGGGTGCCGCCGGGATTGAGGTCGTCACGGATGTGATGCGCGATGCCGCCCTCGAGATGAATATCGGATTTTTTTCCCGTATGCAAAGAGGCAAACCGTGGGTGCGGATGAAAGCGGCCGCCAGCCTTGATGGCAAGACCGCCTTGCACAACGGAGTGAGCCAATGGATCACGTCCGCACCGGCGCGTGAGGACGGCCACGCCTGGCGCGCCCGGGCCTGTGCCATATTGACAGGGATCGGGACGGTCAAGGCGGATGACCCGCAACTCACCGTGCGGTCTGTCGCCACGCCGCGCCAGCCACAGCGCATTGTCATCGACAGTCGCCTCGAGATCGATTTGTCGGCACGCGTCCTGCAGGGCGCGCCGGTCTGGATTGTGTGTGCCCATGCCGATCCGGCCAGGCAAGCCGCGCTGGAATCACTTGATCATGAGGTAATTTGCTTGCCCAATGCCTCTGGCAAAGTCGATTTGCCGCAACTGATGCGGGAGCTTGGCCGGCGTCAGATCAATGAAGTCCATGTCGAGGCCGGTTTCAAGCTCAATGGCTCTCTCTTGCGCGAAGGGTGTATTGACGAACTGCTGCTCTACCTTGCACCCAGTCTGATCGGTGATGCTGCGGGTTTGTTCGATTTGCCAGCACTGACCAGTTTGTCGGGTAAAACCGAACTGGTGTTTCATGATGTCAAGCAGATCGGTCCGGATCTGCGTATTCTTGCTCGCCTTACTTGACTCTATTTAATTGCCATGTTTACTGGAATTGTTGCTGCTGTAGGAAAAATCACCGACCTGTCTGCTGCGGGTACGGAACCGGGAGCCGGCGTGCGTCTGACCATCGATGCCGGTGACCTGCCAATTGCTGATGTCATCCTTGGTGACTCGATTGCGATCAACGGGGCGTGCATGACGGTCGTCAGCAAGACCGACCGGTCGTTTGCCGTTGATGTATCCCGCGAAAGTCTGAACTGTACGGCCGGGCTCGATGCTCCCGGCGAAGTCAATCTCGAAAAAGCCCTGACTTTAGCCGATCGCCTTGGTGGACATCTGGTGTCCGGGCACGTCGATGGACTCGGTCTGGTGACGCGTTTCGAGCCGGTCGGAGAATCATGGAATCTGGTCATCGAGGCACCGTCCGAGCTCGGAAAATATCTGGCGATCAAGGGCTCCATAGTGGTCAACGGCGTATCGCTGACGGTCAACCGGGTCAGCGATACGCCGACCGGGTGCGTTTTTTCGATCAACGTAATACCTCATACGATGACTGTGACCACCCTGCGCAACTTGACCGCTGGAAGCCGCGTCAACCTCGAGATTGATTTGATTGCGCGCTATGTCGAGCGGATGCTGAGCAGTTCGGCCGGGCCGCAGCGCGCAGGTTGACCAACAGCGACTGCTGCAGATCCGCACTGGATCGGCTGGATGGACGACGAGTTTCATGTTTTTCCTGTCGTCAAAGCAAGTCGCGGGGCATGCAAATCCATTAAAATGGCGCACTCAAAAGGACTCAATTCATGTCAATCGCTACCACGCAAGAAATAGTCACGGAATTACGTGCCGGCCGGATTGTTATCCTGGTCGACGAAGAGGACCGCGAAAATGAAGGCGACCTCGTGATGGCAGCTGAATTCGTGACGGCAGAAGCCGTCAATTTCATGGCCAAATTTGGTCGCGGCCTGATCTGCCTCACCCTCACCGAAGAGCGCTGTGATCGCCTCAACCTGTCCATGATGACGGCCCGTAATGGCACATCCTATGGCACGAACTTCACCGTCTCGATTGAGGCGGCAGAAGGTGTAACGACCGGTATTTCAGCGGCCGACAGAGCGCGGACCATTCAGGTGGCCGTTGCCAAGCACGCCAAATCTTCCGATATCGTCCAGCCCGGCCACGTATTTCCATTGAAGGCACAAAAGGGTGGCGTGCTGATGCGGGCCGGACATACTGAAGCCGGATGTGATTTTTGCGAACTGGCTGGGCTGACACCGGCCGCAGTGATCTGCGAAATCATGAACGACGATGGCACGATGGCGCGCTTGCCTGACCTGTTTGAGTTTGCGCAAAAACATGATCTTAAAATTGGCACCATTGCTGATTTGATCCACTATCGCAGTCAGAATGAAAGTATCGTCGAGCGTATCGCCGAACGCACCATGCATACCGTGCACGGCGATTTTCAGGCATTCATCTATCGTGACAAGCCAAGCGGCGGCGCGCACATGGCACTGGTACATGGCGAGATTTCAGCTGATACGGAGGCACTGGTGCGGGTACATCAGCCGGTATCGATGCTCGATTTGCTGGAGTCGAGTTCAACGACCCATTCCTGGAACATGGCGTCAGCGCTTGCGGCGGTCAAGGCCGCCGAACGTGGCGTGGTGGTCTTGCTCAATTGCGAAGAGTCAGCTGCCCAGTTGTTTGCCCAGTTTACTGCCTTGCTGACGCCAGAAAACCGGCCGCCGGCTCGTGCGGCAAGCATGGACTTGCGGACCTACGGTATCGGCGCACAAATCCTCAAGGATATTGGTGTCGGTAAAATGCGATTGCTGGCCAATCCGAGAAAAATGCCATCAATGATCGGCTTTGATCTCGAAGTCGTGGGCTACCGGAGCAGTCCGAAGGATTGAGTCGCGACAGTGCCGATGGCACTTCGTTTACCCGTTTATAAAGGAATCATCATGACAGTAGGAACTTACGAAACCAATCTCGATGGCGAAGGTTTGCGCATCGGTATCGTGCAGGCTCGTTTCAATGCAAGTATTGGCGATGGGTTGCTGGCGTCCTGTCTGGCAGAGCTGGGCCGTCTCGGCGTGGCCAACGAAGACATCTTCCGGTTGACCGTGCCCGGTGCGCTGGAAGTTCCTCTCGCCTTGCAGAAGATGGCCGAAACCATGCAATTCGATGCGTTGATCGCACTCGGTGCAGTCATTCGTGGCGAGACCTATCACTTTGAACTGGTTGCAAACGAATCCGGTACCGGCATCAGTCGTGTCGCGCTGGATTTCGGTACGCCAGTGGCCAATGCGATACTGACGACCGAAAACGACGAGCAGGCACTTGCCAGAATGAAGGAAAAGGGAGCTGATGCCGCGCGGGTTGCCGTTGAAATGGCTAACCTGGTGTTGGCGCTGGATGAGTTGTCTGAAGCCGTCGACGACGAATAACGATGTTGACCGTGCGCTGGCTATAACCGGTCATGCGCGGTTTTTTGCTCCATTAAGCGTGCCGGAGGTTATCGCCGGCACTGCAGTCTGATTACCATGATCCCGAAAAAAGAACTTCACGCGAATCCGAACAAGAGTCGTACGCCCCGACACCGTTCGCGTGAATTCGCCCTGCAAGGCCTGTACCAGTGGCTGCTCAACAATGAAGACGCTGGCGTGATCGAAGCCCATCTGCGTGAGGCGCATGGCTTCGACAAGGCCGACGCGGCTCACTTCGATGCGTTGTTGTACGGGACGATCAAGCAAGCTGGCGCGCTGCGTGCCGAGTTGTCGCCACTGATTGACCGCCCGCTGAATCAGTTGTCGCCGATCGAACATGCGATCCTGCTCATTGGTGCCTTCGAGCTGAAGAATCACATCGAGATACCGTACAAGGTCATCATCAATGAATCGGTCGAATTGGCCAAATCGTTCGGTGGTATTGACGGCCACAAATATGTCAATGGCGTACTCGACAAGTTTGCTGCCAAAACCCGCGAAGTTGAAATCGCCGCATCGCGTCCATCGTGATGGCGGTGCCCGCGGAAGTCATTTTTCCGATGGAGAATTTGGCCCGACGGGTTGGACATATCGCGCCGTTTCATGTCATGGAACTGATCAAGATGGCGGCGGTACTGGAGCAGCAGGGGCGATCGATTATCCACATGGGAATCGGTGAACCCGATTTCACTGCGGCTCCTGCCGTGATTGCTGCGGCTACGCGTGCCATGAGCGACGGCAAGATGCAATACACGGCGGCGAACGGTTTGCCGGCGTTGCGCGAGGCGATCGCAGCACACTATGCGCGGGTCTACGGCCTGCAGATCGATCCGGTGCGCATCATCATCACCGCTGGTGCGTCTGCAGCGTTGTTGCTGGCGTGTGCCGCCCTGGTCGAGCCCGGCACCAAGGTGCTGATGCCGGATCCTTCCTATCCGTGCAACCGGCATTTTGTGGCAGCGTTCGACGGTGAGGCCACGATGATTCCTTGCGGCCCCGAACAGCGTTTCCAGTTATCGGATGCGATTGTCCGGAGTCATTGGGATGAGGCTACCCGAGGGGTGCTTCTGGCATCGCCGTCCAACCCTACCGGGACGTCTATTCCGGAGGACGAGTTGCGCAAGATCGTGGCGACAGTGCGCGAGAAGCAAGGTTATACGATTGTCGACGAGATTTATCAGGGGCTGACCTACGACGAGGCACCATTTTCGGCCTTGTCGCTCGGTGATGACATCATCGTCATCAACAGTTTTTCGAAATACTTCAACATGACGGGATGGCGTCTGGGTTGGCTGGTTGTGCCACCATCGCTCGTGTCGCACGTAGAAAAGCTCGCGCAAAATCTGTTCATTTGTGCGTCGACGATTGCTCAACACGCTGCTCTCGGTTGTTTTGAAGCCGCATCGCTCGCACTTTATGAAGAGCGCAAGGCAGAGTTTCGCCGTCGTCGCGACTACATCGTTCCTGCCCTGCGTGAATTGGGTTTTACAGTGCCGGTGGTACCGGATGGCGCATTTTATGTTTATGCCGACTGTAGTGACCTGTCGGACGATGCTGATCGGCTCTCCATCGACATGCTCAACGAGGCTGGTGTCGTGCTGGTGCCGGGACTGGACTTCGGGCCGTCCACGGCGCATCGCTACATTCGGGTTTCTTATGCGACCTCGATGGAAAACCTTGAGGAGGCGGTAAGACGGCTGCACAAGTTTTTCGACGGGCGTCGTCGCGTCATCTGAAATAACGCAGTCAAAAAAAAGAGCCTTGCGGCTCTTTTTTTTGGTTTTTTGTCTGTCTGACCTACATCGCTGCGAACTGATCTGATGCAGAAGCGTTGCGAATCGCCTCCGAAACCGACACCTGGTCGTCCTTGCTACTGGCGATTTTTGGATCAGTCACTGGATTGCTCTTGGGTTGATTGGGGTTGATCAGGGGGGTAGTACTCGTGTACACAGACACGCTCTTGCCACTGGCTACTGATTTCAGGCGCTGATATTCGGCAAGCACTTTCGATCCGTAACCGTCATCATGGTCGAATGCGGCGGCACCGACATACATCTTGAGTCCGGCTTCAACGGAACCGGCCCGCGACACATATTCTTTCAGGATGCGTGAGCCGACGCGAATGTTGGCAACCGGATTGAGGGCCGCTTTAACACCACCGAGATCCTCGAACTTTTCGTGATGGATTTTGGACATGATCTGCATGAGCCCTTGAGCGCCTCCCGAGCTTTCGGCAAACGGATTAAATCCCGATTCAATGGCGGCGACAGCGAGGATCAGTAGCGGATCAATCTTGATGTCACTGGCAGTAGTGTAGGCGGCGGATACAAGCATTTCCGTGGCGTCGTTGGCTACTCGGTACCGTTTGGATATCCAGCTGGAGACCCACTGTTGCTGGCGTTCCGTTCCTTTTGCCTTCGCTGCAGGCGCGATGTCCTGTGCTTCGGGCATGCGGGTGCTACTCGAATTAGGGAAAAATGCATGGGTGCCAAAAGACATCGTTGGCGTATCCATGGGTGTATCGGACTCCGACACGACCAATGGCTGATCTGATTGCTGTGCGTTAAACGGAGATAATGATTTCAGTTGCTGCGCAAGATCAGGTCGGTAGAACATCAATGCCAGAGTACACAACGCTGCAATCCCTGAGATCATCAGGGTGTGGTGGGCGGTAGTAAAAAATCCACTCAGCGTGTCTCTGGCAAATATGCCAATAGCTGTTGAATTGCTACGTAAATGTCGCGCGCACATGCGCGTTGTCCGGGTAAATCGATTAAGCAATTGAACCTCCTGAATCGTCACGGCAAGCAGTTCGGACTGCGTTCTGCCGCTGTCCGAACTGCTTGCCGTGAATCAGATACATCGCCATCCTCCGCTTGATGCGGGCAGATGGCGCCGGAGTTGCTGCGTTGAGCTGAGGGTACACTTCCGTACCACACCAGTGGCAGACAACTTTTTGCGGGGAGTAAGGCTGACGCCTTTTGAAAACACTCCTTAAAATGCCTGTTGGGGCCCCGACCCCGTGAAATGATTTGGTTTTCTGTTGCAGTGGGCGAGATAGACGCGCCAGATGCCTTCCTTCTCAATGTTCGCGGATTGTAGGTGCCGTGTTATATCAAGTCAATACTACTTAATTAGAAAGTGATTACTGTTTGATCTTTAGCAAGTAGTAGAGTCGCAACTTAGTTGAATGAAATCAACGGCTTGTATTTATTCCTTAAATTGAAAGGCCCGCAGCCTGGCGGTGCAAAAAAGATGAAATATTCGGATTTGAGGGATTTTGTTGTTAAATTGGAATCGATTGGCGAGTTGAAGCGTGTCACTTTTCCGGTTTCCAGCTATCTGGAGATCACGGAAATCTGTGATCGCACACTGCGCGCAGGTGGTCCTGCTCTGCTGTTCGAGAATGTGGATGGACAATCCATACCGGTGCTGGGTAACTTGTTCGGCACCCCTCGTCGGGTTGCACTTGGCATGGGGGCGGAGGAAGTCAGCGAGTTACGCAAGATTGGTCATGTATTGGCGATGCTGAAGGAGCCGGAACCACCGAAAGGTTTCAAGGACTTGCTTGGCTTGACCTCGCTGGTGAAATCCTTGTGGGACATGGCGCCCAAGGAGTTGCGTTCTGCGGCATGTCAGGAAGTCGTACTGGAAGGTGATGCCGTTGATCTTGGTCTGCTACCAATTCAGCATTGCTGGCCGGGTGATGTCGCGCCCTTGATTACGTGGGGGTTGGTCATTACCAAGGGGCCGCACAAAAAACGCCAGAACCTGGGTATCTATCGTCAGCAGGTGTTATCGCGGAACAAGGTCATCATGCGTTGGCTGGCACAACGCGGTGGTGCTCTCGATTTTCGTGAGCATGCGAAAGTCAACAAGGGACAGCCGTATCCGATCTGCGTGGCGCTGGGTGCTGATCCGGCGACGATACTGGGTGCGGTAACGCCGGTACCGGACAGCCTGTCCGAATACCAGTTTGCGGGTTTGCTGCGCGGTAGTCGTACCGAGCTAATCAAGGCCATAGGAAGCGAGCTACGCGTGCCAGCTTCGGCAGAGATTGTTCTGGAGGGGCATGTTTATGCAGATCCGAATCATCCGTCCGGATATGAGCATGCACTTGAAGGTCCATACGGGGATCACACTGGTTATTACAACGAGCAGGATATGTTTCCAGTACTAACGATAGATCGCATTACGATGCGACGTAATCCGATCTATCACTCTACCTATACTGGCAAACCTCCAGACGAACCGGCTATTCTCGGCGTGGCGCTCAATGAAGTATTCATTCCTTTGTTGCAAAAGCAGTTCACCGAGATCACCGACTTCTATCTTCCGCCAGAAGGATGCAGTTACAGGATGGCCATCGTGCAGATGAAGAAGTCCTATCCGGGGCATGCCAAGCGGGTGATGTTCGGAGTCTGGAGTTTCTTGCGGCAGTTCATGTATACCAAATTCATTATTGTGGTCGATGAAGATGTTGATATACGGGATTGGAAAGAAGTCATCTGGGCCATTACGACCCGGGTTGATCCGCTGCGCGACACGACGCTGGTCGATAACACACCGATCGATTATCTTGATTTTGCTTCGCCTGTCAGTGGGCTTGGTAGCAAGATGGGCATCGACGCAACGAACAAATGGCCCGGCGAGACGGATCGCGAGTGGGGCAGCACGATCAATATGAGCGACGAAGTCAAAGCGCGTATCGATAGCATTTGGGGTCAGCTGGGTATTTGAGCGTTCCTGTTTCGATCCGGGTCATTTATACCCGCCCAAGGTAGAACTTTCTGTTAGACTTCATCCCGGCGGGCCCCTGCGCATTGTGGCATGGCCAACCTGGTCAGGTCGGGAACGAAGCAGCCACAGTCATTATCCATAAGTGCCGTAGACAAGGCTCGCCTTCTAGAATTCTGTAAAAAGACCGATGTGTCGGGCCGAACGGCTGGCACCCGGTCTTTTTTTTATCTGCAGTTTCCCATTCCCCCGCTTTTCAATTTTTCTGTCCCGCAAATTATTATTCCTGGCCGTT
The DNA here is from genome assembly GCF_035019065.1 of Actimicrobium sp. CCI2.3. Taxonomy (NCBI): domain Bacteria; kingdom Pseudomonadati; phylum Pseudomonadota; class Betaproteobacteria; order Burkholderiales; family Oxalobacteraceae; genus Actimicrobium; species Actimicrobium sp. CCI2.3. The sequence goes on along the minus strand of NZ_JASJWR010000012.1, from coordinate 27,496 downwards.
TCACCCGGTCATTTTTTCTTGTGACTGTCATCAGGATATTGTGATGTGCCTTTCAACGTGATAACGCCATCGTCCTGAGAATAGTTATTCACATTATCCTGCTCGCAATGCGTAGCCAGACGGCTTTATATCCGGATGATGTTGATGACTGTCGGCCACTGTTGCTACAGCTTTTGTTTGTCTCCTTATCTTTCTTTTCTAGCCCACTCTTCCGTTTATCAGATCGATTGGCTTTGAAATTTTTCGGCAACCGTTCGGAGTTTTTTTGTTTGTCCGGCCATCCCTATTTAGATTGAGGAAACGGAAAGTAATTGTGGTATTTTTTAACAAAAATTTAAAATAGCAATGATGGCTATTGAGGTGAGTACAAAAAATAAGCACTTGAGGAGTAAAATAATTGAGTCGTTATTAGGATATGATTTACAATGCGAGTCAAACTGAGTGACACCGTTACACGATCTTTCTTAGAGAATCGGTCCAGTGTTTGAGGTCCTGATCACATTGGATATCATATTATCTGCTTCACCTTATTTTAAATAACTGGAAATCAAACATGTCAACATACAAAGAATTAACCGTTCAGATTGAAAATCTTCAAAAGCAAGCGGCCCATGCCCGCCAGAGCGAAATTGCTAATGCGATTGCTGATATCAAAGAAAAAATGCGCGACTACGGTATTACGCTGACAGATCTTGGTTTGACTGGTGCCAAAAAAGCCGGCAAGGCAAAAGAGCCTGTCGCTCCGAAATACCGCGATTCAGTGTCAGGTGCAACATGGTCCGGTCGTGGCAAGCCACCACGCTGGATCGCCGGTCAAGATCGGGATGCATTCAGTATCAAGTAAGGTCAGCCGCTTTCGTGGCGTCACAGTAATGCAAAAGTAAAAGCGTCTTCTCGGTTGCCACAGCATGTTTAGCGTGGTCCGACGAGGCGCTTTTCATTATTTCAGGGACTCAATATTCCTGGTGCCCGCTAAAGTTTGACTCCTGTCTATTCGCACGTAGACTTCCTGGTAATCAATGAATGTCTGATAAGAGTGACATTGCGATTCAGCTTTATGTTTACTGATCACGATCATTGCCTGAAAAAGAGTCGATCGATGTGATTCAATCTGTTGTTCAATTAGCTACAGATATTGGAGCAACTTCTTCTTGGTTGAGAAATAGAGATTCTGGTTCGCGTTCCCCTTGATTCTTACGGCGTACTAACTAGTCGCGTTATAAAGGGCGACCAACATGTTTATTGTCATTTCATGTGACTTCGTATCGCTGCGTTTTTTGGTTTAGTAGAGGTCAACGATTCACGGACTTGCCTGGCTCCGTTAAATGCGTCGCAGCAACCTGAAAAGTACGCAATAATGACTGCCGTTTATCGTGCTCACTTTTTTACCGAACGTAACAGGGGGTGTCGTCTGCTCGATTAATTCGTGGCGGTTTGCGCTTATCTGTCGGCCTAGATACCTTCACCTCATCAGCGATTTGTCCATGCACCGTAAATTGAAAAATAGTCTTGTCGGCGTTGTTATTCTTGGAGTGTGTGGTGCAGGATTTGCCTGGTATTCTGCAAAATCGCGCGTAATAAAAAAGCCTAAGTCTGAAACGGTTCACATTGTGAGAACCACGATTGCCGGTCAGCAGGCAATGCCAATCAATTTGTTCGCCAATGGCTACGTGACGGCGATCAATACCGTGGATGTTCGGCCGCAAGTACAAAATATCGTCCGTGAAGTGCACGTTCAGGAAGGCCAGGAAGTCCGCGCCGGACAATTGTTGATTACGCTGGATCAGCGTACAGACCTGTCCGGTATCGACAGGGCACTGGCGCAGGTAGTGCGTGATCGGGCAGATCTGGCGGACGCCGAGGCGACACTCAGCCGTAATCAGGAATTACTGGCCAAAAAATTCATTGCGCAGGCGGCGGTCGATACGGCACGCAGCAGAGTCGATGCATTGCGCGGGACGCTCGCTGCCGACCAGGCCGCCGTCAAGTCAAGCCGGATCGCGCTCGATTACAACCTGGTTCGCGCCAGTATCAGCGGGCGTATCGGCCTGATCAATGTCCATCCGGGCAGTCTTGCCCAGCCAGCGGCCTTGCCAATGCTTACCATATCCCAGCTTGACCCCATTGCTGTCAGCTTCACACTGCCAGAGCGCGAACTGACGAACTTGCGTGTCACCTATCCGCAAGGTGATGCGCCGGTCCAGGCGCAGCTCGCCGGTGCAGGCGAGGTCAGCGGCAAACTGATCTTCATCGATAATGCCGCCGACGCGCAAACCGGAACCATTCGTATGAAAGCGCGCTTTAGCAATCCGCAGCGTCGGATGTGGCCGGGCACATTTGTCTCTGTTCGGCTGACTTCGCGCACGCTGCCCGATGCGATTGTCGTGCCGGCCCAGGCCGTCGTTACCGGTCCGGTCGACAGGTTCATTTACCTGGTGCAACCCGACAATAAAGTAATGATCCAAAAAGTGGCCGTGGTAGCGATCGAGGACGGAAAGGCCGCGGTCACCGGCATCGTTGCCGGTGCGCGCGTCGTGGTCGAGGGTGCGGAAAACCTGCGCCCCGGTGCGGCGGTAACAGAACGGCAAGCGGCTACTGGCGGCGGAAATGCTGACACGACGGCGCCGCGTGCGCCTTGATCTTCGATGACCACCCTGGGCCTGGTGCGCGTCCTTCACTGCATGACTTTTGAATTGATATCGTGAATATTTCCGAGCTGTGTATTCGTCGTCCGGTGATGGCGGTGTTGTTATCGATCGCCATTGTCGTTGTTGGCATTTTTGCCTATTCAAAACTTCCCATCGCGGCGCTACCGACCTACAACACGCCGGTCATCAACGTGACCGCCTCTTTGCCGGGGGCCAGTCCGGAAATCATGGCGGCCTCGGTCGCCACGCCGCTGGAAAAACAGTTTTCGACCATTTCCGGTATCAACACGATCAGTTCCAGTAATACGCTGGGAAACACGTCGATCGTGCTTGAGTTCAACTCGGATCGGGATATCGATGCCGCAGCAGTCGACGTGCAGGCGGCGCTGTTGCGAGCACAACGCAGCCTGCCCGTCGAGTTGACCGCACTACCGGCGTATCGCAAGGTCAATCCCGCTGATGCAGCGGTATTGCTGGTGGCGCTGACGTCGCCATCGATTTCGCTGGCGGACCTCAACGACTATGCAGAAAACCTGATTTCGCCAACGTTATCGACGATTGATGGTGTCGCCCAGGTTGCGGTGTATGGCCAGCGTCGCTTCGCGGTGCGGGTCAGGGCGCGTCCCGACGAACTGGCCGCACGCAACCTGACGCTCGATGAACTGGCGACGCTGATTCACGCCGCCAACACGAACGGCCCGGTCGGTGTACTCGACGGGCCACGCCAGAGTTTGACGCTGGAAGCCAACCGCCAGTTGCGCAACGCGGCCGAGTTCGGCGAATTGATCGTCAGCACGCGCGACGGCTACACCACGCGACTCAAGGATGTCGCCATCGTCGAAGACAGCGTTGAATCCGCCAAGAGCGGCAGTTGGGTCAATGGCGAGCCATCCATCGTACTGGCCGTGCAGCGCCAGCCGAATGCGAACACGGTTGCCGTGGTCGATGCGGTCAAGGCAACCTTGCCAAAATTCAAGCAGCAAATGCCGGCATCCATCGACATTCACGAATTGAATGACCGGTCACAGTCGATTCGCGAATCGATCGTCGACGTCCAGCACACGCTGATCCTGACGGTCGTGCTGGTCATCCTGGTGATCTTTCTCTTCCTCAAACGGCTTTCCGCCACCGCTATCCCGGTCGTCAGCTTGCCGATCTCGCTGATCGGTTGCTGTGCGCTGATGTACGTGCTTGGCTACAGCCTCGACAATATTTCCTTGCTGGGGATCACGATCGCGGTGGGATTAGTGGTCGATGACGCCATCGTCATGCTTGAAAATATCGTGCGCTACGTCGAGCAAGGCATGACGCCGATGGCCGCCGCACTCAAGGGCTCACGCGAAGTCGGCTTCACGATCCTGTCCATCTCGATTTCGCTGGTGGCGGTATTCATCCCGATTTTCTTCATGCCGGGCGTGATCGGGCTGCTTTTCCGCGAGTTCGCTGCGGTCGTGTCGCTGGCCATTATGGTGTCGGCATTGATATCGCTGACGCTGGTGCCGATGCTGTGCAGCCGGTTTCTGAAACACGCACCACCGGAAGACGATAGCTGGATCAGTCGCCAATTTGAAAAGGGATTCAATGCGGTCCTCGACGGCTACAGTCGCGGTCTCGACTGGTGTCTGGCGCATACCCGGGGCGTCCTGATCGCTGCGCTTTCGACCTTCCTGCTCACTGGCTTCCTGTTTATCGAGATTCCCAAAGGATTTTTCCCGACCGAGGATATCGGCCAGATCCGAGCCTCGATCGAAGGGCCGCAAGATATTTCGTATCCGGCAATGGTCAAGCTGGTGCAAGCCACCGCCGACATTATCCAGAACGATGCCAACGTCATGTCAGTGACGTCACGCGTGACCAGTGGCAGCAGTGGCGCGCTGTTCATCGGACTCAAGGCGCGCAGCACACGCGAGCCGATGGATCGCGTACTTGAGCAGTTGCGCAGCAAGCTCGGCGCGCTGCCGGGGCTGTCGGTCTACCTCACACCGGTACAAAATCTGAGTCTTGGTGGCCGCTCGAGCAAGAGTCGCTACCAGTACGTACTGCAAAGCGTCAAGGCGGATGAACTGACCATCTGGTCCAACCAGATCCAGGCCAGGATGCGAGCCAATCCGCTGTTTCGCGATGTCACCAGCGATTCGCAACTTGGTGGCTTGCAGGCCAAGGTCGACATCAATCGTGATCGCGCCAGTGCCGCCGGGGTGCAGATCTTCGATATCCGCACCGCGCTCTACAGTGCGTTCGGCGACCGTCAGGTCTCGACGATTTTCACTACCAGCAACAGCTACCAGGTCATCCTGCAAGATAGCGAGTCGGGTCTGCAGGACGAGGCGGCCCTGAGCAAGATTTATGTCCGCAGCAAGGCCGGCGTGCTGGTACCGCTGATGAGTCTGGCAACCGTGACGCGCACCGCCGGGGCGATTTCGGTGAACCATCAGGGCCAGCTGCAGGCAATTACGGTCTCGTTCAATCTGGCACCCGATGTACCGCTAGGTGACGCCAGTGCCGCGCTTGACCAGATCAAAACCAGTTTGCAATTGCCGCCGACAGTCATTACGTCCTATGCCGGCGATGCTGCCGTCTTTCAGTCTTCACAAGGCAGCCAGGTCATGCTGTTGCTGCTCGCGGTGGTGGTGATCTACATCCTGCTGGGCGTGCTGTACGAAAGCTATATCCATCCGCTGACCATCCTGGCGGGCTTGCCGTCGGCGGCGGTAGGGGCCTTGCTGGCACTGCGGCTGTTTAATTTTGAACTGACACTGATCGCCACGATCGGCATCCTGATGCTGATCGGCATCGTGAAGAAAAACGCCATCATGATGATCGACTTCGCACTGGAAGCCCAGCGGGTACAAGGTGCCACGCCCTTCGAGGCGATCCGCTCGGCCTGCCTGCTGCGCTTTCGTCCGATCATGATGACGACGCTAGCCGCGCTCGTTGGTGCCTTGCCGATCGCGTTCGGACTCGGTGCCGGGGCCGAACTTCGTCAACCCCTCGGGGTCGCGATCGTCGGTGGTCTGCTCGTGTCGCAAATCATCACGCTTTTCATCACGCCAGTCATCTATCTGGTACTGGATCGCTTCAGCGGTGCAGGCCCGTTACTGACGGACCTTGCGGTATTGGAAGCGCCTGCTTCAGCAAGCTTGCCGGCGGTGCATTAACCCGACCGACTGGCCGGCATGCCGGTCAGCCTCTGACGAAAAGGAGTGCCTTCGCGGCACTTTTTTTTCGCCTGAATACTTTGCCAATATTTCCATAACAAAATTATAAATTGCGCAATTACTGCCGAGTTGAATCAGTCGTGCCATTGCAAAATTAGGAGTGTGTCAATCAAATTTGATAACGGAATACATATCGCCGGAATTGGCATTGAAAGTTCCCTTCATTTTTCAAACATATTTCTTGATTTCATCAATCGTCGTATTGCATGACAAAAATCAATAACATAAAATTTTTTCCGTAAATTAATTTTTGTCCGAGCAAGGCGGGTTGAAAACACAGAAATAATCAGGACCTGAAGTCGTTTCAATGGTTCTGTTTGATTCTCTTGTTTTCAGTTTCACGTGAGTCTTTTACTCGATATGAAACCCATGCTCATTTTCACGTCCTGCCTTTTTTAAAAGGCAGTTTCCAAGGCGACTGCCCGTTCAGACCCCGGGGCACAAGCCGACAGTATCCGCGCTGACCAACAGATTTTTAAAGGGATTTTGCTCCCTGATGGCAGCGCTTTGTCTGCACGCTTTGTGCCAAATCAAGCACTTGCTTGAATTACGTCAAATTTTTATAGCCAATTAACGGGAATATTCATGAAACGTCGTCAATTTATTCAACGCTCGGCCGCACTGGTTATTGGTGCGCCATTATTCGGACTTGGCAACGAGGGACATGCGCAAACAGTGGGATCATTCGATGCGGTCGCTGAAATCAAAAAATTGCGTATCGCCACAGGCACATTTGCCGGTGGCTATCTGATTGCTCCGGCTGGTCGTATTAACTGGTATTTCACCAACCTCGGCATTTTGCCGATTATCCAATATCTGAATGCCGCTGACCTCGACCTGTATATCCGGACCTACCTCGATCTGTATCTGCGCCGACTGGAAGCGAATTCATCGATTCAGGATATTAACTTCACGACCACGCCGACCGGCGCATTCCAGCTGGTATTGGCCGATTCGGACGATTCGTATGCGGCCACAACCCTGTCAATCGTCGCACGCTACCTGAAAGCCAGCCAGAACTGGGCCTGGTGGGATGCCAACAAGGCCAAGTTGAAAACCATGGCGTATCTCAATCTGGCCGTGGCGATCAAGTCCAATGGCATGTCCAGCGTTTTTCAGGCACCGCGTAGCCAGTCCAATTCAGTCGGTTATCTGATGGATAACTGCGAGGTGTATCGCGGTTTGCGGGATTACGCGGCGCTGTTGCGCTCGCGCGGCGAAGCCGTCGATGCGAATTACTACGACAGCTTTGCCACCGGTATTGCGTCACGCATCAGTGCCTCGCTGTTCGATACCGCCCGCAGTGGCTTCAAACCCAGCGATGCCGACGACGTCGCCGGGACGGCGTTTTATGCCGACACGACGTGCCAGGTTTTTCCGCAAGCGTTCGGCATGACGGAGTTGTCGTCGTACTTCGACAAGGGCTGGGCCTACCTGAACGCGGTCACACCAAACTGGCAGGATGGTCGCTATGACGTCTATCCGTGGGCGGTGCTGGGTTTTGTTGCGGCAAAGCGCGGCCAGTTAGTGCAGGCGCAGGCTCAGATGCGGCTTGTCGAAAGCAAGTTTGCCAACGACCGCGGCTTGGCCACGATCAATGAAATCGGTTTTTACCTGCGCTCGAAAAGTCTGCTGGCCGGTCGCGCCGACATCTGACCAAGGGCACCAAATGGGGCCCCGATGTGCGGTAAAATCGCACTTTGCCGATTCGTTGGGCCCCCATGTCCTATCAAGTTCTTGCCCGAAAATATCGTCCCCGCAGTTTCGACACGCTGGTCGGACAAGAGCACGTGGTGCGGGCGCTCAGCCATGCGCTCGACAGCGGACGTCTGCATCACGCGTACCTGTTCACTGGTACGCGCGGCGTCGGCAAGACGACACTATCCCGCATCCTCGCCAAGGCCTTCAATTGCATCGGACTCGACGGTAACGGCGGCATCACCGCCACACCCTGCGGTGTCTGCGCAGCCTGCAGCGCCATTGATGCCGGCCGCTTCGTCGATTACATCGAGCTCGACGCGGCCTCCAATCGCGGTGTCGAAGAGATGGCGCAATTGCTGGAGCAGGCGGTCTATGCGCCGTCGAATGCACGCTTCAAGGTCTACATGATCGATGAAGTCCACATGCTGACCAACCACGCTTTCAACGCGATGTTGAAGACCCTGGAAGAACCGCCCGAACACGTCAAGTTCATCCTCGCGACCACCGACCCGCAAAAAATTCCCGTCACGGTCCTGTCGCGCTGCCTGCAGTTCAATCTCAAGCAAATGCCGCCCGGACATATCGTCGCCCACCTTGACGACATCCTCGGTCAGGAAGGCATCAGCTTCGAGACGCCAGCCCTGCGTTTGCTGGCACAAGGTGCGCAAGGCTCGATGCGCGATGCGCTGTCGCTGACCGACCAGGCCATTGCGTACGCCGCCGGTACCGTCACGCTCGATGCGGTGCAAGGCATGCTGGGCGCGCTGGACCAGTCCTTTCTGATCCGGTTGCTCGACGCGCTCGCCACACAGGACGGCGCTGGCTTGCTGGCCGTAGCCGATGAGATGGCCGTGCGCAGCCTGTCTTACAACAACGCACTGCGCGATCTGGGCACCTTGCTGCACCGTCTCGCGCTGGCGCAATCGGTACCGGCGGCGTTGCCGGAAGACTTGCCGGAACGTGCCGATATCGTGCGACTGGCCGCATTATTCGATGCCGAGGAAGTCCAGTTGTTTTATCAGATCGCCGTGCACGGTCGCAATGAACTCAGCCTGGCACCGGACGAATACGCCGGCTTTTCGATGACGCTGCTGCGCATGCTGGCGTTCCGTCCGGAGCATGCCGGAACGCAGTCAGCATCACCATTGGCATCGTCATCGGCAACAGCGGCAACAGCGGTAGCACCGCGTGCACCGGCCCGGCTCAGTGCCGCGCCAGCAGCCGTGGTCAGCAGTATGCCGGTCGCGCCACGTGCTGTTGCGGCTGCAAGTGCGTCTGCAACGGTGCCTGCAACTGCGCCGCTCAGTCCAGCCCGCGCCGCGCTGGAAGCCGCGCGCGGCATGACGCGTCCGAATGGTGGCGTATCGACACCGCCGCCAGCACGCGTACCAGAACCTAAATCCGAACCAAGGGCCAAGCCGGTCGCCGCAGCGCCATGGGAAGACAACATGCCGCCGATGGGCGAATTCCCGGACGACGATCAATTCGAGCAGGCTCAAAAAAAAACTGAACCGCCGCTAGGTGCGTCACCACCAGCGCCAGCGCCAGTGCGTGCCGCAGCACCAATACCAACGCTCGCTCCGCCCGAGCCGGTCGCCGCGATGGTGGTGATGCCGGTGCCGGAACTCGATTGGGACGGCGACTGGCCGGTGTTGGCGGCGCAATTGCCGGTGCGCGGCGTGGTGCAGCAACTGGCGCTGCAAGCCGAACTGGTTCGTTGCGACAAGGTCGATGGCATCGTGCTGCACTTGCGGGTGCCGCTCGAAACGCTGGCCTCGCCAGCCAATATCGACAAGCTCGCCACCGCCCTGACGACGCAATTCAACCGGCCGGTCCGCGTGAGCACCGAACTCGGCATCGCGCGCCACACCGCCAATGCCAAAGCCAATGCCGAGCGCGCCGCACAGCAGCAGGTAGCCGAACAACAAATCCAGGCCGACCCGTTCGTGCAGGCGATGATGCGTGAATTCGGTGCCACCATCGTGCCCGGCTCGATCAGACCGCACTGATCCGCACTGACTATTTCAAACCCTCACAGGAGAAACACCATGATGAAAAACCAACTCGCCGGCATGATGAAAAAAGTGCAATCGATGCAGGACGACATGAAAAAGATGCAGGACCAGTTAGCCCTGATCAACGTCGAAGGCGAATCCGGTGCCGGCCTCGTAAAAGTCACGATGAGCTGCAAGAACGACGTCAAGCGTGTCGTCATCGACCCGTCGCTGCTGGCCGAAGACAAGGACATGCTCGAAGACCTGGTAGCTGCCGCCGTCAACGACGCCGTGCGCAAGGCCGAAGCACTGACCGCCGAAAAAATGTCGGGCGTGACTGCCGGCATGCCGATTCCTCCCGGCTTCAAAATGCCATTCTGACGACCAGGTCGTTGCGCCGATGAAGACTCCTTCCAGCCTCGAGTTCCTGACCGAAACGCTGCGCCGCTTGCCCGGTGTCGGTCCCAAGTCGGCGCAGCGCATCGCCTATCACCTGATGCAGCACGACCGCGACGGTGCCGAGCAGCTCGGCCGCGCGCTGTTGCAGGCGGTCGACCGGGTTCAGCATTGCAGCCGCTGCAATACCTTCACCGAACATCTTGTCTGCGAAACCTGCCTTGATCCCGAGCGCGACGCGACGCTGCTGTGCGTTGTCGAGACACCGGGCGACCAGCTGATGATCGAACAGACGCTGACCTACAAAGGGTTTTACTTCGTGCTGATGGGCCGGTTGTCGCCACTCGACGGCATCGGTCCGAAAGATATACATCTCGACCGGCTGATCCTGCGCGCGGCCGATGGCGTCGTGGCCGAAGTGGTGCTGGCGACGAATTTCACCAACGAAGGCGAAGCCACCGCGCATTACATTTCCGAGACCATGAAAGCGCGTGGCCTGAAGGTGAGCCGGCTTGCACGTGGCGTGCCGGTCGGCGGCGAACTCGAATATGTCGACGCCGGCACCATTGCCCGCGCGATGCTGGACCGGAGAACGACATGACGACTGCAACCACGCCAGCCACCGGGCCATTGGCCGGCATCAAGGTCCTCGAACTGGGCACGCTGATCGCCGGACCGTTTTGCGCCCGCATGCTGGCCGAGTTCGGTGCCGACGTGATCAAGATCGAAGCGCCCGACGGCGGTGATCCGCTGCGCCAGTGGCGCGTGCTGAAAGACGGTACCTCGCTGTGGTGGTCGGTCCAGGCCCGCAACAAAAAAAGCCTGACGCTCAATCTGAAAGACCCGCGTGCGCAGGATATCGCGCGGCGTCTCGCGCTCGACGCCGACATCATCATCGAAAATTACCGCCCCGGCGTGCTCGAAAAATGGCAGCTCGGCTACGACCAGTTGAAGGCCCTCAATCCGGCCGCGATCATGGTGCGCCTGTCCGGTTACGGTCAGACCGGACCGATGAAGGACTTGCCCGGCTTCGGTGCCATTGCCGAATCGATGGGCGGCTTGCGCTATGTCTCGGGTCATGCGGACCGGCCGCCGGTGCGGGTCGGCATTTCGATTGGCGACTCGGTCGCGGCGATGCATGGCGTGATCGGCGCGATGATGGCGCTGCGCCACCGCGATGCCAGCGGCGGTCGCTGGAATGGCAAGACGGATGACGACTGCGTGGCAGGGCAGGGCCAGATGGTCGACGTCGCACTGTACGAATCGGTGTTCAACCTGATGGAATCGCTGGTGCCGGAATTCGATCACGCCGGCGTCGTACGCGAACGCACCGGCGGTGCCTTGCCCGGCATCGTGCCATCGAACACCTACACCACCGGCGATGGCGACAACATCGTCATTGCCGGCAATGGCGATGCCATCTTCAAGCGCCTGATGGTGGCGATCGACCGCAGCGACATGGCGACCGATCCGCAACTGGCGCGCAACGATGGCCGGGTACCGCGTACTGCCGAGATCGATGGCGCGATCCAGTCCTGGTGCACCACGCAAACCATCGATACCGCGCTGGCAACCTTGCAAGCAGCCGATGTCCCGGTTGGCAAAATTTACTCGGTGCGCGACATGCTGAGCGACCCGCAATTTCTGGCCCGCCAGATGTTCGAGCAGCACGCGTTCGCCGATGGCACGCCGGTCAAGCTGCCGGCGATTTCACCGAAACTGTCGGCCACACCGGGACAGACGCGCTGGCTCGGGCCGGCGCTCGGTGCGCACAATGCCGAGGTACTGGCCGAGCTGGGTTTCGATGCGGCGGCGATCGCGCAACTGCGTGATGACGGCGTAATCTGACCGCAAGAGCGTGCCCGTGACGGACAACCCGGAAGCCATCTACACTAAGCCCCCTTCCAGATAAAAATAGGACAGTCCATGAACATCCCTTTCGCACGTGTCGCAACTGCCTTGGCCATTGCCGTTACTGTCCTGGCCGCCGCCGGCTGTGCTACTCAGGTCAACATGCCGCTAGGCGACGCCAAGTTAAATGGCACGCAAGAGGTGCCGCCGGTCAGTACCTCGGCAATCGGTACCGCAATGATCACGGTGACGGCAAACAAATCAGTCAGCGGTCGTGTGACGACCAGCGGTCTGGAAGGCAAGGCGGCGCATATCCATCAGGGCGCACCCGGCATGAATGGCGGGGTTGTGATCGGCCTGACCAAAAATACCGATGGCAGCTGGTCGGTCCCCCTCGATGCCAAACTGACCGACGCCCAATACGCCAGCTACCAGGCCGGCAATCTGTACGTCAACGTGCATACCGCTGCCAATCCAGGTGGAGAGATTCGTGCCCAGCTCAACGCACGCTGATCCGTCGCCAGCGACGGCGCTCACGCCCGAAGATATTGATCGCATCATCCAGATGGCGTGGGAAGACCGCACCGCTTTCGATACCATCAAGATTCAGTTCGGCGTGACCGAAGCGCAAGTCATCAAGCTCATGCGCAAGCACATGAAGCGCTCCAGTTTTACGATGTGGCGCGAGCGTGTGAGTGGCCGCAAGACCAAGCATCTGGCCTTGCGGTCGGACGACGTGATGCGCTTCAAGTCGAGCGATCAAAAGGGCCTGTAGCCGCTACCAGCACTACCAGCGCACCGGCCCGGGGCTGGCAAATCCGAACGGCATGGATTGCAAGGCACCGGCTTGCAAGCTACTCAGATAGGCGGCATACGCCGGGTCGATTCCACTTGCCATCATCGCCAGAAGCGGATTGAAGCCGGCCGTTGCCAGCGATTCGCCCTGGGCAAGCCGGCGACCGAACACGGGCGCACCGGCAACCGGTCCCGGCTGCGCCAGGAAAGCCTGCTGCGTTTGAACCGGCATGCCGCGCTGCGGTTGCAAACCGACCGCGATCAAGACATCCGGCAGTCCGAATCCGGTGCGGGTCTGGTCGCCCAGATTGATCGGTTGCGAACTGGCCTTGATGATCTGGAACAGCCGTTCGACCCGTGCCGGTCCGCGCGCCTTGAAAGCTCCCTGAAAATCCGGATGATGCGCCAGCACCAGCGCCGCCAGGCCTGTCACATGCGGTGCCGCCATCGAGGTGCCGTCCCACGCCGCGTAATTGTTGGATGGCACCGACGAGGCAATCGCCACGCCCGGTGCGCACACCGCAACCTGCGGCCCGAAGCAAGTGAACTTGGGCGAAAAGAACCCGTTCGCGTCAACCTGCGATCCCAGTGTCTGCGTGTGATAACTATCTTGCGGGAACTCGTTGAGTCGACCCAGCGCCGCCACCGCCAGCACGTTCGGTGACGAGGCCGGATATTGCACCGCGCCGCCCGAATTGCCCGCTGCGACAATGCAGGCCACTCCGGCCAGCTTGGCGCGCTGGATCTGCTGCTCCAGCGCTTCGGATGGTTCGATACCGCCAAGACTCAGGTTGACCACATCGATCTGCTTCTCGATGCAATATTCGAGCGCATCAATGAGCTGGCTGACCTGCCCGCCCGGGAACAGCTTGCAGGCATGGACTTCGGCATCCGGTGCGAAACCGCGTATCCCGACCGTGCTGCTGGCACCGGCAATGACGCCGGCACAATGCGAACCGTGCGATACCGTATCAATATTCCAGCCGCCCGGATTGGTGGTTTTATGCATGACGTCGAAGCCGAAGCGGATTTTTTTCAGGTCGTCGTGACTGGTGGCGGCGCCGGAATCGACGATGCCAACCCGTATCCCCTGACCGCGATAGGTTTGTGGCAGCTGGTCCAGGCGCATCGCTTTCTGGCCCCAGCCGAACGTTTGTTCTTGCGGAAAGTTTGCCAGTGACGGCCACTCCGACAGCAAGCGCATGCCGATCACGTTCGGTTCAGTCGTGCTGATGTCCGGTTCGGCCTGATAAAAACTCCAGTAATCAGCCTTGGGTTTGACGTACAGCCCACGGATTGTTTGCGGCGTATCGCCATACAGGGCCAGTGTCACCCGCCCGCTGACATCGGAAACGCCGGACGTCGGCAGCATGCTGCCAAACAGGTAGACCTCGGCTTCAGGCAGCGGCATGTCGTCCTTGCCTAACACCAGTATCGGAATATTGAGGGCCGGTCCGGCGCTGGCCACCGAGCACGTCACCAATCCCGGTTGCGGCGCGACCTCGTGCAGCACCAGCGGATGATCGCGTTCGACGATCAGCCTGCCTTGCGCCTGCTGGTGCAGGATGCCGGCTTTCTGGTCGGTCATGCGCGCCACCAGAACGCTCGGGACGTCGGCACCCATGCCGTCTGCCAGTACGCCGATGGCGTTTTTCGGACCGACGGTATCAATCACATCGATGTCGGGACTGGAGCGCAGCGCCTGTTCGATGGCACTGAAGGCAAGCGGTTGCAAGCCCATCGCTTGCAGTCCGGGCGAGTGACGCGCCGCGATCAGGAATTGTCCCTTGCGCTGCGAGATGCCGTGTCGCGGGGGCGCAGCGCTGGTCGCGCTGCTGCCTGAGCTGGCTGCGTTTGTTGCTGCTCCGGCACTGGCACCATTGCCGTTGCCGGCGCGACTGTCGTTACTGCTTTCGTCGGCAGGCGGATGCGCGCCCGGGGTCGGGGTATCGGTATTCTTGGCCATGTCGTCTCTTCCTTTTTATTGCAGATTGCCCGGCCACTGGTCGGACTCGTCAAATAGCGAGAGCGGGCGATCGGGTTCGATTTTCAATGGACTTGCTTGTGTAAAACGCTGCTCCAGCGCGGCGGCTTTCGCGTTGCTCATGGCGAGCACCACGGTATGCGGGTGGCCGATCGGACCAATTTGGTCGATCAGTTCCAGCTCGGGATCAATGCTGGCCTCGTCTATGAAAGCGGCCAGCGCGGCCGGGTCTGTCGAGCGGATGATGAAATGGCCCGATTCCGCCTGGTGTTGGTTCGATGGCATGCGTAAGTCTCCTTAAAAAACCAAGCTGAACGCCGCAGCGCCAGCCTGGTGTGGGACGCCGGATCAGTCAGTCATCAGTGCATGAACTGCCCGCTGGCACCGATCTGGGATGGCGGGATCTGATAGGCCTGCGGATAGCTGTTTTGTTGCTGGGCCGCGAGTTGCGCCAACTGTGCTTGCTGGATGGCTTGCTGTGCATAGGCTGCCGCCACCGGATCGGCATTGAACGGCAACAAGCGGCCGATCTGGCTGGCAACGCCGCCGATCGTGTTGCCCAGTCCTGCATTGCCGAACGCGCCACCGATGATGCCACCGAGTGGCTGTCCGACCTGACCGAGCAGGTTGCCAAACCAGCCTTGCGGAGCAAGTTGTTGCTGTTGCTGTGCTGCGGCTTGCTGCGCATAAGCCAGTGCCACCGGATCGGCATTGAACGGCAGCAGACGACCAAGCTGGCCGGCGATGCCGCCGATGGTATTGCCCAGTCCGGCATTGCCGAACGCGCCGCCAATTGCACCACCCAGCGGTTGCCCGACCTGACCGAGCAGGTTGCCAAACCAGCCTTGCGGGGCGAGCTGTTGTTGTAGTTGTGCCTGCTGGGCGGCTTGCTGGGCATAAGCCAGCGCCACCGGATCGGCATTGAACGGCAGCAGGCGACCAAGCTGACCGGCAATGCCGCCGATGGTATTGCCCAGTCCGGCATTGCCGAATGCGCCACCGATGGCACCGCCCAGCGGTTGTCCGACCTGACCGAGCAGATTGCCAAACCAGCCTTGCGGTGCGAGTTGTTGTTGCTGCAGTTGTGCCTGTTGGGCGGCTTGCTGCGCATAGGCCTGCGCGACCGGATCGTTACTGAATGGCAGCAGCGAGCCGCCGATGCCGCCGGCCAGTTGGCCGATTTGCGATCCGAGATTGGAGTTGCCAAATAATCCGCCGATGCCTCGACCGACCAGCCCGCCTAGCGGCGCGCCCAGCAAGCCGCCAAAAAATCCTTGCGGTGCCAGTTGTGATGGATACCCTGCCGCTGCGTTATATCCGGCCGGAAAATTTTGTTGAAATTCATTCATGATCATTGTCCTCGTGATGTTGTGGTTATCGCGTGCAGTCCTCCCGCCAGCGGAGATTCGCTGGTTCCAATCGGGTTTGTTGAAAGCGACGGCGAGGTAATCTTCGGTGCGATGTCGTGTTTTTTCAACTGCACTTGAGGCATGTTTGCGTAGCGTCAAATTGAAGAGCGATCAGCAATGTTTGACAGAATTTATCGTCGCCCAACCGCCGCGTGATGACTTGCGCAAGACGGTGCACGTGCGCGGCTACTTGGCCTCATACTGCGCGATTCCGATCGACAACAATCCTGCAAAGAACACGACGCAATGAAAAAAATTACCAGATGGGCCTTGCTGGGTGCGGCGTTATGCTGCCTGGGACAGGTGGCGCTGGCCGCCCCGGTCGCCACGGAGGGACGCGGCATCAAGGTCAGTTGCAGTCATTTTCACGAGTCGGAAATCAGCCAGATTTACGTTCAGTCAAACACCGCGTCGGCCGAGCCAGTTGCGCTGGAGCGACTCAAGCGCCTCGGCTGCAAAATGACGGTAGCGGCGATGCAGGATGAGGCCGGTTCTGGCAAACGTCGTCTGCTCAACCAGCTGCCGTTTTATCTGGTCGATCGCACGGCCGGTGGTGGCGCACAGGAAGACCAGGCGGTATTCGTCTCCGATCTGGCCGGCACGGCGCGGCATGTCGACGTCGCGCTGAGCGCCTTCGCGCATTACGATGACGACGAACTGACGGCCTTGCTGGCGCATGAAATGAGTCATGCGATTTTGCGCCACGGGATGTGGAACTGGTTGCAACGGTGGCTGGAAATCCTGCTGCCGTGCGCCTTGTTTGGCGGTGCTGCTGCCTGGCTGGGCTGGCGTTTCGGACGCCAGCGGCGCGTCATCGTGGCGCTCGGCTGCGCACTGGTCGGTGGCACATTCGGCGTCGCGATCGCGCAACCGCTTGGCGAGCGCAGTTGTTTGCGCGCCGACTTTGCGCGTGAGCGCGAACTGGAAGCCGATGCCTATGGCGTGCACCTGATGACGCACAGCCCCGGATGGACGCACCAGCAGGCGATCGCGGCTACTGGTAGCGCGTTGCGTAAAACGGCCGATGAGTCCGGTCAGCCCGGTTGTCGCATGAGCACTGTCGTGCTGCATCCGTCCCTGGCGGTCCGGTTATCGGCCCTGGCTACCAGCGGATCGCCATAAGCATTAACCGCAATCCAGTGGCGTGCAACTGGATTGCGTGCAATTGACTCAGGGCTTGGCGGTGTCGCCGAGCACAATGCCTTCACGCCGCGGGTCGGCACCGCCGATCAAGGCCTGGTTGCCGTTGACCACTTCGCGCACGATCGCACTGAGCCCGCTCGACTGTGCGGACACGTTGACGGTATGACCGAGGTTGCGCAAGCCGCGCACCAGTGCATCGTTATCGCCGGCCAGTCCGCCAGCCGGAATGCTGGTGTCGATGTTCGGATGTTCGCCGCCGACCACCAGCGTCGCATTGTTGGAGCCGAAGTCGACCATCGAGACGGCTTGCTGTGCATCGAGTTTCCAGTCCAGCGCGGCGACCAGGGTTTTCGCAACGTACTGGATGATGGTCGCGCCGCCCGGGGAACCGGTAGCCATGTAAAAGTCACCGCGCGTGCCATCGGCATTGCGCTTGAAGACCAGCGTCGGTGCCATCGAACTGCGTGGCCGCTTGCCCGGTTGCACGCGGTTAGCAACGGCCAATCCATCGATCATCGGTGCGGCACTGAAGTCGGTGAGCTGGTTATTAAGCAGAAAACCGTTGGTGAAATGGTAGGAGCCCAGGCCCGATTCGATGGTGGTCGTCATCGACACGACGTTGCCGTACTTGTCGGTCAGCGACAGGTGGGTGGTGCCATGCTCGACCAGCATCGGCGCGGCCAGCGGCACCGGACCGAGATCACCGGCGGCGGCCGGCAACGGAATCGATGAAGTCGTGCTGATCAGGCGCGCACGCTGCGTCATGTACGGCTTGTTGATCATGCTGTCCCAGCTGTTACCGGGCAGCGCGACGAAGTCGGTGTCGGCCACGTACTTGTTGCGATCGGCATAGGCCAGGTTGCCAGCTTCGGCCATCAGGTGCACGCCCAGCACGCTGGGTTTGCCGCCGTTGATGTCGAGCGCACTGGGACCATAGCGCGACATGTCAAAGTTCTCGATGATGCCGAGGATTTGCGCGACGGCGATACCGCCGGATGACGGTGGCGGCATGCCGCAGACTTCAACGTCGCGATACGACGAACAGACCGGCGTACGTTTTTTGGCGCGATAGTTGGCCATGTCCGCCAGAGTCGTCAGGCCTGCCGTCGTGGTGCCGCCGTAGGTGCTGGCGATTTTTGCGACGATCGCTTGTGCGATCGGGCCATCCCCGTAAAACGCATCGGCACCCTTGCTGGCGATGCTGCTGAAGGTGCTGGCCAGCGCCGGATTGTTGATGAGGGAGTTGACCTTGCGCGGGCTGCCATCGGCATTGAGAAAATACGCCGCCATCTCCGGGTCGCGCCGGATGTTGGCGATGGTGCTCGCATCGCTGATCGAGGCGGCCATGCGCGGCGGGATCGGGAACCCGTCCGTGGCCAGTTTGATCGCCGGGTCGAACAAGTCCTTCCAAGGCAAGCGGCCATGTTCGTTGTGCGCCATTTCGAGGACGCGCAAGGTGCCTGGCGTACCGATCGAGCGACCGCTGCGGATCGTGGTCGGAACGGGCGGGGTCTGGTCCGAGGCCGATTTCCATTGCAGATAATTTTCATCGGCGGCAGCCGGTGCCATTTCGCGTCCGTCGTAGGAGCTGACCTCTTTGGAGGCGGCGTCGTAATACAGGATGAACGTGCCGCCGCCGATGCCGGAGGATTGCGGCTCGACCAGATTGAGCACCATTTGCGCAGCCACTGCCGCATCGATCGCCGTGCCGCCTTGTTTGAGCACGTCGCAGGCGGCCTTGGTCGAAGTCGGGTTATTGGTCACGGCCATGTAGGTCCTGGCCATCACGGCTTTTTTTGGCGCGTAGCCGGTAGCGATTTCCGGCGCACCCGGCGCGCCCGGCAGGATGACGGCCTCGCCGCCGGTGGTGCCGTCGAGTTCGCAGCCGGCCTGTGCGGAGAGCGGAATGCTGTCGCCGCCACAGGCACCGAGCGTGAGCGTGAGCACAGCGGCGATACTGCCGGCGCACATTTTTTTGACGGAAAAAGACGGTATGAAGGTCGGTTGCATGGAGTTCTCCGATGATGCTGCTTGATTTTCGTTGGGCGGGCAGGGTGCGATCTGACGTCGCAGTTCAGTACGGAATGCAGCGTGAATTGAGACGTGAATCGAAACGTGAATCGAAGCGTGAATTGACGTGTGAATTGAAGGGCGGTGGCGTCCCGTGACAAAAAAACGGGCGTCGCGAAACGTGCATGATTCCGGATGGAAGGGCATGCGACAAGGGCGGGAAAAGAAGGTTGCCGCCGGTTAGCTACTTGTCGGTATTACACTTATACCCGATAACTTCGCCGGTCTGCACGGTCTATTTTCGTGACAGGGCAGCGCTGTTGGTGTCTTTTCATGAAGCACCGAAAGTACCGGATCGCGGTAGATGTTGACGTGATAGTGTGGCCGACGGGCAAGCGAAAACGCGCTGGTGAATGTGGTCCGCGATCCCGGTGTTCGCGTTGAAATGCCAGCCCTATTGACGGTCGACCGAAGGCGGATGGTCGGCGCGTTCGGTGAAGGTCGGCACCGGTAAGCTCCGGTTCAGTTCCTTGTGCAGCAGTGCAATCTCGTGACGCAGCGCGCGGATGTCCGCATGCAGCTCTTGCTGAAAATGTTTTACGTCTTCGCCAACAAACAGCGCTGCGATGCTGGCCGTGATCACTGAAAAAATCGCATAGCCGAGCAAGACGATGAAGACCGCAAACACACGCGAGGCATGGGTCGATGGCACCAGGTCGCCGTAGCCGACCGTGGCACCGGTGATGAAAGCCAGCCACAAGCCATCGGCATAGGTTAGTACGCGCGGCTCCAGCCAGTAGAAACCGGCTCCCGCCAGCGCCAGCAGGATGATCGACAGCGCGATGATCTGCATCAGGTGCCTGGGCAGCGCCCACGGTGCCAGCAAGGTCGGGAAGCGCAGGAAGACAATTGCACTGTAAGTCAGACGCAGCCACCATTCCAGTTCCGACCACGGCGTGCCGGTCGGCCAGGCGCTGGCCAGTGCGCCCAGCAACAAGCCCGCATCGACCAGCGTGAAACGCCAGTCCGGTTCAATGCCGCGCCGGTACCACAGGTCGACCCCGACCAGCACGGCGGTGACGGCGTAGAGCAGGCTGCCCATCCCGCGCAAGCGGGCATCGACATCATCAAGCAGCAGGTAGAACGCGGGTATCGACAGCACCAGCGCAACGAACAGGATGGGCCGGAAAGGGCTGGGGAGGCGGGATTTTTTCATGGTAACGGGCAGGTGAACCAGGAGGTCACAAGCATAGCAAGCGCGCACCCGCCTGCGCTAGCCGTCAATGCGGGCAAGATCAAACACTTGCCCGATTGCGGTTAGCTAGCTCGCGTGATCCCGAGGCCGTGCCGGATGCGTGCGCAGACGGCATCGGGCGAGCGCGAAATGACTTCGTCGGGTACGCCGAATTTTTCCGTCAGCCGCTGATGGTCTTCAAATCCGTACGACACCATGAACGGATGCATGCCGGTGTCGATGGCAGCGAGGTAATCGGTGTGCTCGTCACCAACCGCATAAGCACGCGCCGGGTTGATCAGGAAGTGGTTGCGGATGGCACGAAAGGCGGTCGACTTGGGCTGGCCCAGCGGCACGCAGGCAACCGTATCAAAGGCGTCGATATCAATCTGGTGGCGCGCAAACAGCTTGCCCAGCGTGACTGCCGGTTCGATTGTGACATTGCGCGTGACGAGGGCGACGCGCAGGTCGGGCGTGGCCAGCACATCGCGCAGCAGGTCGGCGAGGCCCGGATACATCACTGCTTCGTTACGATAGACATCGGTCAGCGTGGCGCGCAGCAGCTTGCGGTTTTGCTTGCCGAACTGCTTGCGCAAGTTGATCGGAAACTCCTTGATGCCACCGAGGTACTTGAGCAGCTTGCGGCGTTTCTGGAAATTTTCCAGCTTGCCGATATCCATCCCGTTGGCCGAAAAAGTCCGGTCAATGGCGCTAAAGCCATCGATCAATGTGCCGTCGGCATCGAAAATGATCAGTCGCTCATCATTGGCGTAGTGGGGTGGCATCAGGCGTCCGGTTTCTCGTAAAGGGCAGGGTTGCGCCCGTATCATAACTGCCGGAGCATGACAGGTTGATTACTTGCGTATTACTCGCTTGCTACTCGCCCGCTACCTGGTCGCTTTTTCCCTCGAGAAATTCGCCACGGCTATGTGCGCTGTTGAACATACGACGGTGATGCGGGCGGGTATCCTGCGCGGTATTCGAATATCACTGATCGGTAATGTTGAACAACCACCAGTACAACCCGGGCAATTTGCTCAACGCGCTCAGTCAACTTTTGAAGCTGCGCAACGACGTCGAGCTGTCCAAATCACTGCACTTGTCGGAGGCGTTGATCGCGCTCATTCGTGAGGGTAGCCATCCGGTGACGGGAGCCATCCTGATCGTCATGCACGAGGTCAGCCAGCTCACGATCACCGAGTTGCGCGCACTAATGGGCGATCGTCGCGGTTCCTGCCGGATGGCCTATGGGCGACTTCGGCAGACCCTCAGACAGACCCTCAGACAGACCTCAGGGATGCCTTCAAGCAGACCTGTCGAAGCGCAGCTATCCTGATCCCATTCATTCCTGTTCCAGAGAAAGAGTTCCCATGACAAATTATCGAACCTTGCCACTGCGCCTGCCTCTGCTGATCGCACTGCTGTATGCGCCAGTCAGCCACGCTGCCGAAGTCCTTGCCGATCCCGGTTACGGCCCGAATCCGACCTTGCCGGAGCCAAGCAAGAGTGTCATTCCGACCGTCAACATCGCTTCCGCCAAAGGCTGGGCGCTGGGCGCGGCACCGACTCCGGCGGCAGGGCTGGCGGTCAATGCTTACGCCTCGGGTCTGGATCATCCGCGCTGGTTGTATGTGCTACCCAACGGTGACGTGCTGGTCGCGGAGTCCAACACACCTGCCAACACGGACAAGCCATCCGGGTTCATCGGCACGATCAAGAGTTTTTTCATGGGCATGGCGATGAAACGCGCCGGCGCTGGCGTGACCAGTCCGAACCGCATCATCCTGCTGCGTGACACCAATGGCGATGGCACGGCGGAAACGCGCTCGGTGTTTCTGGCCGGCCTGAATTCGCCGTTCGGCATGGCGCTGGTCGGCAACGACCTGTATGTCGCCAATACCGACGCCGTGATGCGTTTCAAGTACACCGTCGGTGCGACCGAAATCACCACGGATGGCGAGAAAGTCGCTGACCTGCCAGCCGGCGAGATCAATCATCACTGGACCAAGAATATCCTTGCCAGTACCGACGGCAAGCGGCTGTATGCCACCGTCGGTTCAAACAGCAATGTCGCTGAAAACGGTATCGAGGCCGAAGAAGGCCGTGCGGCCATCATGGAGATCGATCTCAAAAGCGGCAAGTCACGCGTGTTCGCCACCGGCTTGCGCAACCCGAACGGCATGGGCTGGGAGCCGAAAACCGGTGCCCTCTGGACCTCGGTCAACGAGCGCGACGAGCTGGGCAATAACCTCGTACCGGATTACATCACCTCGGTCAAGGATGGCGGATTCTATGGCTGGCCTTACAGCTACTACGGTCAGCGCGTCGACATCCGCGTCACCCCGCAGCGCCCCGATCTGGTGGCGACCGCACTGGTGCCGGACTACGCGATGGGTTCGCATACGGCCTCGCTCGGCCTGACCTTCAACGAGAGTACGCTGCTGCCGAAAAAATACCTGGGCGGTGCCTTTGTGGGCCAGCATGGTTCATGGAATCGCAAGCCGGCCAGCGGCTACAAAGTGGCGTTCGTTCCGTTCACCGATGGCAAACCGGATGGCATGCCGCAAGACGTGCTGACCGGATTCCTGAACGCCGAAGGCGAAGCGCTGGGCCGGCCGGTTGGCGTGACGATTGATCGCAAGGGTGCCTTGCTGGTAGCTGATGATGTCGGTAACGTGGTGTGGCGCGTGACACCGGCAACGCCGTAAGAAGAGGACTAGCAGGAAGCGCCGAACCATGCGGTTCGGCGGAAGTTTCCGGACAACGCGGGCACGCTCATCACGTGCCCGCGTTGTCGTTTACGGCGTGCCCGGAATCGTGCTCGAGAACAGCGCCTTGAGCTGATGCGGCTGCGAGCGCCAGTACTGCGGCGCGGCTTCGACCGATGCGCCCAGTTCGGCGGCGGCATGCCACGGCCAGCGCGGGTCGTACAGCATCGCACGGGCCAGCGCGATCATGTCGGCGTCGCCGTCGGCGAGGATTTGCTCGGCATGGGCGGCTTCGGTAATCAGGCCGACCGCAATGACCGGCATCTCGGTTTCTTCGCGGATGCGGGTGGCAAACGGTACCTGATAGCCAGGGCTGAGCGGAATCTTTTGGGCCGTCGAGGTACCGCCACTGGAGACATCGATGAACGCGCAACCACGCTCATTGAGCGCCGCGCAAAACACCACGCTCTGTTCGATATCCCAGCCGCCCTCGACCCAGTCGCTGGCCGAGATACGCACACCGACCGGAATGCTGGCCGGTATTGCGGCGCGCACGGCATCGAACACCGCCAGCGGAAAGCGCATCCGGTTTTCCAGACTGCCGCCGTATTCGTCGGTGCGCTGGTTCGACAGCGGCGACAAAAATTCATGCAGCAAATAACCATGCGCCGCATGCAGTTCCAGCACGTCGATGCCAAGGCGTTGTGCCCGCAGAGCGGTGGCGACGAAGGCATCCTGAATGCGCTGCATGCCGGCCGCGTCCAGCGCCAGCGGCAGCGTGTCGTGCTCGGCAAACGGGATCGCTGACGGCGCTTCGGTTTGCCAGCCGCCGTGTTCCGCAGTGAGGTTCTTGCCGCCCTCCCACGGGACGGCGCAGGAGGCCTTGCGTCCCGCATGGGCCAGTTGCATGCCAAGCGGTATCGATGAATAGCGGCGGATCGCTTTGACTACCTTGGCTAGCGCAGCCTCGGTCTCATCCGAATACAGGCCGAGGTCGCCCGGCGTGATGCGGCCTTGCGGTTCCACTGCAGCGGCTTCGGTGAAGAGCAGTGCGGCACCCGACAAGGCCATGCTGCCGAGGTGCATCATGTGCCAGTCGGTAGCGTTGCCATCGACGGCGGAGTACTGGCACATCGGCGAGATGACGATGCGGTTTTTCAGAGGCACAGGGCCAAAGGCGTACGGGGAAAACAGGTGACTCATGGGGTGGCTCCTTGTGCTGTTGCAAAATGCGGGGTGGCGCACAGCTGCTGCTGGCCTTGCCAGGATTGGCCCGGCAGCAGCGTGTGCGGATGATGAATCAGGGCGGCTTCGATGCAGACAAACTGGCGTTCGTCGTGCGGCATCAGGTCGGGCAGGGCGGCGGCTTTTTCGGCCCACGGATTCCACACCACGACATCCTCGAAACCGCTCTGGCGAACGCTCAGCGCGCCCATCGGATTGGTCAGCGTGACCGGCGTGGCGAGTGCCGCGTAGATGCGGTCGACTTCCTGTGTGACTGTCAGTGCGGTGTCAGTGCCGCCGCACGGCGTGCGCGGTTCGACTGCGCAGTCGAGGTAAGGCTGGCCTTGCAGACCATCGATCCGGGTTGTGTCGATGGGTGTCGCCAGATAGCTATGCAAGGCGGCGGTAAAGGCAAACGGCTGTTCGCCGGTGTTGGTGATGATCAGATCAATGCTCAACTGCAGTCCTGAAAAGCGCAACTGTATTTCCAATGAAAACCGGCCATCAAATTGCGCGGTGGCGGCCGAATCAGTTACACCCAGGCGCATCAGGCCGGTCTCCGGTGTCGCTTCCAGCAGTGTCCAGCGCACGGTGCGCACCAGCCCATGTTTGGGCAGCGGACCCATGCCGGCAAATTGCGGAAAGACGATGGGGATACCGCCGCGTATCGATGCGATACCGGCGATGACATCATTCCAGCGCGTGCGATCACTCAGGAACAGGCGCTCGACGCCATCGGCGCTGCGCCAGGCGCACAAGTGGCCGCCATGCAGCGATACGGCGATGCGTGCACCGTCGGGGGTTTGCAATGTGGTCAGATGGGAAGGCAGGGTCATCGGCGCTCGCGGGTCGTTTGAAGGAGCAGGCATCATGCCAGTTTTCAGCGCATCCGGTGGTGTGTCCTGGCATCGTCGATAATGGCGCTCTTGCTACCAAGCTCCTGCCACTGCTGTCCTGCCATGCTCAACTTCACTGCCGCACAACGCGCACCCGGCACCCCGGCGCTGCCGACGACGCCGTTTCGCTTCATCCTGTTTTTCGTGCGCCGCTATCGCTGGTGGTATCTGGCCATCCTCCTGCTCGAAACCGTCAACGCCACCTGCGGCATCCTGTTGCCCTATGCGCTGGGTTGCATCGTCAAGGCAGTCACCGCGTCGTCGCTGCCACCCGCGCAACTGATGATCACGTTGCACGCGCCGCTGTTGCTGTTCGTCGGGCTGTGCGTTGGCGAACTGGTATTTGGCCGGCTGGCCGGCGGGGTCCAGATCCGGCTCGGGCCACGTCAGCGCCAGCAGGTGACGCGGGCGTTGTACCACTATCTGCAGCACCATTCGCAACGCTACATGGGCAATAATTTTGCTGGTGCGCTGGCGCACCGGATCAGCGAAACCTCGCTCGGCGTAACGCAGACGCTGTGGTCGCTGATCACCGAGTTCTATCCGGTGTTCATTGTCTTCGTGGTCTCGATCGGCCTGCTGCTCAACACCCATGTCCGGCTGGCGGGTTTCGTGCTGCTGTGGTCGGTGCTGTTCATTGGCATCAGCTACTGGCTGGCGCGTCATTGCCAGCCGTATGCGCTGAAAGCCTCGGCCGCACGCAGCGAAACGACCGGCCAGATTGTCGATGCGGTGACCAACCTGACCAGTTCGCGGCTGTTCGCCCGACTCGGGTTCGAGCGCGCCAATCTCGATCGCTCGCTGCAATCTGAAATGGTGGCGATCCGGGTCTCGAATACCTACAACGAACGGGTGCGCTGGTTTCAGTTCACGGCTGCCGCAATCCTGAAAGTCGGCGTGCTGTATTACGCATTGACGTTGTGGAGTCGCGATGAAATCTCGGTGGGCGATTTTGTGATGGCGGTCAGTCTGGCGCTGCTGATCATCAATGAAGCGCGCAACCTGAGCCGACGCTTTCTCGAATTTTTTGAATACATCGGCAATGTCAGCAATGGCGTCAACGTGATCGTCCGTCCGCATGAAGTCATCGACGCGCCCGGTGCCGCCGATGCGCTGGCCGCGCCGCTGCGCCATGGCGAGATCGTGCTGCGCGATGTCGACTTCGGCTACACGGCGGGCCGGCCGGTGTTCGAGAAGCTCAACCTGGTGATTCCGGCCGGGCAGCGCGTCGGGCTGGTGGGGTTTTCCGGCTCGGGCAAATCAACTTTCGTCAGCCTGATCCTGCGGCTCTACGATGTCGACGCCGGTCAGATTCTCATCGATGGCACCGATGTCCGCCACATTACGCAAGATGCCCTGCACCAGCAGATCAGCCTGATCCCGCAAGACCCCAGCCTGTTTCATCGGTCTCTGATGGACAACATCCGTTACGGTCGACTGGAGGCGAGCGACGCCGAGGTGGTCGCGGCCGCACGGCAAGCGCATGCCGGCGACTTCATCGATGCGATCCCGGGGCAATACCAGTCGATGGTCGGCGAGCGCGGCGTCAAGTTATCCGGCGGCCAGCGCCAGCGCATTGCGATTGCCCGCGTGATCCTCAAGGACGCACCCATCCTGATCCTCGATGAAGCCACCTCCAGCCTCGACTCGATTACCGAGCGGGCGATCCAGGACACGCTCGACGAAGTCATGCAGCGCAAGACCGTCATCGTGGTAGCGCATCGCCTCTCGACCATCGCCCAGCTCGACCGCATTTTGGTGTTTGATGCCGGGCGCATTGTCGAAGATGGCACGCATGCGCAGTTGCTGGTGCTGCGTGGGCGGTATTTTCAGTTGTGGAGCAAGCAGGCGGGTGGGTTTCTGGACGATGCCTAGTGGAGCGGTGCGATGCCCTTCGGTTATCGCACCCTACCTGCGACGGTCGATCGTAGGGTGCAATAACCGCAGGGCATTGCACCGAATGCACTGACAAAGCTCGCCAGTCGTAGGGTGCAATAACCGAAGGGTATTGCACCGAATGCACTGACTGCGGTAACTGAGGGAGCGACTACGGTTTGCTTTTTCCTGTGGTCGCAACCCCCCATCGGCAGCAACCAGGGTCAGAGTTTTTTTTCGCAGGCTTTATTGCGAAAATTACTCTGACCCTGGTTGCGGATTCGGAGTGCTTACGATCCAATTTCCGTGCTGGGGTTGCTGATTCTTTTTCTGCTCCGCCACGACCTAGCCGGGGGCGGCCCGGCAGCCGGACCGGCATGCGGTCCCTTCTTTTTGCTTCGCCAAAAAGA
>NZ_JASJWR010000011.1:0-111198 GCF_035019065.1 Actimicrobium sp. CCI2.3 | reverse complement strand
CTTCCACCAAGTGCCCACACTTATCAACTGTTAATTGTTAAAGAACTTCCTGCACTCCGAACTGCACTTCGATTAACCTCACCGACCGTGCCGTGTTTTGCGCTGCTGACAAAGCGTTTTGTTTGTCTGCTTCAGAGAAGTGAGATTATGCTGCCTTGCGATGTTGCCGTCAACCTTTTCGTTGGCGCGTTTTGCTTTTAATTCCTTCCAAAACCGGAGTTCCGCTCGCATCGTTCGCTAACGTCACTACCGCATCGACAAAACTGCATTACCTTTTACTCCGCCCCGCTTTCCAGCGGGAGGCGAACTATATCAAATGCCCCGGAACGTTGGCAAGCGTTTCTCAACGAAAGCTTTCATTCCTTCTTTCTGATCTTCGGTAGCAAAAGTACTGTGAAACATACGACGCTCAAAAAGAACACCTTCAGACAGACTTACCTCGTAAGCGCGATTCACGGACTCTTTGATCATCATCACGGAGGGAAGCGACATACTTGAAATAACGATCGCCGCTGCAATAGCTTCATCGAACAACTTATCGAGGGATACTACACGCGAGACCAAGCCAGCCCGCTCAGCTTCGTTGGCGTCCATCATCCGCGCAGTCAGGCACAAATCCATCGCCTTTGATTTTGAAACGGCTCTTGGCAAGCGCTGAGTTCCGCCAGCTCCGGGCATGATCCCCAGCTTGACTTCAGGCTGACCAAATTTGGCATTGTCAGCAGCGATGATGAAATCGCACATCATTGCCAATTCGCATCCGCCACCCAATGCGTAACCTGCAACCGCGGCAATGACCGGCTTGCGTATCGTGCGAATCCTCTCCCAGTTACGGGTGATGTAATCCCCCTTGTAAGCGTCCATGTAACTGTAATTCGACATTGCACCTATATCGGCACCGGCAGCAAAAGCTTTCTCGCTTCCGGTCAAGACGATGCAGCCAATTTCTTCATTTGCATCAAAGTCGGCCAAGGCATTGCCCAACTCGTCCATCAGTACATCGTTCAAGGCATTGAGTGCTTTCGGCCGGTTCAGGCGAATGACACCAACGCGATCTTGTGTTTCAACCAGTATGTTTTCGTAAATCATAGCGATCTGCCACTCCATTAATTTAAAGGGAAAAATCTTTATTTCATCATCGCGGTATTCGCCGGCAATTTGGGCAGCAGCACCCACATCGTTCCACGCTGCTTCATCTTTCCAGCTTTTTCACCGGCCTCGGCACCGAAACCCCAGAAATAATCGGCACGCACTGCATTCTTGATGGCACCACCGGTATCCTGCGCCATCATTAACCGCTGCAATACAGCAGGATTATTAGGTTGGGTGGTGGACAAATAAACCGGTGCTCCCAGCGGAATAAACTGGGTATCGACAGCAATCGACCGCTGTGGTGTCAGTGGAACCCCAAGCGCTCCTTTGGGTCCTTTCCTGGGATCAGGAATGGATTCTTCCTTAAAAAACACGAAACTCGGATTGGCATTAAGCAGCTCCTGCTGGCGCTCCGGATGCGCTGCGTACCAGGCCTTGATTCCTTGCGCCGACGCCTGGTCGAGTGTCAGTTCACCACGATCAACTAAATAGCGACCAATGGATTTATAGGGATAGCCATTTTGATCCGCATAAGCAAGCCGAACGACAGAGCTCCCATCGGCGAACGATACCCTGCCCGAACCTTGAACTTGGAGAAAGAAAGCTTCGATGGGATCGTCCACCCAAAGCAGTTCCTTGCCTGACAGCGAGCCTGCTTTTGTCAGATCAGCGCGCGGGTAATAGGCCACGACCTTATTTCCCTGGATCCTCCCGCGCAAACGCATACCTTTCAATTCGGGATACACCGACGCAAGGTCAATCGTCAGCATGTCATCTGGCGTACGGTAAATCGGTGTCTGATAAATGCCGCCGCGCTTGCGGGCTCCGCGCAGCAAAGGCTCGTAATAACCCGTCACCAGTCCAGTGTCCGATCCATCCGCATTAAAGACTTGGTTAGGCACAAAGAAAGAAACAAAAAAGCGACGTACTGCCTGCAAGTCAGAGGCATTGACATCGCGTGCAATCGAGCAAGGCTCTTTCCAGTCGGCTTTCTTGATCAGTGCCTCGCAAGAGGCCAGAAACGCAGGCCAGCTTTCGCGTTGATCATCCTGCTCCCATCCCGGCAATACAGAAAAATTAACCGGACGCAGTGTTTCGCCTTTTTGGGCTGCTGGAGGAATACCAGGCACGGGAGCCGCAACCGGCGGCTCGGTGGGCGCGGTAACGCAACCACCCAGAATGATGGCGAGCATGGAAACTGAAGCGAGTAAGCTGAGGCGTTTTAATGACATGAAAGGTAATCTGTTATGTGGCTGTTACTGTTGGAAGCTGGTGTCGCTGGATGTTTGCTGATATTTATCGTCTGGTGGACGATGTATTCGGGCCCGAAAGCGCGCCGTCCGCCGCCGAAACCGCAGTCCCCTGAAGAAGACGACAAGGCTTGATTCAATGCAGGGTGCGCGGCAACGACAATACGAATTCTGGAATCACGGCCTGAAATTGTTCTCCATCCTGCGCGACACAAAAATATTCTCCTCGCATTGAACCTTGCGGTGTAGCCAGCGTTGCACCGCTGGTGTATTCAAATGCCTGCCCGGGCTCAAGCAACGGTTGATGACCAACCACACCGAGACCGCGCACTTCGTCAATATGGTTATTCCCGTCTGTGATCACCCAGTGACGGGAGATTAACTGTGCAGGAATCTGCCCCGTATTCTTGATGGTCACTGCATACGCAAACACGAAGGTCGAACGCTCCGGCTCGGACTGGTCGGCCAGGTACTGTGCTCTGACGGTTACGGTGAATTCGTACGCTGCTGCCATGAATATTCCTCGGCTGGTTGGGGTTGGATCAAATTGCTCTGACAATCGCTCTGGCAAAAGGTCTGGAAAATATTACAACCAAATCGACCGCACATTCTGACGAACGGTTCGCCGCTTAGCAAGCCTGACAAGGTTAAAATGCCGCACTTCCATTGAATTGACGACCATGCCAACTTACCACATCGCTCCCAGCATCCTGTCAGCCGACTTTGCCCGTCTAGGTGAAGAAGTACGTAACGTCGTCAGCGCCGGTGCTGACATCATTCACTTCGACGTGATGGACAACCATTACGTTCCCAACCTGACCATTGGCCCGCTGGTCTGCGCGGCAATCCGTCCGCATGTCCAGGTGCCGATCGACGTGCATCTGATGGTCAAGCCAGTTGATCGGCTTATCCCGGACTTCGCCAAAGCGGGAGCCAATATCATCAGCTTCCACCCCGAAGCATCGGAACACATTGATCGCACGCTGCAACTGATTCGCGATAACGGCTGCAAGGCTGGGCTGGTATTCAATCCTGGCACTCCTCTGCACTTTCTTGATCATGTGATGGACAAGCTAGATTTGATCCTGATCATGTCGGTCAATCCTGGCTTCGGTGGTCAGTCCTTTATTCCGGAAGCACTGAAAAAAATCGCGGCAGTGCGCAAGCTGATCGATGAATCCGGTCGTTCGATCCTGCTCGAAGTCGATGGCGGTATCAAGATCGAGAATATCGCTGCCGCGGCCAAAGCGGGCGCGGATACGTTTGTTGCCGGCTCGGCGATCTTTGGCGCGACTGACTACAAAACAGTCATCGATGCCATGCGCGCTGAACTGGCTGGCGCATGAATTTTACCGGCATCCGCGCGGCCATCATCGACCTCGACGGCACGATGATCGATACCGCACCGGATTTTCATTGCGCGATCAATCGGATGCGCGACGAACTCTCGCTCGTCCCGCTTGACCTGGAACTGATCAAGGGATTCGTCGGCAAAGGATCAGAAAACCTGATGCGCCGTGTACTGGCCGTCGATTTCAACGAGCAGGATGTCGAGCGCCATTTCGACGCCGCGTTGGCGTCGTATCAACGCCATTACCTGGCCATCAACGGCGACTACGTCACCCTGTACGACCAGGTCCATGAAGGCCTCGCGCAACTGCGGCACCAGCAGATCCGGCTGGCTTGCGTGACCAACAAGCCGATCGCCTTTGCACTGCCGCTGCTGGAAAAAACCGGACTACGCGACTATTTCGAGCTGGTCTACGGCGGCGACTCGTTGCCAACCAAGAAGCCAGAACCCGGCCCGTTCCTGCAAGTCTGCGCAGACTTCGGCATCACGCCGGCGCAAGTGGTGGCGATCGGCGATTCGTCCAACGATGCCCGCGCTGCCCGTGCAGCGGGCTGCCATGTGCTGAGCGTTCCGTATGGCTACAACCATGGCGAACCTGTACAGTCGATTGACTCGGATGGTATAGTCCAGACGCTGCTTGAAGCAGCCGGACTGATCTCATATTGATCCCACTACTGACACCTCTCACTCATGCTTCTCGCTAAAAAAACACACGCATGCTTCACCAGCGCTCCCGAGGCCTGGCTGTGGCGAGGCTGGCAAATCCCGGACTGAACTGTCCCCGATTCGCCGTTGATTTCGCCTGCCGGCGTCAACGTTTCCCGAGAACCCGCCATCCCGACAACCGGGAGGCCTGGAGAGCACCATGACCGAACTCGAATTCAAATCGCTTGCCACGCAAGGCTATAACCGTATCCCGCTGATTGCCGAAGCCTTCGCCGATCTCGAAACCCCGCTGACGCTCTACCTGAAACTGGCACAGCCTCAACACGCCGGGAAGAATACCTTTCTGCTTGAATCCGTCGTCGGCGGCGAACGCTTCGGACGCTACTCGTTCATTGGCTTGCCGGCCACGACACTCATGCGCAGCAGTGGCAACCTGACCGAAGTCCTCGTCGATGGCAAAGTCACCGAATCCGTCAGCGGCAACCCGCTCGACTTCATTGAACAATTCCAGAGCCGCTACAAGGTAGCCATCCGCCCGGGCATGCCACGGTTTTGCGGCGGACTAGCCGGTTATTTTGGCTACGACACGGTACGCCACATCGAAAAACGGCTGGCCGACTCGACCCCGAAAGACGATCTCGGATTACCCGATATCCAGTTGATGGTGACCGAAGAACTGGCCGTCATCGACAACCTGTCCGGCAAGCTCTACCTGATCGTCTATGCCGACCCGACCCGGCCCGAAGCGTTTTCGACCGCCCGCCAGCGTCTCAAGGACTTGCGCGCGATGCTGCGTCGCGCCGTCGATGCACCGGTCACATCGGCTTCGGTGCGCACCGAAAGCATCCGCGATTTTCCGCGCGACGCCTACCTGAAGGCCGTCGCCCAAGCCAAGGAATACGTGATGGCCGGCGACCTGATGCAAGTGCAGATTGGCCAGCGCATCCGTAAGCCCTACGTCGATTCGCCACTCAGTCTGTATCGTGCGCTGCGCTCGCTGAACCCGTCGCCCTACATGTACTTCTACAATTTTGGTGACATGCAGATCGTCGGTGCCTCGCCGGAAATACTGGTCCGTAACGAGAGCATCAATGCCGACCAGATGAAGGTCACGATCCGCCCGCTGGCCGGTACCCGTCCGCGCGGATCCACCCCGGAGAGCGACGCTGCGCTGGCCACCGAACTGCTGGCCGATCCGAAAGAAATCGCCGAGCACGTGATGCTGATCGACCTGGCCCGCAACGACCTTGGCCGCATCGCCGAAACCGGCAGCGTCAAGGTCACTGACAAGTTCGTCATCGAAAAATATTCCCACGTACAGCACATCGTGTCGAACGTCGAAGCCGTGCTCAAACCGAGCCTGTCCAACCTTGATGTACTCAAGGCGACCTTCCCGGCCGGCACGCTGTCGGGCGCGCCGAAAGTACGCGCCATGGAAGTCATCGACGAACTCGAACTGACCAAGCGTGGCATCTACGGTGGAGCCTGCGGTTACCTGTCGTTTGGTGGCGAAATGGACCTGGCAATTGCGATCCGCACCGGCGTCATCAAGGACGGCATGTTGTACGTGCAGGCCGCGGCTGGCATCGTCGCCGATTCAGTCCCCGAAATGGAATGGCAGGAAACCGAGAACAAGGCCCGCGCCGTATTACGCGCAGCGGAACAAGTACAAGATGGCCTGGACGGGGAGATCTGACATGCTGCTAATGATCGACAACTACGATTCGTTTACATATAACCTGGTGCAGTACTTTGGCGAACTCGGCGAGGACGTGCGCACCGTACGCAATGACGAAGTCACGCTCGACGCCATCGCGGCGATGAAGCCGGACCATATCTGCATCTCGCCGGGACCGTGCACCCCGCATGAAGCCGGTGTCTCGGTGCCGTTGCTGCAACGCTTTGCCGGCCAGATTCCGATCCTCGGCGTGTGCCTCGGCCATCAGGCCATCGGCGCGGCATTCGGCGGCAAAGTGATCCGGGCACGCGAAGTCATGCACGGCAAGACGTCGCTCATTGCTCACACCGGCGTGAGTGTCTTCAAGGATTTGCCGAGTCCTTACACGGTCACCCGCTATCACTCGCTGGCCATCGAGCGCGCCTCGTTGCCGGCGTGCCTGGAAGTCACCGCCTGGACCGATGACGGCGAAATCATGGGCGTGCAGCATAAGGAATTCAATGTGCATGGCGTGCAATTCCATCCCGAATCGATCTTGTCGGAGCATGGTCACGCGCTACTGCAAAACTTCCTGCGTGGCTGACGTGCCCACCTCCCCTCCATTGACAGGACATGCTATGCCCATCACGCCTCAAGAAGCGCTGCTGCGCTGTATCGACCACCGCGAAATTTTTCATGACGAAATGCTGTCGCTGTTCCGCCAGATCATGCAGGGCGAGATGTCGCCGGTGATGATCGCGGCGCTGACAATGGGCCTGCGCGTGAAGAAAGAAACCGTCGGAGAAATCGCCGCCGCCGCCCAGGTCATGCGCGAGTTCGCCACCAAGGTGCCAATGGCCGACACCACCAACCTGCTCGACATCGTCGGTACCGGTGGTGACGGTGCCCACACCTTCAACATCTCGACCGCCACGATGTTCGTCGCTGCAGCGGCCGGCGCGCGTGTGGCCAAGCATGGCGGACGCAGCGTGTCATCGTCGTCGGGCAGCGCCGATGTACTCGAAGCACTCGGCGCGAACATCAATCTGAAACCCGAACAGATCGCCCAATCGATTGCCCAGACCGGCATCGGTTTCATGTTCGCACCCAACCATCACGCGGCCATGAAACACGCTGCACCGGTACGCAAGGAACTCGGTGTGCGGACCATTTTCAACATCCTCGGTCCGCTGACCAATCCGGCTGGTGCCCCCCATATCCTGATGGGTGTCTTCCACGCCGACCTCGTCGGCATCCAGGTGCGTGTGCTGCAGCGACTCGGTGCGCAACATGCGATGGTGGTCTGGGGTCGCGACAACATGGACGAGATTTCGCTCGGTGCCGGCACCCTCGTTGGTGAGCTGGTCAATGGCGAAATCCGCGAGTACGAAATCCATCCGGAAGACTTCGGTCTGGCCATGGTCGCCAGCCGCAACCTCAAGGTCAGCAATGCGAGCGAATCGCGTCAGAAAATCCTCGAAGCGCTCGACGACACCCCCGGTCCGGTACGCGATATCGTCGCTCTCAATGCCGGCGCAGCGCTGTATGCCGCCGGTATCTCCGCGTCCATCGGCGAGGGGTTGATCGCCGCGCAAGCCGCCATCGCCTCCGGTGCCGCACGTGCCAAGCTGGCGCAATTTGTCAGCGTTACCCAGCAACTAGCCAGCTCCTGAAGCCACGAAAATCATGTCCGATATCCTTACCAAAATCCTCGACGTCAAAGCCGACGAAGTCGCTGCCGCCAAAAAATACCGTGACTTTGCCAGCCTGCGCCGCGAAGTCGAAGCCGATACCGAAGCACGCAGCAATCTGCGCGGATTCGAAGCCAGCCTGCGCCAGAAAATCGCTGCCGGTCAGGCCGGCGTGATCGCCGAAATCAAGAAGGCCTCGCCATCAAAAGGCGTGCTGCGGGTCGATTTCAAGCCCGCCGACATCGCCGCCAGCTACGCACAATTCGGCGCTGCCTGCCTGTCGGTACTGACCGATGTGAACTTCTTTCAGGGCGATCCGGCCTATCTGCGCCAAGCCCGTGCAGCCTGCAGTTTGCCGGCGCTACGCAAGGATTTCATGATCGATCCGTACCAGATTTATGAAGCCCGCAGCTGGGGTGCGGATGCCATCCTGCTGATCGTCGCGGCACTCGATCACGGCTTGATGGCCGAGATGGAAGCCGTCGCGCACGAACTGGGAATGGGCGTGCTGATCGAGGTGCACAACGCGGACGAACTGACCGCCGCGCTGCGTCTCAAGAGCGCGCTGCTCGGCGTGAACAACCGCAACTTGCGTACCTTCGAGACTTCGCTGCAAAACACCATCGACCTGCTGCCGCGCATCTCGCCGGACAAGCTGGTCATCACCGAGTCGGGCATCGTCACCACCGACGATGTCAAGCGCATGCGCGATCACGACGTCAATGCGTTCCTGGTCGGAGAAGCCTTCATGCGCGCCGCCGATCCGGGATTCGAACTGAACCGGCTCTTCGCCTGAACCGGGAATTCAACCGAGCCAGGCACGCCGCAATTTGACCGCAGCGGCGGGCTTGTCCAGCAACGACAAGGTGTTGGCCGGGGCATCATCGAGTGCGAGTTTGACGTTGAATGTCATCAGCTCGTCGCGCCGGAATGCATGCACTGCCACCTTGTCACCAGCGCGATAGCGTCGCAGCAAATCGGCCAGATTGGTGGCATTGACGCGTAATCCGTCGATGGCCACCAGCACATCGCCGGCCGACAGACCGGCCCGGTGCGCGACGCCTTTTTCATAGACGCTGGCGAGCTTGCAGTCATTGCCGTCGCGGGCAGTACGCACACCTAGCGCCACCACTCCCGATGCCTTCTTTGCGGCGAACACGACACCGAATGGCGCGAGCACGTCGGCCAGTGGCAAGTCGGTCGTACCGCGTACCGCACGGTCGAGCAGGCGCTTGAGCTTGAGGCCGCTGGCTTCGTCGATCAATGCCTCGACTTCGGCCTCGGTGACGCCACGGCCAGTCTCGAAAAAGTCGCGGCCATAGCGCTGCCACAACAACCGCATCACATCATCGAGTGACTTCTTGCCGGCTGTTTCGGCACGAATGGTCAGGTCCAGCGTCAGTGCGACTAACGAACCCTTTGTGTAGTAGCTGACGATCGCGTTCGGCGCATTTTCATCCTGCCGGTAGTATTTGATCCACGCATCGAAACTCGAATCCGCCACCGATTGCTTGCTGCGGCCACTGCCACGCAGCACGCTGTCGATGGTCTTGCCAAGCAACGTGAAGTAGGCAGCGTCATCGATGACACCGCTGCGTACCAGCATCAGGTCATCGTAATAACTGGTGAACCCTTCAAACAACCAGAGCAGCGAGGTATAGCTTTCGCTGGCCAGCGCATACGGCGCGAAGGCAGCTGGCTTGATGCGCTTGACGTTCCAGGTATGGAAATATTCGTGGCTGCACAGACCGAGGAAGGTGCGGTAACCGTCGTTCAGTTCGGGCTGGCCAAGCACTGGCAAGTCGGCCCGCTTGCAGATCAATGCGGTCGACGCGCGGTGCTCAAGTCCGCCATAGCCATCGCCGACCGCCAGCGTCATGAACAGATAACGCGCCATCGGTGCGCGTTTGGAGTCGGGTTCAAACAGGCCAATCTGCGCTTCGCAAATCCGGGTCAGGTCAGCCTGCAGTCGCGCCATGTCGAGGTTTGGAACATTGCCGGTGATGACGATATCGTGCGGTACGCCATGCGCGACAAACGTCGCCAGGGCAAAGGACCCCAGCTCGACCGGATGGTCGATCAACTCATCATAATTCGCTGCGACATAAGTGCCGAAACCCAGACGTCTCGCATCGAGTTCGGGCAATGCGGTAGCGACGCGCCAGTTCTGGCAAGCCACGTCGTCCGGCTTGACGATATCGACGACGTGCGGCACGCCGTCCTGCCCTGCCACTTGCAGGAACACGCTGGTGCCATTGAAAAATCCATGCGTCTGATCAAGATGCGCCGCACGTACCGACAAGTCCCACGCATAGACGTCGTAACTGACGACGAGCGCACCGCTGCAGGCAGCCGCTTGCCAGCTGTGCTTGTCACGCTTGCGCAGGATGACTTTCTTGCCACCCGAGCTGGCCCGGATCTGCACGATATTGCGGGCGAATTCGCGGATCATGTAGCTGCCCGGAATCCATGCCGGCAGACTCAGCAACTGGCCCGCCGGGTCGGGCCGGGCAATGGTCAGCGTGACTGCGAACAAGTGAGCGCCGAGATCGCGCGCGACGATGGTGTAATGAATCGGATGGGTCGTATCGTTGTTCACATCAGCTCCTGACATTGGCAGCGAGGAAGGTCACGAGCAATGCCGAGACGACTACGCAAGTAAGTTTGAAACGCAGACCGATAAACCAGCCCGGAATGTCGTACCACTGGTACAGGCGCTTGTCGATCTGGTAGGCGGCGATGAAGCCGGCCATCAGTACCGCAAAACCCACACCAATTTCGATCCGCGAGGCCAGCAGTGCAATCAGCGATGGCGTCACACCCCAGATCAGAGCGCGCTTGGTCTGATCGATAGTGAGCAACTTGACGGTCAGCGCCGCTCCCCAATGAATACCCCCGAGGAACGAGAGAATGGCAATCCCGTAAGCCAGCTGCGCCTTGATCAGATAACCGAGCCAATCGGGATGCACCAGCCAGCAGCCGAGCGACAACAACACAAATGGAATCAGCCCGGCAAATCCGAGCCGGAATGCCAGCCGCTGGTTAAAAAAATTGATGTTCATGCAGAAAATTTCCAGAGGTGGAAGGGACAGGCAGGATCATACAAGAGCTGCAGAACTAACCACTTTTTTGCAGGTCGTCCGGCGTGTCGATATCAAAAAAGATGCCGGGATCATCCACTTCGACCTCGACCACAGGATTGGCCCTGACCACTTCGCGCGCACCTCGATCGCCGTGCATGCCCAGTAGTGCCTGCTGGTGCAAGCGACTGAATCCGACCGGATTGCCGCGCCGCCCCTGATGCACGGGGACTGCAATATCGGCACCATTGCGAATTGCCAGATCAAGCGCGACGATGGTCGACGACTTCACGTGCGGCATGTCGGCCAGCGCCACAATCCAGCCCGGCGCGGCCGCACTGCTGCGCACGCCATGTGCCAGCGTGTGACCCATACCGGCAGCGGCATCGGCACAGCAACTGGTAGCAAAGCCGGACTGATGCAGCAAGGTCATCAGCCGCAAGGCATCGGGATGCACCACGACCAGCATGCTGGTTAATGCCAGCGCGAGCCGTTGCGCCGAACGCACGGCGACATGCTCGCCCTGCGGCATGATCTGCAGCAGTTTGTCCTGCAAGCCACTTGGATCAAAACGGCGGCCACGCCCTGCCGCAAGCAGGAGTCCGGTGCAATGCATCGTCGTGCGCCGTCAGGCCAGGTCGAATGGCAACTTGCGCAAGCGCTTGCCACTGAGCTTGGCCAATGCATTGGCGAAGGCCGGTGCCAGTGGCGGCAAGCCGGGTTCGCCCATGCCGGTCGGTGCATCGCCCGAAGCGACAATATGCACGGCCACCTTCGGCATGTCGGACATGCGTGCAACGACATAATCGTTGAAGTTGTTTTGCTCGACCACGCCATCCTTGAGCGTCACGGCTGCACCGGCCAGTGTGGTACCCAATCCCATCAGAATCGCCCCCTGCACCTGGGCCTCGATCGTCAGCGGATTGACCGCCAGGTTGCAATGCACGCCGGCGGTCACCGAATGCAGCTTGGGCTTGCCATCTGCCATCGAGGCCACCACGACGTAGGCCACCACCGAGTTGAATGACTCGTGGATCGCCACGCCAAAGGCCTGGCCTGCTGGCAGCTTGGTCTTGCCGTAACCGGACTTGGCCACCGCAAGGTCAAGTGCTGCCAGATGACGCGGATGCTTGTCACCAATGAGCTTCTTGCGATAGGCCACCGGATCGGCACCGGCCATCTGGGCGGCTTCATCGATCAGTGTCTCCATCACGAAACCCGTATGGGTCGAGCCGACCGAACGCCACCACAGCACGGGCACGTTGGCCGTGACATTGTGAACCGACAGGTTCATTGGCAATCCGTAGGGCACACCCATGCCTTCGGTCATCGTGGAGTCAACTCCGTCCTTGACGGCGAAGGCTTCAAAAGGCGTTCCCATCATGATCGACTGGCTCACGATCGTGTGATTCCAGGCCACGATATCGCCCTTCTCGTCGAGCCCGATTTCGGCCCGATGGACTGTAGCCGGACGGTAATATCCGCCCTTGATGTCATCTTCCCGACTCCAGATCACTTTGATCGGGCTGGTTTTCCCGGCGGTTTTCCAGGCCTTGGCAACCTGTACCGCTTCAACGATAAAGTCCGAGCTTGGCACCGCGCGCCGGCCAAAACCGCCACCGGCCATCATCGTGTTCAAGGTTACCTGCTCGACTTTCATGCCCGCCGTACGTGCAATCGCACCTTGGTCAACGGTCTGGAACTGGGTGCCCGCCCAGACTGTGCAGCGATCGGCCTTCAAGTCGACGATGCAGTTCAACGGTTCCATCGGCGCGTGCGCCAGATACGGAAACTCATAGTCTGCCGTGATTTTTTTCGGTGCCGTCGCGAGCTTGCCGATGTCGGCCTTGAGCGCGACCGTACCGGGCTTTTGCGCCAACTCCTTGTAAGCAATCAGTTGCTTGTCGCTGCTGATTTTTTCGACCGCACTGGTATTCCACTCGATGACGAGCGCGTCGCGCCCGGTCTTCGCCGGCCAGTAGCCGTCAGCGATCACAACGACGCCGCTCCCACCGCGATCGGTTGGCACTTCCAGCACGGCCAGCACGCCCTTGACCGCCAATGCCTTGCTCGCATCGAATTTGCCGACCTTGCCGCCAAATACCGGCGGACGTGCGACGACGGCGACTTTCATGCCGGGCACGCTGGCATCAATCCCAAACACTTGCTCGCCGGTTGATTTGGCACGAGCATCAATTCGTGGCGTCGGCTTGCCGATGATCCTGAAGCTCTTTGGATCTTTCAGCGCGACTTTTTCCGGCATCGGCTGCTTCATCGCAGCGTCGGCCAGCGCGCCATAGTTCGCCTTCTTGCCGCCGGGGCCGATGACGACACCCTTGGCGGTACTGCACTGAGCAGGCTTGACTTGCCATTGTTCGGCTGCGGCTGCGATGAGCATGGCCCGAGCGGTTGCGCCGATTTCACGGTACTGCGTGTAGGAGTGGGCGATGGTGCCGGAGCCGCCGGTCATTTGCATGCCGAATACCGGATCTTTGAAAACGTCGGCGGCAGGTGCCAGCTCGCTACGGACTTTGGTCCAGTCGCAATCGAGTTCTTCGGCGATCAGCATTGGCAGGCTGGTGTTGACACCCTGGCCAAATTCAAGACGGTTGACCGCCACGGTAATGGTGTTGTCGGGAGCAATCCGCAAAAAGGCGTTGGGCGCATACACCGCTTTCAGTGCCTGCGCGTTGGCCAGCTTGTTCGCGCCAGGCACGAAGAAGCCGAGCAACAAGCCACCGCCCACCACACCGGAAACTTTCATGAAACTACGGCGCGACACCGCGATTGAGGCCGGGCTTGCTTCGCCGGCACCAACGGGGCCAGCCTGATTTATCCATTCAGTACGCATTTGATTCTCCGAAAAGTGACAGGGCTCAGGCCAGCGCTTTTGACGCATCCTTGATCGCCGCGCGAATGCGCTGGTAGGTGCCGCAACGGCAGATATTGCCGCTCATGGCGGCGTCGATATCGGCATCGGAAGGTGATTTGTTAGAACGCAGCAAGGCGGTGGCTGTCATGACCTGGCCGCTCTGGCAGTAACCGCATTGCGGCACGTCAAGCTTGACCCAGGCCGCTTGTACCGCCTTGCCGATCGGATCGGCCTGCATGGCTTCGATGGTCGTGATCTTCGCACCGGCAGCCGCCGAAATCGGCGTCACGCAGGACCGGATTGGCTGGCCATTCAGATGGACGGTACAGGCACCGCACAGCGCCGCGCCGCAGCCGAACTTGGTGCCAGTCATATCGAGGTTATCCCGCAATGCCCACAAAATCGGAGTGGAAGGATCGGCATCGACCTGCATGTCTTTACCGTTGATATTGAGTGTGACCATGGCGTACTCCGTATGGTGAGGTGTGCTTGCGCTGACGCAGCGCGTTGGTTCGGTGGAATATAACGGATTTTATCGGGAGCCGGCGAAGCATCCCCCCGTTATTTCATGAATTGTGCGCGATTATTGCGTCGCGAGCTTGGCTTCCAGCCCCTTGGCATCCATCGCGCCGGGCACCCGGCTGCCATCGGCAAAGAAGATGGTTGGTGTTCCCGTGATGCGCAGCTTTTGTCCCAGCGCGAATACTTTTTCATTTGGCGTAGGGCATGCGACCGGCGCTGCGGCAGCTTCCTTGCCACGTAACATCCAGTCATCCCAGGCCTTGTTACGATCTGCAGCACACCAGACATTCTTGGCCTTCACGCCAGAGTCGTCGGACAAAATGTTGTAGAGAAAGGTATAGACAGTCAGGTTATCGACCCCTTGCAGGTTCTGTCGGAAGCGCTTGCAATAGCCGCAATTGGGATCCTCGAACACGGCAATGATCCGCTTGCCGTCACCCTTGACCGTTTTGATGGCCATCTCCAGTGGCAAGTCAGAGAACTTGACGCGGCTGACCTCGTCGATGCGCGCCTTCGTCAGATCTTTGAACGTCTTGCTTTCCATCACGCGGCCAACGAACAGGTAGTTCGCTTGCTCGTCGGTGTACAGAATGTCGCCACCGACATGCAATTCATAGAGTCCGCCATACGGCGTCTTGCGGACGGATTCGACGACGGCTCCCTCCCCCAGGCGCGGCTCGATGAGCTTCTTGATTTTGGCTTCCTGCGGTGTTTCAGCGCAAGCAACCAGGGTCGACAGGGTCAGCGAAGCAGCGAGTACAGACTTGAAAAAGTTCATGCAGTTAATTCCAGTAATGGGGTTGTGTACGCGGGATAAGGCAATCACTTGGTGCCTCCGGCAGCATGCGACATCAGGCGTCTTTTTATGACAGGCAACTTGTTGAGCAAGTTCAATCCAAGATTGCGAACCAGTCGCAGCGGTTCGAACTGCGACGAAAACAATCGCTGCAATCCGTCGGTCGCCATCTGCATCATCAGCACTTCTTCCTTGCGCGAACGCGCGTAACTTTGCAACAGACGGGCCTCACCACAATCGCGTCTGGCTTCGCTGCCAGACAAGACACGCAACAACGCAGCGACATCACCGAAACCCAGGTTCATCCCGTGCCCTGCCATCGGATGGATGACATGCGCGGCATCCCCAACCAGGGCGATACGCGGAGCGACAAACTGATGCGCACGGATTAACGCCAGCGGAATCGCGTGAACCCGTTCCGGCACCATCGGCAGCAACTGGCCAAACGGCTGACCGGGTAATGCCGTCAAGCGTGCGGCCAACTGCTGCGGCGACTCGCTCATCAGTGTTGCCGCGAGCGCATCCGGTGCCGACCAGACCAGCGAGACGCGCTGCCCTGACAACGGCAGCAATGCGATGATTCCTTCGGTGGAAGTGAACCACTGGTAAGCGACTCCTTGATGGGCAACGCTGCAATCAAAGTTGCTGACGACGGCGCGCTGTCCGTAAGGCCGGTAGTCGATCCCGATATCTGCATGGTTCCGCACCCAGGAATGGGCACCGTCAGCACCAATGACCAACGCAGCCGTCAATCTGGTGCCATCGGCCAGATGAATATGCGCACCGTCTGCCTCGACCTGCAACTGGTCAACCGTACCGCTGACCAGCGTCACATCCCGAGAAAAGCGCAGTGCCGCATCGAGTGCCTGATCAAGATTACGGTGCTCGACAATCCAGGCCAGTGCCGCGACATGCGCTCCGTAGGCGTCGAACTCGATCTTGCCGGCATGGTCGCCATCGCCGATGACCACCATTGCATCAATGGCCGCAATGCGTTCAGCGTCCAGCGCGTCCCACACTTTCAGTGAAGTCAGCAAATCGCGCGCCACCTCGTTCAATGCATAGACCCGCAAGTCCCAGGTCGCAGGTGCGCTTGCTGCCACGGGCGGAGCGGGAGGACAAAGCAGCGACACCCGGAATCCCGCCTGCGCCAATCCGAGCGCTGCGGTTTTTCCTATGGTGCCATTGCCGATAACGCAAATGTCGGTATGCATGTAGCTCGATCAAAAGAGGTTGGTATAAAAGTAGCTCCACGATTATAGCGGCTGGTCAAAAATTAGATTTTCCTGCCAGCTTGCAAAATCCGAAAGACTTGCTATAATTTCGCACCTTGGCCTGGTAGCTCAGTCGGTAGAGCAGAGGATTGAAAATCCTTGTGTCGGTGGTTCGATTCCGCCCCGGGCCACCAAGAAATAGTTCTTACATAACGCCAACCTTCGCAGGTTGGCGTTTTTGTTTGTGGGGCGGAAAGCGTGCGTGTCCAGTCTATTTCCGGTATTGTTCAGAAGGCAATCAGCGTTCAATGACGGAGTCTCGAGGATGAAAGAAGCGCCCCGCATCATTATCATCGCAGGCCCGAACGGCGCTGGGAAAACCACATTCGCACGCGAATTTCTGCCGGGCGAAGCTGCCTGCCCCGTGTTCATCAATGCCGACTTAATCGCTGCAGGAATTGCGCCGTTTGCACCCGAAACGGCATCACTACGAGCCGGGCGCTTGATGTTGCAGGAATTGACACGCCACTTTGACGCACGCACCAGTTTCGCCTTTGAAACGACTCTT
Organism: Actimicrobium sp. CCI2.3; assembly: GCF_035019065.1. Lineage (NCBI taxonomy): Bacteria > Pseudomonadati > Pseudomonadota > Betaproteobacteria > Burkholderiales > Oxalobacteraceae > Actimicrobium > Actimicrobium sp. CCI2.3. The sequence goes on along the minus strand of NZ_JASJWR010000011.1, from coordinate 94,439 downwards.
TCAGAGTCGGGGCTACTTGCGTCTGATTGACGAATGGCAAATGGCTGGCTATCGCATCAAACTTATTTTTCTCCAATTGGCGAGCGCTGAAGAAGCCATTGCTCGTGTCGCGCAAAGGGTCAGACAAGGCGGCCATCACATCCCGGAAGAAGTGATTCGCCGTCGCTTTATTGCCGGAAAAAATAATTTTGAACAACTCTATGCGCCCATCGTGGACGCTTGGGCTTTGTATGACAAAGCCGGTTCCGTGCCGGCCCTCATCGACTGGAGCGAACGATAATGAACAAACAACCCATTGAACAGGCCATGGACCGCGATCTGCGCCTTTCGCAAGTCGCCATGCAAAGGGCAGTCCAGCGTGCGCATGATCTAGCAAGAGCAACCGGCACATCCATCGTCGTCAGTCACGATGGTGTCATCGAATACCTGAAACCTCATGTGCAGGTAATTTCAGCGAATAAATAAGCATGAAGATTGAAAAGCCTTTTGTCGGTGGTTCGATTCCGCCCCGGGCCACCAATAGATTCACCATTTAGCCCGCCCTTAACCAGGCGGGCTTTTTGTTGTGCTGGTTCCGCGTACTCCACTTTACTCAGCAAGCATATTGTTTGATCCAGCGACGAATCGCGGTCTCGCCACTATCCATACTTCGGCTGTTCCGAGTGGTCGTCAGCCGCTGTTTCTTGATCATGCGAACGACCTCCAGCTTCAGGCTGATGTTGAACTGTCGGCGTTGCTTTTTATTGATTTTTCCTCTGGGGGTGGAGATTTCCAGCTATCGAGGTCAGTGCCTGCAGTTCATACGGCACGCGCCATCACTGACATAGATAGCGAACAACAGCATACCGGCCCTGGCCTGTACTTGATCAATGGCACGCGTATCGAGTACACCGATATGAGTAAAACTGTCTTAGCCAGGAGCCTGTGTTCTCTAGAGAAAATTCTTCAGAGGATTTTGATTTGGCGCTGCAGCAGCTTCTTCCAAGCAGAAATATTCGCCCGACGAAAGACGAACAATCCTCAATTCCCTCAATAAGCCTTGGCCAAAAATGACAGTGACAAGCCGTGTGCCAATGACGAGGTCTTCTGGTGATAAGCCGGACGCTCCCAGCAATTGAACCCGTGATCGACGCCTGGATAGACCTCAATTACCGCCGTTTTCACTTCGGCGAATGCTTCCTGAACCGCTTTCACTGCCGCAGGCGCAATGTAGTGATCATTTTCTGCAAAATGTATCAGGATCGGACAGGTCACCTTGTCGACCAGATTCAGATGCTCCTCGATGGATCCCGGGTAGTAACACACAGCGGCATCGACGCCGGCGCTAGCTGCGCTGAGGTAGGACAGCAAGCCGCCCATACAGTATCCCAGCGAAGCCACCTTGCCATTACATTGTGGCAGTGCACGTAATGCGCTGACCGTTGCCGTCAAATCCTGTATCGCCAGCGGGAAATCCGTGTTTTGCATGAAACCGATTGCCGCACCGAAATCGGTTTCGGTATAACCAAGGTCGACGCCCGGTTGCTGACGCCAGAACAGGTCCGGTGCAAGCACCACGTAGCCGTCAAGCGCGTATTGGTCGGCCACTGCCTTGATATGGCCGTTAACACCGAAAATTTCCTGAATCAGCACAATGCCCGGACCAGCTCCTGTCGGCGGTAGCGCCAGGTAACCCTGAAAAGTTTGTCCGTCATGGCTGGCAATATCAATCATTTGAGATGTCATGGTGTCATTTCTTTCAAAATGTGAGGAAGTGATGGGGATGTGGTCCGCCGGCGTCGTGAGTTCCGTCGCGACAGGCAGCTGGGCCATTCCTGCGCCGAGCCGCAAAGCCCGATGAAGTCTAGGGTATTCGGACTATTCGTGCTGGATCGATTACAAAGACGCCGGCACATCCCCAGGCCCGTCGCCGCCCCGATGCAGACAGCCAGCGCAAATTGCGCCCTGTAACGTACACCGCTTCATACACCTTGGCATCAACAAATACACGGCTGAAATACCCGATTGCCAATACGCCAGCCCTTATTTATAACAGCATCCCGACCAGTGACTTCACACGACCTGAATTACAGGGTGTGCCCCCAAAAAAATAGCCCGGCAAGTTGCGGGCTATTTCTATTTAAACTTATCAGCTCAAGCACTGGTCTTCAGCTTGGCAACCCGAGGGGCCCGTTCCGGGATCAGGTCAGGTGGTAGTCGGCCCTTTTGGGCCAGCAACTTGATGAAATCCTGCACGATCTGACGATGGTGCATGTCCAGCTCCATGAAGTCAGCAATCAGTTTCGATTGCGCCGATTCGGAAGCGCCGCTGTTCTGGGGAGCCGAGATCACCGCATTATCTTCCGGCCCGCCAAAACGTAACCACTCTGCAGTAACGCCCAGCCAGTTGGAAAGGGCGCGTAACTTATCCTGAGTTGGGATAGATTCACCAACCAGCCATTTTCTGGCTGCATGGACGGTAATCGGACTACCTGAAAACCGGAAGTTGAATTCGCGAGACAAATAAGTCGGATGGTTCGCAGCATGATTGGCGTTGCGTAACGCCAGTTGCAAGCGAGCACTGAAGGCAGTGCGTTCGGTGGATGTTTTCATTTTATGCAATTCCGGAGGCAGTTTTTAGGCATCGACACATACACATGGTCCAGTCGTCGTTTTCAATCATGTTCCGCCTTCTACTACCGAAAGGTAGCAGAAGCTCCCGATGGATACGAGAAATATTTCTTGGTAACCCGAGCATACAGCATGTACCTCACCGAATACTATTAGTTTCAATAAATGACCAATAATTTGAAATCTGTCGTTTTGGTTTGTTTTACCAGTTTGAAGGGCTTGCGAGAGGACACACTCTTTTTCAAGAGCAGAACTCCTTTGACAAACTCCCGTTGACCGGTCTGTTGCATAAATGAACTATCCGAATGAAATGTCAATTTTTATTGTGAACTTTTGTTAAAGCAAAACGAAAAAAATCCCATGTTTAACAAAAGTTGGTAGATTGTTGGCAACTAATCCTGAAGACCCTTTGTGAACGCCCGCCTATGAGAATTGCCGTCCTTGATGATGACCGTACACAAACCGACCTGGTATGCCAAGTCCTGACGGCTGCTGGTCATGTCTGCCATCCGTTTCAAAGTGGCAAAGAAATGCTGAACCAGCTTCGTCGGGAAAGTTTTGACATGCTGATCATCGACTGGCAAGTACCTGACCTGAGCGGCGCTGACGTCTTGCGCTGGGCGCGCGAAAAATTGCCCGCCGTCTTGCCCGTTCTTTTCATGACCAGTCGTTCCGGTGAAGATGACATCGTCGCTGGCCTGGCTGCGGGAGCGGACGACTACATGATCAAGCCGATCCGGCGTGGAGAATTGGTTGCACGGGTGCAAGCATTGTTGCGGCGTGCTTATCCGACTCAAAACACGATCGAGCAAATTCAGTTCAGTCACTACATTTTTGAACCGCGTACCGGTCGCTTGCTCGATCATGGCGAAGCGGTGGAACTGACACAAAAAGAATTCGACCTGGCCTTGCTCCTGTTTCGAAATCTGGGACGACCGCTGTCTCGCGCCTATATTCTTGAAGCGGTTTGGTCACGCGACGTTGAAATTCCGTCGCGTACGATGGATACCCACGTATCGCGGGTGCGTACCAAATTAAAATTACGCCCAGAAAATGGTTTCCGGCTTGCACCGGTTTATAGTTACGGCTACCGTCTGGAACAAGTCTCCGGCTAACGAGTCAGTTGCAGTGAAGAAAACGCATGCATGCAACCACAACAGGCTGGCTCAGGATAGGTTTACTGGTATCGGTTGCATTGCTATCCTCGCCGCGGGCACAGTCGGCGGAAGCGAATGACGGACTGCTAGTGTCCGCCTCCGACATTACTGTCACCGCTCGTCAGGGCGACACCCTGTCCTCGATCGCCTCGCAATTTACCAAGGCAACCAGTAACTGGATTGCCATCGGAAAACTCAATCACATCAGCAAAGACACCAGCGTTCCAGTGGGCAGTGCCATTGTCATCCCGGCCAGCTTGCTGCCTGACGAACCCGGAGAAGCCCGCGTCATCATGGTGTCCGGCAAAGTCACGGCGATGGGTACCGACAAACAATCTGTGAAACTGAAGGTCGGCAGCCAGTTGACCGAGGGCATGCAGATTGAAACCGCAAGCAACAGTTTTTTGACGCTGGGCTTATCGGATGCGTCTCGCGTTTCACTGCCGTCGAATACCCGCATCAGACTGTCTGTCTTGCGCATGGCCCGATACACCCGCAGTCCACGAACCGAAATCACCATACTCGGTGGCAAAGTTGAATCGCAAATCAGCCCGCTCGCACCCAGCATGGGACGCTTCGAGATCCGCACGCCGCTGGCAATGGCCGGCGTGCGCGGCACGTATTTCCGCGTCGGTCTGCTCGCCGATGGCACGACGGCCACTGAATTGCTGTCCGGTGCCGTCGAAGTCAGTCGGCGAACGCCAGGTCCCGGCGTCACCTTGCAAGCTGGACAAGGCAATATCGTCAGTGCCGCCATGGCTGGATTGCCAGTAGCGCTGCTGGAGGCGCCGCAACTGAACGGCCAAGCCGCGATGCTGCCAGGTCGTATTGCCCAGTTCAAGACCAGCACGCTAGCGGGTGCCAAGGCCTATCACCTCCAGATCAGTACCGATGCCAGGGGTGAGGACCTGTTCGCCGAAACGCGGTCTACCGGCAATCCGATCCAGCTCGGCGGTATCGATGCGGGTGACTACTTCGTACGTATCTCGGCCATCGATGCCATGGGATTGGAAGGTTTTTCTCGTATCGTGCCAGTCAGCCTGCGCCCGCCTCCCTCTGCGGAGAGTCCGACACCGATACCTTCGGCACCGACAGTCGACTTCAGCGATAGCCGCCAATTCCAGCTCAGCTGGCGTAGTCCGACCGCTGCCGGGTTCAATCTCCAGGTCGCTCGCGATGTCAGGTTCAGCTGGCTCCAGTTCAACACCACTAGCAAAAAACCGCTGCTGATGCTGCCGCGTCCACCATTCGGTACCTACTTTACCCGCGTGCAAATTCGCAATAGCGATGGCAGCACAGGTCCGTATTCGGCAACGCAGAGTTTTGTCGTGACCGATCAGTGGATCATCCATGAAGGCGAACCGATCGCGTCACAATCAGACTGGCCCCGCTAACGCATCATGCCCATCCGCTCCTTCCTGCACATGCCGCAACTGACGGCAATGAAAAATTATTTTGCGCTGCGCGAATGGATCACGATGTTGCTGGTGATGCTGTTGCTGGCTGCCGGACTGGGCTGGCAAAACGGTCTGGGACGACTCGACCTGACGATCTATGACCAGCTTATTTCTGCCAGTCCCCGGCCTGCCCGCGAGGACATCATCATCGTTGCCATCGATGATTACAGCCTGGCTGAACTGGGTCGCTGGCCGTGGCCGCGCGAGCGACATGCGCAGCTGATCGACCAGCTCAGTGCGGCGCAACCACGCGCCATTGGCCTCGACGTGATCCTGTCGGAGCCCGAACCGGCACCCCGGCTTGGTGATATGGCACTGCAGGCAGCGATGGTCCGCAGCAAGCGCGTGATTCTGCCGGTGGTCATTACTGAGAACGGCGTCGACCACACCGCCACACCGCCGATAGCGGAATTCGCCCAAGTCGCCAAGGGCCTGGGTCATATTGGCATGGTCATCGATCCGGACGGCGTCTTGCGTAGCGCGTTTCTCGATGAAACCAGCGCGCGCGGGACCTGGCAGCATTTCGCCGCGATGATCGGCAGCGACCAGTTGCCTGCTTCCCGTCACCGCGAGCGACCAATGCTCATTCCCTATGCCGGCAGCAGCGGGCATGTGATGTCGGTGCCTTACGCCGCGGTACTGCGCGGCGAAGTTCCGGCGGCCTTCTTCACAAATAAATACGTGCTGATCGGTGCGACGGCCGTCGGCATGACTGATGCCTATCCGACACCGCTATCGGGCGAAGCCGGCGGCATGCCCGGAGTTGAAATCAGCGCCAATATTCTGGCCAGCCTGCTCGATGAACGCTCGCTAGTCGCCGCACGCCCCTGGCAAACTGCGCTGCTGAGCGGCCTTCCGGTATTGCTGGCGATGCTGGGCTACCTGTTTCTGTCACCGAGGACGGGATTACTGGCGACGGCCGGATTACTTCTGACTAGCCTGGCTGTCGCATTACTGGCCTTTCGGCTGGGGCTGTGGATACCGCCGGCGGCGGCCTGTATTGCCCTGATCATCGCTTATCCTCTGTGGAGCTGGCGCAGACTCGATGCGGCCATCAGCTATCTGAGCCAGGAATTCGGCCGACTCGACAGCGAACCGCATTTATTGCCCGAGCAGCGTCAGCGCGAACCACGCAATACCGACGTGCTGGAGCGGCGCATCAATGCGATGAAAAACGCTGCGCGGCGAGTACGTGACTTGCGCAAGTTTGTCTCCGACAGCATCGACAGCCTGCCCGATGCCACGCTGGTGACGACGGTCGATGGCTATGTCCTGTTATCGAACAAGCATGCGGTCGATTACTTTGGCCGCGTCGGCTTCAAGACCATCAACGGCGCGTTGCTGCCCTACCTGTTTGCGACGCCGGGCCAAACCGTCCCGCATGCGTTCGATCCCGACCTCGAAGGGCCGTTCGACTGGTGGGACCTGCTCGATCCCAAGCGTGCCGCGACCTTCGCCGACGGCATCGGCTATCGCAACGAGGCGGGTGCCGAACTGCTGGTACGCAGCGCAGCATGCCGCTCGAACGAGGATGTGCTGACCGGCTGGATCGTCAGTATTGTCGACATCTCGGCAATCAAGTCGGCCGAACGCAGCAGGGATGAAACCCTGCGGTTCCTGTCGCACGACATGCGTACCCCTCAGGCATCCATCCTGGCGCTGCTGGAATTACAGGCTGATCCGACATCGGCATTGCCGGAAGCGGAGCTGTTTTCCCGCATCGACAAGGCATGCCGAAAGACACTCGGACTAGCCGATAATTTTGTCCAGCTCGCTCGCGCCGAGTCTCATGAATACCGTCTGGAGGAGCATGATTTTCAGGACATCGTGTTCGATGCCACCGATGAAATGTGGACCCTGGCCAGCAGCAAAAAAATCCTGATTCGCAACGAGCTCACCAGCGAACACTTCGCGGTCCGCGTTGATCGCGGGCTGATGACACGGGCTTTCACCAACCTGCTCTCGAACGCGATCAACTACAGCCCGGAAGGAACCGTCATTACCTGCGCATTACGGCAACGCACGACCCTGCTTGGCACGCTGGTCGTCTGCGACATCACCGATCAGGGCTACGGCATTGCGGCGTCCGATCAGGTCAAACTGTTCCACCGGTTCCAGCGCGTTGACCAGCCCAACCAGCCGCGCCACGATGGTATTGGTCTCGGACTGGTCTTCGTCAAAACCGTGATCGAACGCCATCATGGCGAAATTTCATTTACCAGCAAGGTCGGCCTGGGTACCACCTTCACCGTGGTGTTACCGGTGATCAGTGTGCACACCTGACAGGTCATCGCGCATCCCACGCTATAATGACTTCTCACAAAGCAAGCCGGTCCATCCATACAATGCAATTGCTCGCTCTCGGACTCAATCACACCACCGCGCCGCTGTCACTGCGCGAAAAAGTCGCGTTCCCAACTGACCAGATCGGTCAGGCAGTCAGCGCAGCGCGAGCGTGGTTCGGTCGGGACGGCAACCTGCGTATCGGTGACGAAGCCGCCATCCTGTCGACCTGCAACCGCACCGAACTGTACGCCGCCAGCGACCTGCCGGGCGGTGCCGAAGCAGTACTCGATTCGACCGCTCATTTCCTTGCCAGTTATCACAACCTGCCCTATTCCGAATTGCGTCCGTTCCTGTATGCCCGCCCGCAAGACGCAGCCGTGCGACATGCATTCCGGGTCGCGTCCGGCCTCGATTCGATGGTGCTGGGCGAGCCACAAATTCTGGGCCAGATGAAAGAAGCCGTGCGCCAGTCTGATGCAGCCGGTGGCCTGGGCACCTATCTGCACCAACTGTTCCAGCGTACGTTCTCGGTCGCCAAGGAAGTCCGCAGCACGACGGAAATTGGCGCTCACAGCATCTCGATGGCAGCAGCAGCGGTGCGGTTGTCGCAACGGATTTTCGACAGCATCAACGACCAGCACGTGCTGTTCATCGGCGCGGGTGAAATGATTGAATTGTGCGCAACCCATTTTGCTGCACACAATCCGAAATCGATCACCATTGCCAACCGGACGCTGGAACGTGGCCAGGCACTGGCAGAACGATTCGGCGGCAAGTCGATCAGACTGGCCGAGCTCTCCGAAAAACTGGCCGCTTTTGACATCGTCGTCTCGTGCACGGCTTCGGCATTGCCAATCCTCGGTCTGGGCATGGTCGAACGGGCGGTCAAGACTCGTCGTCACAAGCCGATGTTCATGGTCGACCTGGCCGTGCCTCGCGACATCGAACATGAAGTTGCCCGCCTCGATGACGTCTTCCTGTACACCGTCGACGATCTGGGTGCCGTGGTCCAGACCGGCCTCGAAAGTCGGCTGGCGGCAGTATCCCAAGCCGAAGCCATCATCGACACCCGTGTGCAATCGTTCATGCACTGGATCGACCATCGCGCCGTCGTGCCAGTCATTCAGGAGCTGCACGAAACCAGTGAAGTGATGCGCTTGCATGAACTGGAGCGCGCCCACAAGCTGCTGGCACGCGGCGAAGATATCAATGTGGTGCTCGAAGCCCTGTCACGCGGGCTGACCGCCAAGTTTTTGCACGGCCCGCAACATGCATTGAATAACGCCGAGGGGGATGAACGCGCCCGCCTCGCAGCGCTACTGCCGCAATTGTTCCGCAATCGCCGCTAGCCGGTTACGCGTACTGCTCTTCGCTATTCCATGCGCCACCCGGCGTGCGTCTCACCCGCTTTCCAGGATGTCCAATGAAACCATCGATGCTCGTCAAACTTGATCAGCTGGCCGACCGGCTGGGTGAACTCAATGAGCTGCTCACACAAGAAGACCTCGCTTCGGACATGGACAACTATCGCAAGCTGACCCGCGAGCATGCCGAGCTCGGTCCGCTGGTGGCACTGTATGACCGCTTTCGCGTCACCGAAGCCGACATCGCCACTGCACAGGAAATGCTGGCCGATCCGGATATGAAAGATTTTGCGCAAGAGGAAATCCTCGCCGCCCGCGCGCGCGCCGAGCAGATCGAAGCCGACCTGCAAACCATGCTGCTGCCGAAAGACCCCAACGACGAGCGCAACCTGTTCCTCGAAATCCGCGCCGGCACCGGCGGTGACGAATCGGCGCTGTTCGCCGGCGACCTGTTGCGCATGTACACGCGCTACGCCGAGCGCAATCGCTGGCAGGTCGAAATGGTGTCCGAATCGAGTTCGGATGTCGGCGGCTACAAGGAAGTCATCGTGCGGGTCACCGGCAACGGTGCGTATTCGCGACTGAAGTTCGAGTCCGGTGGCCATCGCGTGCAGCGGGTGCCGACGACTGAAACGCAAGGTCGCATCCACACTTCAGCCTGCACCGTGGCCGTCATGCCCGAGGTCGACGAGATCAGCGATGTCGACATCAACCCGTCCGACCTGCGCATCGATACCTATCGTGCCTCTGGTGCCGGCGGCCAGCATATCAACAAGACCGACTCTGCCGTGCGCATCACTCACCTGCCCACTGGCATCGTGGTCGAATGCCAGGACGACCGTAGTCAGCACAAGAACAAGGCGTCGGCACTCAAGGTGCTTGCCGCGCGGATCAAGGATGCGCAAGTGCGCGAGCAGCAATCAAAAGAAGCTGCCACGCGCAAGTCGCTGATCGGTTCGGGCGACCGCAGTGAACGGATACGCACTTATAATTTTCCGCAGGGACGCATGACGGACCACCGCATCAATCTGACGCTCTACAAGCTCGACTTCATCATGGACGGCGACCTCAATGATCTGACTGGTGCGCTGGCAACCGAACACCAGGCTGAACTGCTGGCCGCTTTGGGCGAGGACAATTGATTCTCGCCAGCTTCAGCTACCGTTAAGGTCCCGTACTTTTTTTCCACCGACTTTTTTTCCTTGCCACTCTCATGAAAAACTCAAAACCAATCCTGTTCTGTATCGCGCTGGCGTGTTTCGTTCTGCTTGGCGTGGCGCTCTACTTGCAGATTGTCGAGCGCATGCAACCCTGTCCGCTGTGCATCATCCAGCGTTACGCGTTTGCGGCGATCGCTCTGATCTGCCTGGTGTTTGCCTTGTTGCCACGCGGTGCCAGCGCCACCGGCGCGGGCTTCGCGGCACTGGTTGCGCTGGCTGGCGCGGGCACTGCCGGCTGGCATCTATGGGTCAAGGCCCATCCTGAAATTACCTGCGGTGTCGATCCGCTGGAAACGTCGCTCAATGCGCTGGCACCGGCGAACTGGCTGCCGCTGGTCTTCAAGGCCGACGGCTTCTGCAGCACGCCGTATGCACCGCTCTTCGGACTGTCAATTCCGCAATGGTCACTGGTCTGGTTTGTCGGTTTCGTACTGATACTTGGCTGGATCGCCATCAAGCGCGGCCGCTAGGATGCCTCTTATCCTCGCTGGCGACACCATCGACACCGTGCTGAAGCAACCAGCACCCGGACTGGCGGAACGTCGCATCCTGCTCGGCCATGTACTTGGCCTGACGCGCGTCGCGCTCATTACCCGGTCCGAACAAGCGCTCACGCCTGCCCAGGCAGCCGGTGTCGCAGAGTTGTTTGCACGCCGCATTGCCGGCGAGCCCATTGCGTATCTGATTGGCTCGCGCGAATTTTACGGCTTGCGTTTCGAGGTCACGCCAGCGGTCCTGATCCCGCGCCCGGAGACCGAACTGCTGGTAGAGCTGGCGATCGATCGGCTGCCACGTCAGGGCCGCGTGCTCGACATGGGAACCGGTTCCGGAGCGATTGCCGTGGCGATCGCCAACAGTCGGCGCGACGCCGCTGTCAGTGCCGTCGATCTCAGCGACGCCGCACTGGCGGTAGCGCGTCGCAATGCGACCTGCCACGCGGTACAAGTGCACCTGCTACGCAGTGACTGGTATGCGGCACTGAGCGAACAACGTTTTGACATGATTGTCGCCAATCCGCCGTACATCGTCGCTGGTGATCATCACCTGAGCGAAGGCGATTTGCGCTTTGAGCCGGTCGATGCACTCACCGATCACTCCGATGGTTTAAGTGCGCTGCGCCACATCATCCGTGGCGCAGCAGCGTTCCTTGAGCCGGCTGGCTGGCTCCTGCTGGAACACGGTTACGACCAGGCTGCGGCGGTATGCGCACTGCTCGATACTGCGCAGTTCACCGAGGTACAAAGCTGGGCAGACCTGGCTGGCATCGCTCGCGTCAGCGGTGGCCGCCGGTGCAGCGTGACGTCATAGCTGTTTCGTGCAATCCTGATTCGTTCTCCATTCACCGCCTGATTTTCATTTCACTGTACACGCCATGCTGCCATCCATCGAACAACGCCTCGCCCTTGAACTCGTCGCCCGTCCGGCCCAAGTCGCCGCTGCCATCGCCCTGCTCGACGAAGGCGCGACCGTGCCGTTCATCGCACGATATCGCAAGGAAGTCACCGGCGGCCTCGACGACATCCAGTTGCGCCTGCTCGAAGAGCGTCTGCGCTATTTGCGCGAACTCGAGGCACGTCGCAGCGCCATCATCAGCGCCATCGAAGAACAGAACAAGATGACGCCAGCCTTGCTCGACATGATTCTGCATGCCGAAGACAAGACGCGCCTCGAAGACCTGTACTTGCCATTCAAGCTCAAGCGCCGCACCAAGGCGCAGATCGCGGCTGAAGCTGGCCTGACCGAACTGGCCGACGCACTGCTCGCCGACCCGCAACAGGATCCGGAAGTCGCGGCGGCAGCGTACCTGAAACCGCCATTCAGCACCGACAGCGGCGACAATCCGGGCGTCGCCGATACCAAGGCGGCACTTGACGGCGCACGCCAGATACTCATGGAGCGCTTTGCCGAAGACGCGACCTTGTTGCAGGCGCTGCGCGAATACCTGACCGAACACGGCATCGTCGAATCGAAAGTCATCGATGGCCAACAGGATGCCGGTGCCAAGTTTTCCGACTATTTTGATTACTCCGAAACGCTGGGCACGATCCCGTCACATCGGGCGCTGGCGCTGTTTCGTGGTCGACGCGAAGAGATGCTGACCATCGTGCTGCGTCTCGACACGGAAACGGAAAAGCCGAAATGGGATGCACCGCATAATCCCTGCGAAGGCCGCATCGCAGCACGCTTCGGCGTGCGCAATCAGGGCCGGCCCGCCGACAAATGGCTGGCCGACACGGTGCGCTGGGCGTGGCGCGTGAAAGTATTCATGCACCTGGAAACAGAACTGATGACCGGACTGCGCGAGCGCGCCGAGGTGGAGGCAATCAATGTCTTCGCACTCAACCTGAAGGCGCTGCTGCTGGCCGCACCTGCCGGACAGCACGCAACGATGGGACTCGATCCGGGTTTGCGCACGGGCGTCAAAGTCGCCGTCGTCGATGCCACCGGCAAGGTCGTCGATACCAGCACCATTTATCCGCACCAGCCTCGCAACGATTGGGATGGGTCGCTGCACACGCTGGCGCAACTGGCTGAAAAACATCAGGTCACACTGATTTCGATCGGCAACGGCACCGCCTCGCGCGAAACCGACAAACTCGCCCAGGACCTGATCAAGCTGCGGCCGGAATTGAAGATGACCAAGATTGTGGTCTCCGAAGCGGGCGCCTCGGTGTATTCGGCGTCGGAGTTTGCGTCACGCGAATTGCCGGACATGGATGTGTCGATCCGCGGTGCCGTCTCGATCGCGCGGCGCTTGCAGGACCCGTTGGCAGAGCTTGTCAAGATCGATCCGAAGTCGATCGGCGTCGGCCAGTACCAGCATGATGTCGGCCAGACGCAATTGGCGCGGTCACTTGATGCTGTAGTGGAGGATTGCGTCAATGCGGTCGGTGTCGATGTCAATACTGCGTCGGCACCGCTGCTGGCCCGCGTCTCGGGACTGAGCAGCAGCGTCGCACAAAGCATCGTCACCTACCGTGACCTGAAAGGCGCATTTACGTCGCGTGCCGCATTGCGCGACGTACCTCGGCTCGGTGACAAGACCTTCGAGCAGGCCGCCGGATTCTTGCGCGTCATGGGCAGCGACAATCCGCTTGACGCCTCGGCCGTGCATCCGGAATCGTATGCGCTGGTACAAAAAATTCTGGCCGATATCCAGAAAGACGTGAAAGCGCTCATCGGCGACGAGCGCTTGCTGAAGTCGCTCAATCCAGCCCGCTACGCCGATGACAAATTCGGTGTGCCGACGATCACCGATATCTTGAAGGAGCTCGAAAAACCGGGTCGCGACCCCCGTCCGGAATTCACCACGGCGACTTTCAAGGAGGGCGTTGAAGCGCTACGTGACTTGCGCCCTGACATGATCCTCGAAGGCGTGGTCACCAACGTCGCCGCCTTCGGTGCGTTCGTCGATATCGGCGTGCATCAGGACGGGTTAGTTCACATCTCTGCGCTATCGAACACCTTTGTCAAAGACCCGCATAGCGTCGTCAAGGCTGGCCAGGTGGTGCGCGTCAAAGTGCTGGAGGTCGATGAAAAACGCAAGCGCATCGCACTGACAATGCGACTGACCGACAGCGCACCGGTAGCCGGTGCCAAGGTGGAGCAACGTGCTGACCGCAATGATGCAAAACGGCTGACGCAACATCATCAGCAGCAACAGACCCGCACACCCGATGCCGGCAATGCGATGGCAGCGGCCTTTGCAAAACTCAAATCCTGATCAAGCAAGAGCAGCTGCTTTTTCCTATAATGACCAACCAAACTAGTGAGGTAAGCATGAGCGACGTAAAAACCTGGATTCAAGAGACCGTTACCCAAAACCCGGTCGTACTGTTCATGAAGGGCACTGCCCAATTTCCGCAATGCGGCTTTTCGGGGCGTGCGATTCAATTACTGAAATCGAGTGGCGTCGACAACCTCGTCACCATCAATGTGCTGGATGACGCCGAAGTTCGCCAGGGCATCAAGGACTATTCAAACTGGCCGACCGTTCCGCAGTTGTATATCAAAGGCGAGTTCGTCGGCGGCACAGACATCATGAACGAGATGTTTGAATCCGGCGAACTGCAAACTCTGCTCAAGGCCTGATGTGATGGAAGCAGCAGCGCCACGCCGCCTGATTATTGCCATCACCGGGGCTTCCGGATCGATCTACGGGGTGCGTCTGCTGCAGGTATTGCGCGAAGTCGGCGGCATCGAAACCCATCTGATGGTCTCCGAGTCCGGCGTACTGAACCTGCATCACGAACTCGACATGGACCGCAAACAGATCGGCGCACTGGCCGACGTGGTCCACAACGTCAGAGATGTCGGCGCTTCGATTGCCAGCGGATCGTTTCAGTCTGACGGAATGATCATTGCGCCCTGCTCGATGAAGACGCTGGCCTCGGTTGCCATGGGGATGTCGGATAACCTGATCACGCGCGCGGCCGATGTCGTTCTCAAGGAACGGCGGCGACTCATCCTGATGGTCCGCGAGACGCCATTCAATCTTGCCCACCTGCGCAACATGACCTCGGTCACTGAGATGGGTGGCATCATTTTCCCGCCACTGCCAGGGTTCTACCAGCGACCGGCGTCGATTGCAGAGATGGTTGACCACACGGTCGGACGCGTGCTCGACATGGTCAGTGTCAGCCATCAGATGACCCCCAGGTGGGGCGGCTTGAAAGCAGGAAATGGATAGTCAATATTGACTATCAACATGAAAAAAGCCCGTGATCGATAAAATCACGGGCTTTTTAAATGGTGCCGATTGCAGGACTTGAACCCGCCACCCCATGATTACAAATCATGTGCTCTACCAGATGAGCTAAATCGGCGAAACTGGAAAGTGCATATTGTACTTGATTACTTGATGCGTGTGAGCGTTGGACGACCACCTTTTTTTGGCGGCTGCGGCTGCGGGTCGTCTTCATTACCGCTGTTTTCCCCGGGCTCCTGCGATGCTTGAGGCACCGAGGTCAACGTCGGCGCAATGCTGGTCGGCTCCGTAACAAGCGCTGCCTCGCTGCTTGCTGATGCGCCACCTGCGTCACTATCCCGAGCTGGAAAACGGGACACTTCAAAAGCCATCCCTTGTCCATTTTCACGCGCATAGATCGCAATGATATTTTCAACAGGGACCGAAATGTCGCGAGATACCCCCCCAAAACGCGCACTGAAACGCACCAGATCGTTATCCATCTTCAGCGCACTAGTCGCATCGAAACTGATGTTCAATACGATCTCGCCATTTTTGACGAACTGCATTGGCACCTTGGTACTCGCGTCAACGAGAACTGCCAGATAGGGCGTATAGCCATTATCGGTACACCACTCGTAGATGGCGCGTAGCAGGTAGGGCTTGGTAGAAGATTCGGGCATGGGACTCTGCAAGTACCTATCAGGGGGTCGCTTGCCGCGCACTCGGAAAAATAACTTCCAGAGTGCGCGCAAGCGTGTTGGGATGAACGATTCGATCAGCGACGCATCACTTTTTCAGATGGCGTCAGCGCCTCGATATAGGCAGGACGGGAAAAAATCCGTTCGGCATATTTCATCAGCGGTGCGGCGGTCTTGGACAACTCGATACCATAGTGATCAAGACGCCAAAGTAGCGGTGCAACCGCAACGTCGAGCATCGAAAATTCATCGCCCAGCATGTACTTATTTTTCAGGAACAATGGTGCCAAGGTAGTCAGGCGATCGCGGATTTCCTGACGCGCTTTTTCCTGCAGCTTTTCAGCGCCTTTGGTCTTGTCATTTTCAAGCGCATGCACATGAACAAACAATTCTTTTTCAAAATTGAACAGCATCAGGCGTGCACGAGCGCGCATCAGCGGATCGGCCGGCATCAGTTGCGGATGCGGGAATCGTTCGTCGATATATTCATTGATGATATTCGACTCGTACAGAATCAGATCACGTTCGACCAGGATGGGTACCTGACCATAAGGATTCATCGTCGAGATGTCTTCCGGCTTGTTGAACAAGTCGACATCGCGCACTTCAAAATCCATGCCTTTTTCAAACAACACAAGGCGGCAGCGCTGGGAAAACGGGCAAGTAGTACCCGAGTAGAGAACCATCATTTTGTAGTTCCTTAGAAACAACGGGGTGAGACGATAACCGTCTCACCCCGACAAACCTGCCCGCAACGTGCGGGCCAGACAAATTACTTAACTTCTTTCCAGAAGGACGCATTCAGTCGCCAGGCGATGACGACAAACAGACTCATGAAAAGCAGAACGATGACTCCGAGGCGACGGCGCTGGTTTTGTGCCGGCTCACCCATCCAGCTCATGAAACCGACCAGGTCACCAATGGCCTGATCGTATTCGATCGTGGTCATTTTTCCTGGCTTGACCTGCGTATAGCCCGCGAACTTGTGCATGACCTTGGATTCGTCATGCGGATCTTTGACCTCGACGTATTTGGCTTCACGAATCCCTTGAAGTTCCCACAATACATGGGGCATCGCAGCATTCGGATACACCATATTGTTCCAGCCGGTCGGCCGACTTTCGTCCTTGTAGAACGTGCGCAGATAGGTGTACAGGTAGTCTGCCCCGGACCCCGCCTCGGAAGACTTTGCCCGTGACATCACTGACAGATCCGGAGGAACGACGCCAAACCATTCCTTGGAATCCTTTGGCATCATCGACACTTTCATCAGATCGCCTACCTTGTCTGAAGCGAACAGCAGATTGGTCTTGATTTGGTCTTCGCTCAGTCCAATATCACGCATCCTGTTGTAACGCATTGATGCTGCTGCATGACAATTCAAACAATAGTTAACGAACAGTTTGGCGCCATGTTGCAACGAGGTCAGATCAGTAGCATGGTCAGGTGCGCGGTCAAGTTTGGCAGCGCCTTCGTTCGCCAGAGCCAGTGCGGGCACGAATGCCAGCACCATTATCAATTTTTTAAACAGTTTCATTCTTGATCCCTTGGCGAATTAATGCGGATGAAACGTGACACGTTTCGGCACGGGCTTGAATTTTCCGGCTGCACTCCACCAAGGCATCAGAAGGAAGAAGCCAAAGTAAATGAATGTGCAGATCTGCGAGACCAGCGTACGACCATCAGTCGGAGGCAATACACCCAAATAGCCGAGAACCAGGAATGAAATACCGAAGACGACATAGACGTACTTGTGCCAGGTTGGGCGATAACGGATAGACCTGACTTCGGAATGATCCAGCCATGGCATGCCGGCCAGAATCAATACCGAAGCACCCATCAGCACCACACCAAAAAACTTCGCGTCAAGCACGAACATCGAAGCAATCGCCACCAGTCCGATAACCGCCGATGCCATCTTGGCCAAACCGGACAGGCGCGACTTCAGGATCAGTAGCGCGACGTAGGCTGCTACGGCCACCATCATTGCGTACAGGAATTGCGACGTCGTTGCCCGCAGCACAGAGTAGAACGGCGTGAAGTACCACACCGGCGCAATGTGCGGAGGCGTCTTCAGCGAATCAGCAGGCAGGAAGTTGTTGTACTCGAGAAAGTAGCCACCCATTTCTGGGGCAAAGAAAATCACTGCACTGAAAATCGTCAGAAAGATCGTCACACCGTACAAGTCATGAACCGAGTAGTAAGGATGCGATGGAATCGCGTCCAGCGGATGGCCGTCAGGACCCAATGTGTCCTTGACGTCGATACCGTCAGGATTGTTCGAGCCGACTTCATGCAGCGCGATCAGGTGAGACACTACCAGGCCCAGCAGTACAAGCGGAATAGCAATCACGTGGAAAGCAAAGAACCGGTTCAAGGTCGCATCGGACACAACGTAGTCGCCACGAATCCACAGCGACAAGTCAGGACCAATGAAGGGGATCGCACCGAACAGGTTGACGATTACCTGAGCGCCCCAGTAGGACATCTGGCCCCATGGCAGCAAGTAGCCAAAGAACGCTTCACCCATCAGGCACAGAAAGATCGCGACGCCAAACAGCCAGATCAGCTCACGCGGCTTGCGGTACGAACCGTATAGCAGCGCACGGGTCATGTGCAGATAAATAATGATGAAAAACGCCGACGCTCCGGTCGAGTGCATGTAGCGCACCAGCCAGCCCCACGGCACGTCACGCATGATGTATTCGACAGAAGCGAATGCCAGCGTGGCGTCCGGCTTGTAGTGCATGACCAGAAAGATACCAGTCACGATCTGCATCACCAGCACCAGCATCGCCAGCGAGCCGAAGATGTAGAACCAGTTGAAGTTTTTAGGAGCGTAGTACTGGCCCCATTGATCGTTCCAGAGTTTGGTCAACGGGAAGCGCGAATCGACCCAATTCAGGGCCTTGTCTGCCATCGGCGCGTTGGCCGGCAGTTTTTTTTCGTGAAACGCCATGATTACGCCTCGCCTTTCTCGTCTTTGCCAATGACTATCTTGCCGTCGCCAAGAAACATGTGACGTGGCACCTGAAGATTGTCAGGCGCGGGTTTGTTCTTGTAGACGCGACCGGCGAGGTCGAATGTCGAACCGTGGCATGGGCAGAGGAATCCGCCGTGCCAGTCGTCCGGCAACGATGGCTGTGGTCCTGTCTGGAACTTGGTGCCTGGCGAACATCCCAGATGCGAGCAAATTCCGACAGCGACCAGGATTTCCGGTTTGATCGAACGGAATTCATTGCGCGCGTATTCCGGCGTCAGCTCATCCTTGTTGCGCTCGGAATTTGGATCGGCCAACTCTGCATCGGTTTTCGTGTCTTTCAGCGAGGCCATCATCTCGGGCGTGCGCTTGAGAATCCATACAGGCTTGCCGCGCCACTCCACGGTCCTCATTTCGCCAGGCGCAAGGCCTGCAATATCGACTTCCACCGATGCCCCGGCGGCTTTTGCCCGCTCGGACGGTGCGAAAGTAGACACAAGCGCTCCCGCTGTTGCCAACCCTGCTACCCCGCCTGCCGCGCACGTCGCGACGAGCAAACCACGTCGACCGGAATCGACCTGTTTTTCGTTACTCATACCAACCCCAATCAGTCAAAATGCGAATTCCGTTCGAAACTGCTAGCAGTCGCGGATTATATCGGAGGCGACACGCCTTTTAAAGCGTTTACGTATTCCTGACAGTATTTTAATGAAGTTTTTCAATGGAACATTTTGAATGGCGACTTGATTTTTAGTTTTCACGACAAACAACTGGGCACCAAAGAGGGTTCAAAGAGGGTCGATAACGTGGGTTTAATCCATCACACGCCCGCCATGCAATGCCCGCATAGCGCAGACCAGGCGGCACCGGTACAATCGAAAACTTGGTAACAATCCGATCGGGGAGCACATGGGGATGCTGCAGGAATTTAAAACTTTCGCCGTCAAGGGTAACGTCATGGACCTCGCCGTCGGTGTCATTATTGGCGCTGCATTCGGCAAGATTGTTGATTCCATCGTCCAAGACGTGATCATGCCAGTCGTCAGCACCATTTTTGGCGGCCTTGATTTTTCCAACTATTACGTGCCATTGAATGGTCAGGGAATGCAGTTATCATTGATCGAAGCTAAAAAAGCAGGTGCCGTACTCGCCTACGGGAGTTTTCTGACCGTGCTGATTAATTTCGTGATTCTGGCGTTTATTATTTTCCAGATGGTCCGACTAGTTAATGCAGCCAGGCACAAGCAACCTGAGCCCGCGCCAGCACGATCAGTGACACCGGAAGACGTCCTCTTGCTGCGAGAAATCCGCGACGCATTACGCAAATGACCAACGCAAGTTTCACTTGATTGCTTCGATTCACACTAATTTTTCAATTACCAATTATCACTATTTATGCGACGTCTCTGGCTTCTGTTTGCTCAAACCGCTACCGTGGCACTTGCTCTCTGGTTTATCGTCGCGGTCCTCAAACCCGACTGGCTCAATAACCTGCCAGGCACTTCGCATCAAGAGCGACTGGGATCGTCCACCGTCGCGGTGCAGGTGGCACCCGCCAATACACTACCTGCGACACAAGGCTCGTATCGTGATGCCGCGCGCCTGGCCATGCCCTCCGTTGTCAACATTTATACGACCAAAGGCGCAAGACAGGCTCGCAATCCGATGCTTGACGATCCGTTCTTCAAGAAATTTTTTGGCGAGCGGCCGGAGCTCGATGAAAAACAGGTGAGCCTTGGCTCGGGTGTCGTCATCAGCTCGCAAGGCTATATCCTGACCAACAATCATGTCGTTGAAGCGGCAGATGAAATTGAAGTTGCCTTTGCCGACGGACGCAAAGCCGTCGCCAAAGTGGTCGGCGCAGACCCTGAAACCGACCTTGCCGTTGTCAAGGTCGCACTACAAAACCTGCCGGCAATCACGCTCGGCCACATCGAACAATCGATGGTCGGTGATGTGGTGCTTGCCATAGGCAACCCGTTCGGTGTCGGCCAGACAGTAACGATGGGCATTATTTCGGCGCTCGGCCGCAATCACCTGAACATCAACACGTTTGAAAATTTCATCCAGACCGATGCAGCCATCAATCCTGGCAATTCAGGGGGCGCATTGATCGATACGAATGGCAATCTGCTCGGCATCAATACCGCCATTTATTCGCGCAGCGGTGGCTCGCTTGGCATCGGTTTTGCCATTCCGGTGAGTACCGCCAAAATGGTGATGGAGTCGATCATCAATACCGGCTCGGTCGTGCGAGGCTGGATAGGTGTCGAGCCACAGGACATAACGCTGGAACTGGCCGAGAGCTTTGGGCTTAACCGCAAATCCGGAGCCATCATTGCAGGGGTTCAACGCAATGGACCAGCCGACCGGGCGGGCATGCGACCTGGCGATATTCTCCTGGCAGTCGAGGGCAAGCCCGTCACCGACACCACCGAAATGCTCAATCTGATCGCGCAACTCACCCCCGGCAAGAAGGCGAAGATGACGGTACAACGAAAACTTCAAGAGACCACGCTGGATGTCACCATCGGCAAGCGACCAAAGCAGCAACAACGACCGATAGACAGCGAGTAAGCCGAATGCATCTGCGCGACCTGACGCAATTTCTTGCCGAGCTTTCCGAGAATAACAACCGTGCCTGGTTCGTCATGAACAAACCGCGCTATGACATCCTGCGCGCCGAATTTCTTGAACTGGTCACAGGACTGATTGCGACGATGGCGCGCTTTGATCCGCTGGTAGCGGATTGCAATCCCAAAAAAGCGCTCTTCCGCATTAATCGCGACATGCGCTTCTCGCACGTCAAGATTCCCTACAAGACAACGTTTTCAGCCGCCATCATTCCAAATGGAATGAAGAAGCCTAGCGAGGGTGGCGGGCCGTCGTACTATTTCCAGATTGACGCAGCAGGCAACTTGCTCGTGGCCGGCGGCGAGTACATGCCACCAGCCGATCGTTTGCGACGGATTCGACAGCATGTGATCGCCGATCCGGGTGGTCTTGCAAAGGTATTGAAGAAAAAGAGTTTCGATGCACGCTACGGCGGATTGCAGCAAGAGGGCAAGCTGACACGCCCACCCAAAGGCTTTGATGCGGACGAGCCACAAATCGAAACGATCAAGCTGAAGAATTTCATAGCCTGGAGCGCGACCAGCCTGAAGGACACCACACCGATGACGCTGGAGAACGACATTGCCAGCGCCTTCAGTGATGTGCAGCCACTGATTGAGTGGCTGCGTCAGGCTTAGGCTTCCGGTACGTCCTCGGGAGCCTTGGTCATACGGGTAAACATTGGTGCGACCAGCAAACCCACTTCATACAGAACACACAGCGGCACCGCCAGCAAGAGCTGACTCATGATATCCGGCGGTGTCACGACAGCCGCAAGCACGAAGGCTCCGACGATCACGTACGGACGAACCTCGCGTAACTTCTCGACCGAGACAATGCCCATTCGCACCAGCACGATCACAACGATCGGCACTTCAAACGTCAATCCGAATGCGATGAACATCGTCATCACAAAACCGAAATAGGCATCGATATCCGGCGCGACGGAAATCGACTTCGGCGCAAAGTTGTTGACGAATTTAAATACGACACTGAACACCAAAAAATAGCAGAATGCCACGCCAGTCACGAACAGCACAGAAGACGACACGACTAGCGGGGCGATCAGTTTTTTCTCGTGGGAATACAGGCCGGGAGCAACAAAAGCCCATAGCTGATAAAGCACCCACGGCAACGCAATCATGAACGCCACCAGCAAGGTCACCTTGACAGGGATCAGGAACGGCGTAATGACACCGGTGGCGATCATGTGACTGCCTTCCGGCAATGCCACCATCATCGGATAGGCCAGCAAATCGTAGATTTGGCCAGCCCACGGCATGAGGCACAAGAACACGACGACCACGGCAATCGAGGCCTTGAGGATGCGATTGCGCAGTTCGATCAGATGCGAAATGAAGGTGTCTTGCACCCCCTCCGACAGAATGTCTGGTTTCATGATGAGGTGCCGGAAACAGGGAATTTCAAAAAGGGATAATCACGGCAGCGCAGGACGGTCATCACAGGAAAAAACCGTTTCCTGATGAACCGGACGGTCGGTATCTGGCAACCCGTGCCGCACCGGAAATGACGTGTGACTTATGGCCATTCTGATGCTTGTACCAGCTTGGCAGAGCCGAATTGCGTGCCAGTTTTTTCTTGCGGAAAAGCTTTGCTTTCACGGCTACCTGATCAGGTGTCGGCGTATCGCTCAAGGCGTTTTCTTCGTAGGCATTGCCGGACCAGG
This sequence comes from Actimicrobium sp. CCI2.3, assembly GCF_035019065.1. Lineage (NCBI taxonomy): Bacteria > Pseudomonadati > Pseudomonadota > Betaproteobacteria > Burkholderiales > Oxalobacteraceae > Actimicrobium > Actimicrobium sp. CCI2.3. The sequence goes on along the minus strand of NZ_JASJWR010000011.1, from coordinate 71,677 downwards.
CCGATTGCATCGAACTCTCGACCTCGTTCATGCTCTTCGAGATACTTTGACCGACGTCACTGGCGGCTTCCTGCACATCTTTGTGCATCTTGCGCAGTTCGTCGAGCTCAATCTCACGACTGACTTCGGTTTTGACTTGCAAAATATAGCGCTGCGCGCGGCCGTACAAAGTACCGGCCATGCGGGCGACACGCGGCAGCTTTTCCGGGCCGATCACGACCAGGGCGACAACGCCTATCAAGGCAATCTTGGTGAGACCGAGATCTATCATGTGGGGGGAGTCAGAGTGAACCGGACGGACTGGAATATCCAGCCAGGACCGCATTAGCTCTTCGTCTTCTCTTTCGCATCAACGTCAATGGTGGCCTTGTCGTCCGACTTGGCGGTGGTTGTCTTGCCAGCCTCGGTTTCTTCGTCGCCCTTGACGCCGTCCTTGAAACCCTTGACGGCCTTGCCAAGGTCGGAGCCCATGCTGCCAATTTTCTTGGTGCCAAAAACCAGCATCACGATAACCAGAACGATTAACCAATGCCAGATACTGAATGAACCCATGACAATTACTCCTTGCGTATGCAAACGTACTACGATGATTGAATGGTTGGATTAGGACTGGCGACTACCCGCGCCAAGGATGCGGACCACCAATCACATGAAGGTGCAAATGGTACACCTCCTGACCGCCATCCGGGCCGGTGTTAAAAAGAGTCTTGAAACCGCCGCTGGCAACGCCTTGAGCATCGACCACATAATTGCAGCCCTGCTCTGCAGCCAGCCTGGGCGCAAGCAGCATCATCTTGCCAAGCAAGAAGGCATGATGTTCGGTGCAATCGGCGAGGGTAGCAATATGTTCCTTCGGTACGATCAGAAAATGGACCGGTGCCGCTGGATGGATATCGAGGAAAGCCACCACGTCGTCGTCCTCGTAAATCGCGGTGGACGGAATCTGTTTCGCGGCGATCTTACAGAAAAGACAGGCACTCATGCGGTTGCTCCGAAAAGGAATGGATAGTTACTGACCAGTACGACGATGTCCCGCTCAATGGCAGACTAGTCGCCATTTATCTCGCGCTCGATCAATTTGCGGTTGGCTTTTTCCTCGATCCCGGACAAGCCTTCGCGACGCGCCAGTTCATCGAGCACTTGCTGAGGCGTCAGGTTGAACTGCGCCAGCATGATCAGCGAATGGAACCACAGGTCCGCGCATTCATAAATCACCTTGCTGGTGTCGCCATCCACCCGTGCGTCCTTGGCTGCCATCACGGTCTCGGTCGCTTCTTCGCCGATTTTTTTCAGGATCGCGTCGTCGCCTTTTGAAAACAAACGGGACACGTACGAGTTTGCCGGGTCGCCACCATTAGCCAGTTTGCGGCTTTCAATGACGGTAGCCAGTCTTTGCAATGTAGTGCTCATGAGATCTTGTTGCGATAGTCGGGGAACCATCGCAACCTGTGCCTTGTATGAAAGAGAGGGATAACAGCGCAGTCAGGCTGCGCCACCGGTTATTTGTAGATACTGGCGGGGTCCACTAGCACCGGGTCAACGCTGACCCATTCGCCATCGCCGACCGACCCTTCAAACTTCTGAAAGAAACACGAGTGCCGGCCCGTATGACAAGCGATATTGCCAGTTTGTTCCACTTTCAGCAGAACGACATCCTCATCACAATCGAGGCGAATATCGTGCACCTTTTGCGTGTGCCCGGACTCTTCGCCCTTGTGCCACAACTTCTTGCGCGATCGACTCCAGTACACCGCTTCGCCGAGTTCGACCGTACGCTCAAGCGCATCGCGATTCATCCAGGCGAACATCAGGACATCATTGGAGCCCAGCTCCTGAGCGATCACCGGAACCAGACCGTATTCGTCCCACTTGACCTTGTTGAGCCACTTCACCTTGATACTCATGTCAATCTCACCGCTATCTGTTGGGCCGCCATGAACTGCTTGGCTTCGGCAATCGTGTGGTGGCCGTAATGAAAAATACTTGCTGCCAACACGGCATCGGCTTTGCCGATCCGAACACCATCGGCAAGGTCCTGCAAACCACCGACACCACCAGAGGCAATGACCGGAATACTAACCGCATCGGATACCGCCGCGGTTAACGCCAGATCAAAGCCGCTGCGCGTACCGTCGCGATCCATGCTGGTCAGCAGCAATTCGCCGGCGCCGAACGCGGCCATTTTTTTCGCCCATTCGATCACGTCCAGTCCGGTCGCCTTGCGCCCGCCATGGGTAAAGACTTCCCACTTGCCCTCGCCGGAACGCTTCGCGTCAATTGCCACGACGATGCATTGCGATCCGTGTTTTTGCGCTGCGTCAAAGACCAGTTGCGGATTGCTGATCGCTGACGAATTAATGCTGACCTTGTCGGCACCGGCATTGAGCAAGCGTCGCACGTCTTCAACCACGCGCACACCGCCACCGACCGTCAACGGAATGAAGACGGTGGAGGCAACGGCTTCGATGATGTGCAAAATCAGGTCGCGTCCGTCCGAGGTGGCCGTGATATCCAGAAAAGTGATCTCGTCGGCACCTTGCTCGTCATAGCGGCGGGCGATTTCTACCGGGTCACCGGCGTCGCGCAGCTCAAGAAAGTTGATACCCTTGACGACCCGACCTGCCGTCACATCGAGACAGGGAATGATCCGTTTTGCCAGTGTCATGGGGTATCGGGGATGGTTTGATCCAGATCGGCAGTGAGCGTATCGGCACGCTCTTGTGCCGAGCGCAAATCCAGCGTGCCTTCATAAATCGACCGTCCGCAAATAACGCCTTCGATGCCTTCAAACTGCACTGCACACAGCGCCTCGACATCCTTGACGTTATGCACGCCACCGGATGCGATGACCGGGATCGTCATGCTTTGCGCCAGCTTGACGGTGGCTTCCATGTTGATGCCGCCCATCATGCCATCGCGGCCGATGTCGGTATAGACGATGGCTTCACAACCGTAGTCTTCAAACTTTCGGGCCAGGTCGATGACTTCGTGGCCGGTCAGTTTGCTCCAGCCATCGGTGGCGACCTTGCCGTCACGGGCATCCAGGCCGACGATGATCTGGCCCGGAAAGGCGCTGCAGGCATCCTGAAGAAAGCCCGGACTCTTGACTGCAGCAGTTCCGATGATGATGTAACTCAAGCCATCATCAAGATAGCGTTCGATGGTATCGAGGTCGCGGATACCGCCGCCGAGCTGGATCGGGATTTCATCGATGCCGTTGGCTTCGGCAAACTCGCGTACTGCCTTGACGATGGCCTTGACGGCGCTTTCATTTTTTGGCTTGCCGGCGAACGCACCATTAAGGTCGACCAGATGCAGGCGACGCGCGCCCTGCTCAAGCCAGTGACGCGCCATCGCGCCCGGGTCTTCGGAAAATACGGTGGCCTGATCCATGTCACCTTGTTTAAGGCGAACACAATGACCGTCTTTGAGATCGATAGCGGGAATGAGCAACATGGCTGTTGATTAAGTAAATAAAAATGTAAATGACAAGCGATCGGGTCGACCGCGCTCAGGGATTCCAGTGCACAAAATTCTTGTAGAGCTGCAAACCGGCCGACGCACTTTTCTCGGGGTGGAACTGGGTGGCGAAAATATTATCACGCGCAACCGCGCAGGCAAAAGGTGCTCCGTACAAGCTTTCACCAGCGACATGGGACGCATCGGCAGGTTGAGCGTAATAACTGTGAACGAAGTAAAAATAACTCTGGTCGGGAATCCCCTCCCAAAGAGGATGAATCGCCGTTTGACGTACTCGGTTCCATCCCATCTGCGGCACTTTGAAACGCGAGCCGTCTTCCTGCAACTGGCCATCCAGCTGAAACTTGACAACTTTTCCGGGCAGCAGGCCAAGACCTGGCGTATCCCCTTCTTCGCTCCAGTCGAACAGCAATTGCTCTCCGACACAGACCCCGAGCAGTGGCTTGCTGCGCACTGCCTCAAGCAGCGCATCCTGCAGGCCGGATTCGCGCAGGCTGCGCATGCAATCCGGTATAGCGCCCTGCCCCGGCAAGACCAGCCGGTCTGCCGTAACGATGTCCTGCACGTCACCTGAAATGCGCACATCGGCATCCGGTGCCACCTGGCGCAAGGCTTGCGCTACCGAGCGCAAATTCCCCATGCCGTAATCGACTACTACAATTTTGTTCATGCTTGAAGGTCTGACATCAATAAAAAAACGGACGAATTACAGCGAGCCTTTGGTCGACGGAATCGTACCGGCCGAGCGCGGATCCCGTTCGGCTGCCATGCGCAATGCGCGACCAAACGCCTTGAACACGGTCTCGCATTGATGATGGGCATTGTCACCGCGCAGGTTATCGATGTGCAGCGTGACCAGTGCGTGGTTGACGAAACCCTGGAAAAATTCATGAACGAGGTCGACATCGAACGCGCCAATCATCGAACGGGTGAACGGCACATTGAATTCGAGGCCCGGTCGGCCAGAGCAATCGATCACCACGCGCGACAAGGCTTCGTCGAGCGGCACATAAGCATGACCGTAACGCCGCACGCCCTTCTTGTCGCCAATGGCCAGCGCAAACGCCTGGCCGATCGTGATGCCGATATCTTCGACAGTATGATGCGCATCAATATGCAGGTCACCGTCGCATTCGACATCAAGATCAAACAGGCCGTGGCGAGCGATCTGATCCATCATGTGATCGAGAAACGGCACGCCCGATTTCAGGTTTTGACGCCCGGTGCCATCGAGGTTGATCGTGACGCGGATCTTGGTCTCGTTGGTGTTGCGGGTGACAGCGGCGATGCGCTGGATTTCAGGTGCGGTTGACATTATTCGGTCCAGATGATGATGAAAGGGATGCGGTAAATGCAGCGAGAAATGCGGCGTTTTCTTCCGGTGTGCTGACGGTAATCCGCAGACAATCTTCCAGCAGAGAATGCATTTTACCCACATTTTTAATCAGTACTTTGCGCGCCAGCAGATCGGCAAAAACGTCATCGCCGGTTTTGCCACAGCCACGAATCCGGATCAGCAGGAAATTCGCTGCTGACGGAAAGACTTCGACGCCTGGCAACGCGGCCAGCGCAGCACTGAGTACACTGCGTTGCTCGCGCAAAATCGCCGCCTGCGCGTCCAGCATGTCGGTATGTTCGAGTACGAATTCCGCTGCAGCTTGCGTCAGCACGTTGATGTTGTAAGGCGGACGCACCTTGTCGAATTCTGCCAGCAACGCCGCGCTACCGGACATGTAGCCAAGGCGAATGCCAGCGAGTCCGAGCTTCGAGACGGTGCGCATGACAATCAGATTATCGAACTCGGCCAGACGCGGCATGAAGCTCGTCGGCGCGAATGGCTGATAGGCTTCATCGACGATGACCACACCGCTGTCGCCCACCGCATGCAGGATGGTGACGATGTCAGCGCTGTCGAATAGCGTGCCGGTCGGATTGTTCGGATAGGCCAGATATGTGATCGCGGGCCGGTGCTGCGCGATCGCCGCGAGCATCGCCGGCAAGTCCAGCGTGAGGTCGGCTTGCAGTGGCACGCCGACAAATTCCATTCCGGCAAAGCGCGCCGACATCGCATACATCACGAAGCCAGGCAGCGGTGCCAGCACTTTCGCACCGGGCCGCGCACAGGCGACCGAGACCATCGCGATCAGTTCATCCGATCCATTGCCGAGCACCACATCGAAACCGGCCGGCACGCCGAAGCGTTCGCACAGTCCGGCCTTGAGCCTGGTGTAGCTGGGCACCGGATAGCGGTTCATTGCAACATCAGCCAGTCGCGCTCCGAGTTCTGCGCGCAGCTCGGCTGACAGCTGGTACGGATTTTCCATCGCATCGAGTTTCAGGAAGCCTTCCGCATCCTGCACGTGATAGGCCGACAGCGCACGCACTTCGGGGCGGATGATGTTTTCGATTAACGACATGATGGGATATCCGTAAGCAAGGTAAAAATCAGGCCGCGTCTTGCGCGTCCGTGTCGAGTTGTGCCAGCCGCTGCGCAATCATCGCGCAATAATCGGCATTGAGTTCAAAGCCGACAAACTGGCGACCACAGCGTTTGGCCGCGGCCGCCGTGGTACCGCTGCCCATGAACGGATCGAGCACAATGCCCCCCGGAGGACACGATGCCTTGACCATGCGCTCGACAATTTCGAGCGGCTTCTGGGTCGGATGATCGGCGCGTTCGCGGTGTTCGCGGTGCAAGCGCGAGACGCTCCAGACATCCTTCGGGTTGTAGCCGAGCTCCAGCCATTTCGCACCGACGAAGATCGAACGTGACCGGGCTTTTTTGGTCACGGCGTCGTACGGAATCCGGATCGCATCGAGGTCGAAGTAGTAATCCTTGCTGTTGGCGAAGAAGCCGATCGTGTCGTGCACCGATGAATACTTGCGAACGGTACCGCCCATTGACGGCACCCGTCTGTCCCAGACAATTTCATTGACCATCGTCATGCGCTGTTTCAGCAGCACGAAAATTTCCGGCGAATAGCGCCAGGTCAAAAAAATGTACAGGCTGCCGTTGGGCTTGAGCTTGGGCAGAGCGGCATCGATCCAGCATTGCATCCACGCCAGATACTCGGCCGTGGCCAGCTTGTCAGAATCGTTGCCGTAATCCTTGCCCAGCCCGTAAGGCGGATCGGCCAGAATCAGGTCGATCGCGCCATCAGGAATCCGTGCCAATCCCGCCAGCGCGTCTTCACAGAAGACCTGATTGTGCCAGTCAGCCACGCCACGGTCCGGCATTTATCGCAAGCGCATTTCTGCCGAGCGGGCATGCGCCTGCAAGCCTTCGCCATAGGCCAGCTCGGCGGCGATCTTGCCCAGCGTGATGGCACCGGCGGCACTGACGTGAATGATCGACGAGCGCTTCTGGAAGTCATACACACCGAGCGGCGACGAGAACCGTGCCGTGCGCGAGGTCGGCAGCACATGATTCGGACCGGCGCAATAATCGCCCAGCGCTTCGGAAGAAAAACGGCCAAGAAACATCGCGCCCGCATGACGAATCTGATCTGCCCAGTGCTGTGGTTCGGCAGCAGAAATCTCCAGATGCTCGGCTGCGATCCGGTTGGCGATCTCGCAGGCTTCTTCCATGCTACGCACCTTGATCAGCGCGCCGCGGTTCGTCAGCGACGTGGCGATGGTTGCCTTGCGCGGCATCTCTTCGATGAGCCGGTTGATGCTGGCTTCAACCGCCAGCAGATAGGCCGCATCCGGACACAGCAAAATCGATTGCGCCAGTTCGTCATGTTCGGCTTGCGAGAACAGGTCCATCGCGATCCAGTCGGGATCGGTGCTGCCGTCGCAAATCACGAGGATCTCGGACGGGCCGGCAATCATGTCGATGCCGACGATGCCAAACACGCGGCGCTTGGCCGCAGCCACATAGGCATTGCCGGGACCGACGATCTTGTCGACTTGCGGGATAGTCGCGGTGCCATAAGCCAGCGCACCGACTGCTTGCGCACCGCCGATCGTGAAGACGCGATCGACACCGGCAATCGCCGCAGCGGCCAGCACCAGCTGGTTCTTGACGCCCGCCGGTGTCGGCACGACCATGATGACTTCGGCCACACCAGCCACCTTGGCCGGGATCGCGTTCATCAGGACCGATGACGGATAGGCCGCCTTGCCACCCGGGACGTAGATACCGACGCGGTCGAGCGGTGTGACTTTCTGGCCCAGCACGGTGCCATCGGCCTCGGTGTACGTGAAGCCGGCAGAGCCGCATTCGGCTTTCTGACGTTCGTGATAACTGCGCACGCGGTCGGCGGCCTGCTGCAATGCGTCGCGTCGCACTGGCGACAGATTGTTCAGCGCGGCGTGCAATTGGGCTTGCGGGATTTCGAGCGCACCGACGCTGTCAGCGTCCACCTGATCGAATTGATGGGTGAACTCCAGCACGGCGTCATCGCCTCGCCGTTTGACTTTGGCCAGGATGGTCGCGGCCGCGTGGTCGATGGCGGCATCGTCACTGGCATCGAATGCCAGCACGGCGTCGAGCCGAGCCAGAAAATCGGGTTCGGTGGAATCAAGTTTGCGGATCTGGATTGTCATGGTTTGCCTGTTTGTGCCTGTTCTTACGTGTTGCGTACCTGTTGTGTACCTGTCTCAAGCGGGCGCCGAGTTAAATCCGGGAAGCTTTTTCAAAGGCTTCAAGGATCGGTTGCAAACGCTCGCGCTTGAGTTTCAATGCGGCCTGGTTGACCACCAGCCGCGCCGAGATTTCCATGATGTGTTCGACTTCGACGAGATTATTGGCGCGCAGCGTATTGCCGGTGCTGACCATGTCGACGATGGCGTCCGACAACCCCACCAGCGGTGCCAGCTCCATCGAACCGTACAGCTTGATCAGGTCGACGTGCACGCCCTTCGAGGCGAAATGCTCGCGCGCTGTCTGCACGTATTTGGTGGCGACGCGCAGGCGCGCACCGTGGCGCACGGCGGTCGCGTAGTCGAACCCGTCCTGCACCGCAACCGACATCCGGCAATTGGCAATATTGAGATCGATCGGCTGATACAGGCCTTCGCCGCCATGTTCCTGCAAGACATCCTTGCCGGCCACGCCGAAATCGGCAGCGCCATATTGCACGTAGGTCGGCACGTCCGACGCGCGCACGATGATGACGCGCACATACGGATTATTGGTCGCCAGGATCAGCTTGCGCGATGTTTCCGGGTCTTCGGTCACCATGATGCCGGCCGCTTCGAGCAACGGGATCGTTTCATCGAAGATGCGCCCTTTTGACAAGGCCAGGGTCAGTTGCTGTTCGATGGGGATATTCATTTGACTCGCTCGATCTGTGCGCCGACTGCCGACAATTTGACTTCCATGCGGTCGTAACCGCGGTCCAGGTGATAAATCCGTTCGATCAGGGTCTGGCCCTGCGCGGCAAGACCGGCAATGACCAGCGACGCCGACGCACGCAGATCGGTCGCCATGACCGGTGCGCCAACAAATTTATCGACGCCCTTGATGATGGCGATGTTGCCTTCGATATCAATCGCTGCGCCGAGCCGGTTCATTTCCTGAACGTGCATGAAGCGGTTCTCAAAGATGGTTTCGGTGACGTGACTGGTGCCTTCCGCAATACAGTTGAGCGCCATGAACTGCGCCTGCATGTCCGTCGGAAAGCCCGGATATTCGGTCGTGCGAAAGCTGATCGCTTTCGGCCGTGCCGCCATCTGAACGCGAATCCAGTCGGGGCCAGACGTCAGGATCACGCCGGCTTCGCGCAACTTGTCGAGCGCCACATCGAGGATGTCACTGCGGGTATTTTTCAGGATCACGTCGCCACCAGTCGCCGCCACCGCGCACAGGAACGTGCCGGTCTCGATGCGGTCGGCAATGACGGTATGCTCGGCACCATGCAAGCTGGCGACGCCCTGGATGACGAGGCGATCGGTGCCAATGCCGTCGATCTTCGCGCCCATCGCCACCAGCAAGTGCGCAAGGTCGGCGACTTCCGGTTCGCGGGCGGCATTTTCGAGGATGGTTTCTCCTTCAGCCAGCGTGGCGGCCATCAGCAGATTTTCGGTGCCGGTGACGGTGATCATGTCGGTGACGATGCGCGTGCCCTTGAGCTTTTTGGCGCGGGCATGGATGTAGCCGGCTTCGATCGTGATCTCGGCACCCATCGCTTGCAAACCCTTGATGTGCTGGTCGACCGGTCGCGAACCAATTGCGCATCCGCCTGGCAGCGAGACCTTGGCTTCACCGAAACGGGCCAGCAACGGACCGAGGACAAGGATCGAAGCGCGCATGGTTTTCACCATGTCATACGGCGCTTCGAGCTTGTCGATGGCGGCACCATTGAGCATGACCTGGCTGCCTTCCTGCTCGGCACGCAAGCCCATCTGCCGCAGCAGCTTGAGCATGGTCGTGACATCCTGCAGTTGCGGCACGTTCGACAAGTGCACGCTGTCTGCTGTCAGCAACCCGGCACACAGGATAGGCAGCGCAGCATTCTTGGCACCCGAAATGTGGATCTCGCCGGACAGCCGCTGCCCGCCCGTGATGAGAAGTTTATCCATTCGTGGCGAACTCCTCGGGCGTCAGGGTCTTCATCGACAATGCGTGGATTTCTTCACGCATGCGGTCGCCGAGCGCGGCATAGACAATCTGATGGCGCTGGATCAGACGCTTGCCGGCAAACGCCTCGGACACGATGACGGCCTTGAAATGCTGGCCATCGCCTTCGACTTCAACGTGACTGCAAGCGAGGCCGGCAGCGATATAACTCTTGACGAGTTCTGGAGTAGGAAACATGGTGATATCTTTAAAAAAACGTGTTCAGTGACGAAGCTTGTAACCGCTCTTGAGCATACCGACGGCAATCACGGCCAGCAACAGCGTGAAGGCACCGACAATCGACAGACTCAGTAGGGGATTGACGTCGGACTGGCCGAAAAAGCCGAACCGGAAACCGTCAATCATGTAGAAAAACGGGTTGAAATGCGAGACTGTCTGCCACATCGGCGGTAACGAATGAATCGAGTAAAACACGCCGGACAAGAAGGTAGCCGGCATGATGACAAAATTCTGGAAGGCTGCCAGCTGGTCAAATTTTTCTGCCCAGATACCGGCGATCAAGCCCATCGTGCCCAGCATGAACGCACCCAGCAAGGCGAAAATCAGGATCCACCACGGTGCCACGAACGACAGTTTCGCAAACCATGCAGTGACCACGAAGACACCGGCACCGACGCCGAAACCGCGTACCACGGACGCCAGCACATAGGCATTGAACAACTCCCAGTGCGACAGCGGCGGCAACATCACGAACACCAGATTGCCGGTGATCTTTGACTGGATCAGCGATGACGAGGTATTGGCGAACGCATTTTGCAGAATGCTCATCATCACCAGACCGGGGATCAGGAACGCGGTGTAGCCCACACCCGGATAAACTTCGACCCGGCCTTCCAGCACGTGGCCAAAAATCACCAGGTACAGCATGGCAGTGACAATAGGCGCGGTCAGCGTTTGCGTCGCGACCTTCCAGAAGCGCAGTACTTCCTTGTAGAACAGGGTCTGAAAACCGATCATTGGTCACCGTCCATAATTTGCAAAAATACGTCTTCGAGGTCGGCTTGCTTGAGCTGCATGTCTTCGATGACGACCCCGCCTTCACGCAAGCGTGCCAGGATCGGTTCGACATCGTTGTAGCCGGTCACGCGTAACGTGAACTGATTGCCTGAGCGGAGCTGCTCCGGATTGGTGACCAGTGGCTTGAGACTGTCCGGCAGCAGGCCGCTGGCCAGACGCACCACTAGTTGTGAACCGGAGATGCGCTTGATCAGATTGGCCGTCGAATCCAGCGCAACCACCTTGCCGGCCTTGAGCATCGCCACCCGATTGCACAGTGCCTGTGCTTCCTCGAGATAGTGCGTGGTCAGCACGACGGTGTGCCCTTCGCGGTTTAGGCGGGCAACAAACTTCCACAAGGTCTGGCGCAGTTCGACATCGACGCCGGCGGTCGGTTCGTCGAGCACGATCACAGGCGGCTTGTGCACCAGCGCCTGCGCGACCAGCACACGACGCTTCATGCCACCCGACAGCGCACGCATGTTGGTATCGGCTTTGTTGGTCAGATCGAGGTGATGCATGATTTCGTCGATCCACTTGTCATTGTTCTTCAGACCGAAATAGCCGGACTGCATGCGCAAGGTTTCGCGCACTGAAAAGAATGGATCGAATACCAATTCCTGCGGCACCACACCAAGGCGCGCGCGTGCCGCCCGGTAATCGGTCACCACATCATGGCCTTCGACCGTGACGGTACCGGAATCAGGCCGGCTCAGACCGGCGATGATCGAGATCAGTGTGGTCTTGCCGGCACCGTTCGGGCCGAGCAGGCCAAAGAATTCACCCTGCTCGATCGACAGCGATACGCGGTCGAGCGCACGCAGCGACTGAAAGCTTTTTTCTACATTGGTAATCTGGATGGCGGCCATGGGGGCGGTTGCGCAATTCTTGGAAGTAATCCGGATGTCATCCGGAAGTGAGCAAAATACAGAAATTCGGGGTCGTCCGATGCTGGAAGAACGCCTTCGATTATAGGGGATTTCCGATCACGGAATTTACCTGCCGAACCGTGAAATCAGTGATGTGGCAAGTCAGCGCGGGGGACTTGCAACAGCTCGGCGACACCGTACAAGGTCGCTAGGCTGGTCAGACTGGCAGGCGGATTGGTAAAGTGCAGCAGCGCAGAACGCTCATGTGCCGCGCGTTGCCAGCCCAACAGGACCGCCACGGCACTTGAATCGACGCGACCGACTTGCGCCAGATCGATGACCTGCTGCCCAGTCGCGATCGCACGCAAGCCGGTGTCAAGGACACCTTTCGCGGTGTCAAAGGTCATCGATTGGGCAGGGGCAAACATCATGGACAATCAGCTTGACGACTTGGCGGCGAGCGACTTGTTCTTGTCGGTCAGCGCCTTGATCAGGCCATCGACACCGCCACGGCTAATCTCGGCTGCAAACGTACTTTTGTACGTTTCAACCAGCCAGGCACCCAGCACATTGACGTCATAGATGCGCCAGCCAGCCTCCGTTTTTTCGAGCCGGTAGTTGAGTTGAAGCGGCTCTCCACGTGATTGCAACACCCGCGAACGCACCTCGACGTCGACATCAGCGGGCATCGAACGCATCGGCAGGAACTCGACTTTCTGGTCGCGCACTTGCGAGATGGCACCCGAATAGGTGTAGACCAGCAAGCTACGGAATTGTGTCGTCAGCGCCTGTTGCTGTTCGGGTGTGGCGTTGCGCCAGAAGCGCCCTGCTGCCAGTGCAGTCATCTTCTTGAAATCGACAGACGGCAGGATTTTTTCTTCGACGACTTGCAGCACGCGCTGCTGGCTGCCATTTTGAATCGCCTTGTCAGCCTTGGCAATATCAAGTACTTCCTGACTGATGCGCTTGACCAGCGCTTCCGGTGCCTCGACTTCGGCGGCAACGACATGGCCGGAAAATGACAACACACCGAGTGTGACGACTGCAGCAAACAACTGTTTAAAATTTTTCATGGTTTTCCATTTCTATAACTGGGGCCTGAACTCAAGTCCGGGCTTACTCGGTCTTGTCAGCCAAACGTACGGACGGTGCCTCCGCTGACACCGGCGCTTGTGGTAGTGCGGTAACAGGTACCGTCACACCATCAGCTTCAGATGAGGTCGCCGAGCGCTCGTTCAAGTACGAATCGTCGACGCTCGACTTGCGCCCCTTGCCTTTGGGTACATCGCCGTCATACACCCGGCTCTGACGACGCTGCATATAGGCATCACGAACGAATTCATAACGATCCAGTGCGGCATCTTCGATCAGGCTGGAGGCATCGAGCACACTGGCGCGCAAGTCGACCAATCGCACCGCTGTTCCCATGTTGCGCACATTGACCGGATCCTTGTAGGTCCACGGATCACCAACGATGTCGAGCGGCGTCGCTGCCGTGTCACGCAACGTCGACGAGCCGAACAACGGCAGAACAACGTACGGTCCCGACGATACGCCCCAGCGACCAAGGGTCTGACCAAAATCTTCACGATGCTTTTGCAAGCCGGCTTCCGAACTGATGTCGAGCAGGCCACCCAATCCGAGCGTGCTGTTGACGGCGACACGCATGAAATCGTTCAGGCCATCTTCTACTTTTCCCTGCAACAAATTATTGACTGCGGTCCAGACATCGCCGAGGTTACCGAAAAAATTGCCCACGCCAGTCTGCACGAACTGTGGCAATACATTCCTGTATGCAGTAGCAGCCGGCTTGATCGCCACACGGTCCAGGCCGTCGTTGAAGCTGAACATGGCACGGTTGTAACCCTCAAACGGATCCTGAGGATTTCGGGAGGTGGCACAACCGGACATGGCAACAGCCAGCACCAGCATCGAGACGCGTTTTACAACAGGGTTCATTTGGTTTGATCCTTTCCGTCGGCTGCCTTGCTGAACAAGAACTGAGTGATCAGATTCTCGAGAACCAGGGCCGATTGTGTCATTTTTATGTTGTCACCGGCAGCGAGCACATTCGTATCGCCGCCTGGTTCAAGGCCTATGTACTGCTCTCCCAGCAAACCCGAAGTCAGGATTTTTGCCGAGCTATCTTTTGGAAATTTGTACCGTGCTTCCATGTCAATACTGACCGATGCCTGGAAACGATTATCGTCAAACGAAATATTGGCAACACGACCCACCACCACACCGGCACTCTTGACAGGCGCACGCGCCTTGAGCCCGCCGATATTATCGAAGCGCATCGTGACCGGATACGTTTGTGCGAACGACAGCGAGCTCAGGTTGCCAGCCTTCATCGCCAAAAAAAACAACGCTGCCGCACCCAGCAGCACAAACAGGCCTACCCATAGATCCAGTGATTTTCGTTGCATGAGCCTGTACCTTAACTAGTGATTAATTGCGCGTTGCATTGCGCGTGATTTAATTGTGCGTCCATTTATCGACCAGCCCTCAGTTGAACATCAAAGCCGTCATCAGGAAATCCAGCCACAACACCGTCAGTGAACCAATGACCACCGTGCGCGTGGTGGCGCGCGCTACCCCTTCGGGTGTCGGCTGCGCTTCATAGCCCTGAAACAGCGCGATGAATGTGACAGCAATACCGAACACGAAACTCTTCAGCACGCCATTGGCAATATCCTGCCAGACATCCACGCCACCCTGCATCTGCGACCAGAACGCACCTTCGTCGATACCAATCATCTTCACACCGACCACGTAACCGCCGATGATACCGACCGCACTGAATATCGCCGCCAGCACCGGCATCGCAATCACGCCCGCCCAGAAACGCGGTGCCAGTACCCGCTGAATCGGATCGACCGCCATCATCTCCATCGCCGACAATTGCTCGCCGGCTTTCATCAGGCCAATTTCCGCCGTCAACGAGGTACCGGCCCGACCGGCAAACAGCAATGCGGTCACGACTGGCCCGAGTTCACGCACCAGCGACAAGGCCACCAGCAAACCCAGCGCCTGTTCGGAACCGTAGCGATTGAGCGTGTAATAGCCCTGCAGCCCGAGCACAAAACCGACAAACAAACCGGAGACGGCGATGATGACCAGCGAATAATTACCGACGAAATGAATCTGGTCGGTGATCAGTCGTGGCCTGCGCCAGAGCCCCGCAGAAGCTCGCAGAATTGCCATGAAAGCGCGTGCCGCATAGCCAATTTGCAGCAGGAAACCGGTGACCCAACCACCCAGCGCCGTGATCCAGTCCAGCATCATGCGCCCTCCAGACCGAGGTCCGCTGCCAGCGACTTGCCAGGATAATGAAACGGCACAGGACCGTCGGCTTGCGCATGAACGAACTGCCGGACATACGGGTCATCCGACTCGCGCATCTCCGCAGGCGTTCCTTCGGCGACGATCTTGCCCGCCGAGAGGAAATAAACGTAATCGGCAATCAGGAAGGATTCATTGACATCATGCGACACCAGAATCGAGGTCGAACCGAGCACGTCATTGAGCTGACGAATCAGATTGGCGGTGACGCCCATCGATATCGGATCGAGACCCGCGAACGGCTCGTCGTACATGATCAATTCCGGGTCCAGCGCAATGGCGCGGGCCAGCGCGACGCGCCTGGCCATACCGCCAGAGACTTCGGATGGCTTGAGTTGCGCCGCGTTGCGCAACCCCACCGCCTGCAATTTCAGCAGCACCAGGTCCCGCAGCAGCGTTTCCGGCAAATCGGTGTGCTCGCGCAGCGGGAAGGCGACATTCTCAAAAACAGTCAGGTCCGTGAACAGCGCGCCGTGTTGAAACAGCATGCCCATTTTGCGACGCAGCGCCATCAGTGCAGGACCGGGCAAATCGTGTACCACCGCACCGTTGACGGTCACCGAACCCGCACGCGGCACCAGTTGGCCGCCAATCAAACGCAATACCGTGGTTTTTCCGGAGCCGGATCCGCCCATGACAGCGATAACCTTGCCACGTGGAAAATCCATCTGGACACCCGATAGAATCGGACGTTCTCCATAGGCAAAATGCAGATCGCGAATTTGAACTAGATTGGGCACGGCATGGCCAGATGATTGCAAAGGCGTGATTGTAATTCAGATCGGCACGATGCTATGTGCGCTGCACAACAAACTACGGAATGGCTACGTCAAAAAAGCCATTCCGTTGCTTGCCAATTGAAAATTAACGAGGAAAGTTAGCGAGGCAGGACCGACTCGCCCATCAGGAATTCGTCGACGGCGCGTGCGCACTGACGACCTTCACGAATCGCCCAGACGACCAGCGACTGACCGCGTCGCATATCACCGGCAGCAAACACCTTGGGTACCGAGGTTTGATAACAACCGGC
The DNA here is from genome assembly GCF_035019065.1 of Actimicrobium sp. CCI2.3. Classification (NCBI taxonomy): domain Bacteria; kingdom Pseudomonadati; phylum Pseudomonadota; class Betaproteobacteria; order Burkholderiales; family Oxalobacteraceae; genus Actimicrobium; species Actimicrobium sp. CCI2.3. The sequence continues at coordinate 55,371 of NZ_JASJWR010000011.1, read as the reverse complement.
ACCGTCGGTAGTCGCCTTGACGTTACCGCGACTGTCTTTTTCGACACCGAAGGCTTCCAGGACTTGGGCTACTGGCGAAACGAAACCCATGGCCAGGAAGACCAGGTCGGCTTTCAGTTCAAACTCCGAGTTCGGCACTTCCTGCATGCGGCCGTCTTTCCATTCGACGCGTGCGGCGATGAGCTTGTCGACCTTGCCGTTCTTGCCCTCGAGACGCTTGGTCGCGACAGCCCAATCGCGATCACAACCTTCTTCGTGCGACGACGAGGTACGCAGCTTGGTCGGCCAGTACGGCCACACCATCGGCTTGTTTTCTTCTTCCGGCGGCTGCGGCATCAGCTCGAACTGGGCGACCGACGTCGCGCCCTGACGGTTGGACGTACCAACGCAATCCGAACCGGTATCACCGCCACCGATGACGATGACGTGCTTGCCGCTGGCGAGAATCTGATCCTTGACCTTGTCGCCGGCATAGCTCTTGTTTTGCAGCGGCAGGAAATCCATGGCGAAGTGCACGCCCTTGAGCTCGCGCCCGGGGACGGGCAAATCACGTGGTTGCTCTGCGCCACCGGCGACGATGATGGCGTCAAAATCTTTTTCGAGCTGCTCGGGGAAGATGGTTTCCTTGGCCCAGTTATTGACGTTCGACGGGAAGTCCTTGCCGATCAGAACACTCGTACGGAAGGTCACGCCTTCGGCCTGCATTTGCTCGACGCGTCGGTCAATGTGGATTTTTTCCATCTTGAAGTCCGGGATACCGTAGCGCAGCAAGCCGCCAACACGGTCACTTTTTTCAAACACGGTGACGTCATGGCCGACCCGCGCCAATTGCTGTGCAGCAGCCATGCCGGCAGGACCGGAACCAACAATGGCGATCTTCTTGCCGGTTTTTGTGGCTGACGGTTGTGGTGTGACCCAGCCATTTTCCCAGCCCTTGTCGATGATGAAATGCTCGATCGATTTGATGCCGACGGCGTCGCTGTTGATACCCAGCGTGCACGCGCTCTCGCACGGTGCCGGACAAATGCGGCCAGTGAACTCGGGGAAGTTGTTGGTCGAGTGCAGGGTCTCCAGGGCTTCGCGATAACTGCCGCGATACACCATGTCATTCCAGTCAGGAATGATGTTGTTGACCGGGCAGCCGGTATTACAAAACGGGATACCGCAGTCCATGCAGCGCGCGCCTTGTATTTTGGCTTCCGCGTCAGTCAGGTGCAGCGTGAATTCCTTGTAATGCTTGGTACGTAGTTGTGGTGCTTCGCTCGCCTCTTTCAGGCGCTGAAACTCCATGAAGCCGGTTGCTTTTCCCATGATCTATCCAGGTTGTAAAACTTTTTTTGTTGATGCGGGTGGGGGGCTATCGCGCCGCGGCACGTGTTGTGCGACGGTCACGCGTGGACACGAACCAGCCGTGCCCACCCTACCGGTTAATTTATGCAGGCGTCTTTTCCTTGTCGGTCCTGGCTTTGCGGGTCGCGTCCATCTCACCCAGTGCACGCTTGTACTCGGTCGGGAAGACCTTGACGAACTTGCCGCGCGCGGTGCTCCAGTCATCGAGCAAATTACGCGCACGCGTACTGCCGGTGTATTTGAAGTGACGCTCAATCAGGCTCTTGAGAATCGCTTCGTCGGTCTCGCCATCACCGTTGCGTTGCAGGCTATGCCAGCACGCTTTGTCGCCAATGGCTTCCTGCTCGGCGCGGGGCACGACTGCATCGAGAGCAACCATCGCCATGTTGCAGCGTGTTTCGAAGTCTCCTTCCGGATCGTAGACATAAGCGATCCCGCCTGACATGCCGGCCGCAAAGTTACGTCCGGTTTCGCCGAGCACGACCACGGTACCGCCGGTCATGTACTCGCAGCCATGGTCACCCGTGCCTTCGACCACTGCCGTCGCACCGGAATTGCGTACCGCAAAACGCTCGCCGACCACGCCATTGAGGAACGCCTCACCGGCGATGGCACCGTACAACACGGTATTGCCAGCAATGATGTTGTCGACTGCGCGACCGCGGAACTCGATGTTTGGCCGCACGACGATGCGTCCGCCCGACAAACCCTTGCCAACGTAGTCGTTGCCTTCGCCAACCAGATCGATGGTGATGCCATGCGCCAGGAAGGCGGCAGCCGACTGGCCTGCCGTGCCTTGCAGCTGAATGTGGATGGTGTCATCCGGCAAGCCTTCATGGCCATACTTCTTGGCCACTTCGCCTGACAGCATGGTGCCGACAGTACGATTACGGTTGCGCACCGGTGAGATGAACGACACCCGCTCGCCTTTTTCGAGCGCTGCCTTGGCTTGGGCAATGAGCTTGTGATCGAGCGCATTGGCCAGGCCATGATCCTGCTCTTCGACGTGATAGCGCGCTTCGTCGGCAGGCATGTCCGGCAGATGGAAAATCCGGCTGAAGTCCAGACCCTTGGCTTTCCAGTGGGTCACGGCTTTCGACTTGTCGAGCAGGTCGGCACGACCGATCAGTTCGTTGAACGTTGCGATACCGAGCTGGGCCATGATCTGACGCGCTTCTTCGGCAACAAAGAAAAAGAAGTTGACGACATGTTCCGGCTTGCCCGAAAACTTTTCGCGCAGCACAGGATCTTGTGTCGCGACGCCAACCGGGCAGGTATTCAAATGACATTTGCGCATCATGATGCAGCCTTCGACCACCAGCGGCGCGGTTGCGAAACCGACTTCGTCGGCGCCCAGCAAAGCGGCAATGACAACGTCGCGACCAGTCTTGATCTGGCCATCGGCCTGCACGCGGATACGGCTGCGCAACCGGTTCAGCACCAGCGTTTGCTGCGTCTCGGCCAGACCCAGCTCCCACGGCGAACCCGCATGCTTGATCGATGACAGCGGCGACGCGCCGGTACCGCCGTCATGACCGGCGATGACGATGTGATCCGACTTGGCCTTGGCGACACCGGCAGCAATCGTGCCGACACCTACTTCGGACACCAGCTTGACCGAGATCGAGGCCTTTGGATTGACGTTCTTGAGATCGTGAATCAACTGCGCCAGATCTTCGATCGAGTAAATATCGTGATGCGGCGGTGGTGAAATCAGACCCACGCCAGGCACCGAGAAGCGCAGCTTGGCGATGTATTCCGAGACTTTATGACCGGGCAACTGACCGCCCTCGCCCGGCTTCGCGCCCTGCGCCATCTTGATCTGGATCTGTTCGGCCGAGCACAGGTATTCGGCGGTGACACCAAAGCGTCCGGAGGCGACCTGCTTGATCTTCGAGCGCAATGAATCGCCAGCCATCAGCGGGATATCGACGACGACGTTTTCGGCACCAATGATCGAGGCCATCGAATCGCCCTGCTTGATCGGAATACCCTTCAGTTCTTGACGATACCGTTGCGCATCTTCTCCACCTTCGCCGGTATTGGATTTGCCGCCGATGCGGTTCATCGCAATGGCCAGCGTGGCATGGGCTTCGGTCGAAATCGACCCGAGCGACATGGCGCCGGTCGCGAAACGCTTGACGATTTCCTTGGCTGGTTCCACCTGGTCGAGCGGGATGGCCTTGCTCGGATCGATCTTGAACTCGAACAGGCCGCGCAAGGTCATGTGGCGTTGCGACTGATCATTGATGATCTGCGCGTATTCCTTGTACGTATTGAAGTTGTTGGCACGGGTCGAGTGCTGCAATTTCGCAATCGCATCCGGCGTCCACATGTGGTCTTCGCCACGCACGCGGAACGCGTATTCGCCACCGGCTTCGAGTGCATTGGTCAGTACCGGGTCCTTGCTAAACGCTGCGCGATGCAGACGCAAGGCTTCTTCGGCCACTTCAAACACGCCAATGCCTTCGACGTTCGACGCGGTGCCCTTGAAGTACTTGTTGACCAAGCCCTTGTTCAGACCGATCGCCTCGAAAATCTGCGCGCCGCAGTACGACATGTAAGTTGAGATACCCATCTTCGACATGACTTTCAGCAAGCCCTTGCCGATGGCTTTCTGATAGTTGTAAATGGCTTTTTCCGGCGACAACTCGCCCGGCAAACCAGCGGCCATGTCGGCCAGCGTATCCATTGCGAGATACGGATGGATGGCTTCGGCACCGTATCCTGCCAGCAAGGCAAAGTGATGGGTCTCACGCGCCGAGCCGGTTTCGACGACGATACCGGTCGACGTGCGCAAGCCCTTGCTCACCAGATGCAAGTGGATGGCCGATGTCGCCAGCAAGGCTGGAATCGCGACCTGCTCATCATCGACCTTGCGGTCTGAAATGATCAGGATGTTGTGACCCGAGTGCACGGCATCGACGGCCTTCGCACACAGCGATGCCAGACGTGCCTCGATGCCTTCCTTGCCCCAGGCGACCGGGTAGCAGATGTTGAGTTCATGCGACTTGAACTTGCCGCCGGTATGCGCGCTGATATTGCGCAGCTTGACGATGTCGCTGTAATCGAGCACCGGCTGCGTGACTTCGAGGCGCATCGGCGGGTTGATGTTGTTGGTATCGAGCAGGTTTGGCTTCGGACCAATGAACGAGACCAGTGACATCACCATCGCTTCACGGATCGGATCGATCGGCGGGTTGGTCACTTGCGCGAACAATTGCTTGAAGTAGTGATACAGCGTCTTGTTCTTGTTGGACATGACGGCCAGCGGTGAGTCATTGCCCATCGAGCCGGTCGGCTCTTCGCCATTGGCAGCCATCGGCGACATCAGGAACTTCAGATCTTCCTGGGTGTAGCCGAACAGTTGCTGGCGGTCGATCAGCGGCAGCATCGAGGCTGGCTCGACTGGCTCGGCCTTGAGTGCATTGAGACGGATACGCACCGACGCAATCCATTGCTTGTACGGCTTGGCATTGGCGTAGGTATCTTTCAATTCCTTGTCGCCAATGATGCGACCGGCATCCAGGTCGATCAGGAACATCTTGCCCGGCTGCAAACGCCATTTCTGGATGATCTTTGACTCGGGGATCGGCAACACGCCGGACTCCGACGCCATCACCACCAGGTCGTCATCGGTGACGATGTAGCGCGCAGGACGCAAACCATTGCGGTCCAGCGTACCGCCGATGTGACGACCATCGGTGAAGGCCATCGCGGCCGGACCGTCCCATGGCTCCATCATTGCGGCGTGATATTCGTAGAAGGCACGACGATTGTCGTCCATCGTGGCGTGGTTTTCCCAGGCTTCCGGGATCATCATCATCATCGCTTGCGCGATCGGATAACCGGCCATGATCAGCAGTTCGAGCGCATTGTCAAAGCTGGCGGTATCGGACTGGCCTTCGTAAATCAGCGGGAACAATTTCTTGAGGTCATCGCCCAGCACGGAGGACTTCATCACGCCTTCGCGGGCGCGCATCCAGTTGAAGTTACCCTTGACGGTATTGATCTCACCATTGTGTGCGATCAGGCGATACGGATGGGCCAGCGGCCATTCCGGGAAGGTGTTGGTCGAGAAACGCTGATGCACCAGCGCCAGCGCAGACACGCAGCGCGGGTCTTGCAAGTCCTTGTAATAGACACCGACCTGGTCTGCCAGCAGCAAACCCTTGTAGACCACGGTCCGGGCCGACATCGACGGCACGAAAAACTCCTGGCCATGCAGCAGGTTCAGCGCACGGATCGCGTGACCCGACGACTTGCGGATCACGTACAGTTTGCGTTCAAGCGCATCGGTAACCATGATGTCCGGACCGCGTCCGATGAAAATCTGGCGAATTACCGGTTCCTTGTCACGCACTGTCGGCGACATCGGCATCGTGATATCAACCGGCACATCGCGCCAGCCGAGGACGACCTGCCCTTCGGCAATGGCCGAGCGCTCGATTTCCTGCTCGCAGGCGATACGCGACGCATTTTCTTTCGGCAAAAACACCATGCCGACGCCGTACTCACCGGGAGGCGGCAACTCGACACCGAGCAACGCCATTTCTTCACGGTAGTACTGGTCCGGCACCTGAATCAGGATACCCGCGCCATCGCCCATCAACTTGTCGGCCCCGACCGCACCCCGGTGATCCAGATTCTTCAGGATCAGCAGGCCTTGCTCGACGATCGAGTGACTCTTGTTACCCTTGATATGGGCGATAAAGCCGACGCCACAGGCATCGTGCTCATTGGATGGGTCGTACAGACCTTGCGCTTGCATAATGATTCTCCCTACCCGACGAAATTGATCGCCAAGCATAGTGCAGCGCAAAACGGTTGGCAACACCTTTAATTAGGGTCAGAGTCAATTAAAATTCGGCACCTGCTCTTATTTTTTTAAATGGGGACAGAGTCAATGCATGCTCTGCACCTCATTAGCGCAGCACGCTCTGTTCCGGTCATGAATCCGGCACGGAATCGGCAACGGGAACGGGCTTGAACGGCCGCCCGCGCCGCGCCGGCCCGACGCGGCGCTGGACGGTTTTTTCCAGCGATGCGCGAAACTGGTTCGAGCCGAGCGCCCATCCCTTTAATGTGGAATCGGTCAGCGTCGTCACTTCCTCTGAACTCAGCCCTTGCCGCACCAGTTCCCGATAAGCGATTTCACGCTCAAAAGGCGTATTGCCCAGCGACCAGTACAACGCATGATCGCTGATCAGCGGGTTGGGCAAGGTGCCAACATGGTGGTTATAGCTTGACCAGGGGAAATCAGCCGGATCTGCCACGAGTGCCGCGCGCACCGGATTGAGTTCGATATAGCGGCAACACGTCATCAGATAGCGCTCGGAGTCAATCACGGTAGCCTTGAAGCGCCCCTGATACAGCGTACCGACGCGCTCGTACTTGCGATTGAAATACGGTACGTAATGCCGACCTACCCATTGCATCATGCGGCTCAAGCCGTCCTTGTCGGCCGGTGAGGCCAGCAGGTGCAGGTGATTTGGCATCAACACGTAGGCGTGGATGGCGACCGTGAACTGGCGGGCAGCATCGGCCAGCCACGCTAGAAAAATGCGGCGATCATCATCGTCGCAAAAGATCACCCGCCTATCGTTACCGCGCTGAATGATGTGATGTGGCTGGTCGGGGACGACGAGACGGGGAAGTCGAGCCATGGCAAATAAGAAAAGTGATCGGAGTAGCGATTTTAAGGGCATTCAAACGAATTAATTCAACTCTGACCCTAATTAAAAGCATGCTTGATGCAGATTAAATTGACTCTGACCCTAATTTCAACGGCGAAAGAATGTCATGCGCGCCTGGAGTGCTTGCGGGCTGAACAAGTCTTCCACCGTGCGCCGGGCATGGGTGCCGATGCGCGAACGCAGCGCCGGATTCTGCTGGAGCTGGCGCAGGATGGTGGCGGCTTGTTCGGTGGTGTCGAACAGGAAGCCGTTTTCACCATGGCGGATGTGTTCGGCGTAACCACCGTGACGGTGGCAGACAACGGGCAAGCCGCACGCCATTGCTTCAAAAACCACGCGACCGAAGGTTTCGACATGCACACCGGTTCGGTAATAGAACACGTCTAGCCCTTGCAGGAAATCAACCGCATCGATGAGCCCTTCAGGGGTCAGTTGCAAGGCCGGGTCAACCGGCAAATGCGCCTGCAGGATGGTCGCGCCTTGCAGGCGAAGCTGCCAGCCATCGCTGAGCAAGGCGCGATACAAGTCGAGGTCTTGCGGGGCATGCTTGTCTGCCGTGTCGCGACTGAGTCGACCGACTACCAGCGCACGGCCCGCGTCTGTCGAACGGTCAGAGGATGAGGTACGCGGTCGAAAGCGCGAAATATCGATCGGCGATGGCTGGACCTCGCCCTCGATACCCAGCAGTTTTTTCTGGAATGCGGAGATCAGGACGTACTCGGTAGCGGGCCAGCGACGCCAGGCCGGACCGCGTGCGGTCAGCGCCAGCACTTTCGGGTGAAAGGTGTTGAAGACGTAGATCAACCGGCGCGGCGGCGTCACCAGCGATGGCCACAGCCGGTTGCGCCAGTGCGCCCCGAAAAAGACATAGTTACCGCCATCCGGCACCTGCCCCCGCCAAGGCGCGATGCGGGTAATCGGATAGCGTGCCAGCAGTGCCGGCGCGGCTCTGGACGAGGTTGCCCATAACTTGACGGGGCCACTTTGCGAGAGCAGTTCAAAGACGGCCAGCGTTTCCAGTTCGCTGCCACCAAACGGATTGCCAAAGCCGTTGAACAGGTGAATCGGGACGACGCCGGTCATGTCTGCCATTCGTGCTGCAGCAAGGAATAGCAATTGAGATCATGGAACTGGCCCGCCCAGTGTGCTTGCTGACGATGCACGCCTTCAAAGCTGAATCCAAGACGGGTGAGTAAGCCGATCGAGGCGGCGTTGTCGGCATGACTTTCGGCCTGGATGCGGTGCAGGTTCATGTGGGTAAATCCGTAATCGAGGATGGCACTGACGGCTTCGCGCATGTAACCGTGGCGCTGCATCGCTGCCGATAATTCAAAACCCAGCATGCAGTTATGCCAGCTTTTGTTCCAGCGAAATAATCCGCCAGTGCCGATCAAGGTATCGTCCTCGTTGCGCACGATGCCCCAGCGCACACCGGTACCGGCCAGAAACCAGCCGGCAAACATGGCTGCCATCTGGTTGGCCTGGCTGCGCTCGGTTAGCGCATCAATGCCGAACCAGCGCATCGTCTGGGCATCCGAGTGAATCAGGAACAAGGCGTCCGCATCACCCGGTACGATCTCGCGCAGGGTCAGTCGCTCTGTCTGCAGGATGGGGAAAATGGGCGGCATGGGACGGAGATCTGTCTTTCGGTTGTCGGGAATTCACGATAGCGGAATCGGCGTAATCGATCAATGCCAGGACTATTTACGATTCCAGGTCGGATCAGCTGGACGCTGCGGCTGCAATACGCTGACCAGCAAGGCCCGCAATTCATTCATTGGCACCACCTCAGCCGCCTCGACTTTCGATGGGGTGACGCTGAGGTCCCAGTCGCCATACAGAAACCCGATCGGCGAGCGGTTGATGGTCAGCGGCATGACGACGAAGCTGCGGGTGGTCGGCAGCGCATCTTTCCACCAGCGCGGCAACTTGTTGATAAACGCCGGATCGCGCGCATTTTCGACAAAAATCATCTTGTCGTTCGCCAACGCGGCGTGAAAGACATCCGGCTGATACGCATCCTCAAAAGTTAGCCGCGACGCCATGTCTTGCAATTTACCGCCAAGACACATGCGTGCCTGGTAACGACCGTCTTTCGGTATGCGCTGGAAGAGCGCGCCGTGACTGAAACCAAGGCTCTTGAACAGTACTTCCAGCGCCAGGATCATCAATTGTGCGTTGGTCGACGTCAGGCTCAGTTCGCGCAGTTCGGCCACTCCCCGCGCCAGCAATTGCGCCGCATCAACTGGCTTGCCGGTGGCAGCCGCCGCAGCAAGGACCGGCACCGGAGTGGCACCTCGCTTCACAAGTCTGACCACCGACCCCTCTTCATAGGCGCCGAGCCGGGCGGTTTCTATCGCTACTAGCAACTGACTCGCATCGACCCCGAGCATGCCGGCGTAGCCATCCGCAATGTTCGATAGTGCGACCGCCACCTCCGCACTATCGAATGTCTCTGCTAACAGGACGTCGGCACAGCTTAACGACATCGTTGCTACAGCGGCGAGCCAGCCGTTGTGATCCAGTGGTTCATCAAGTGTGCTCGGGTGCAAGTCCTTCAAGGTATCGACCAGCGTATTCGGCAAGCCCCACTGTAGCGCCACCATTCGGCCGATCTGGTCAAGCCCGAGCCCGAGCACCTGGCGCGCACGCTGATCTTGTCGACGCTCTTTTGGCACATCGCCGACGTCATGGTCAGCGATGATCTGCTGCCACATTTCGGGCAGATAAAACGCCACCATCATCCGGCCCAGAGCGTGCAGCATGGAACACACCACTGCCTCTTCGGCATCGCGGGTGCTGGCACCAGCGGCGATCTGGCGCCCTATATGGCCGGACAAGATGGCTTTTTCCATTTCGCAGCGGGTCAATGCCGAATCGGTTGAGGCAACCGACAAACCATCAATGAGCTTCACCCCCAGCGCCAGATGTCCGATTGCATCAGTGCCCAGCACCACGACGGCTTTCGAGACGGTATTAATATCGCGACCGAACACGGCGTACATCGGACTGTTTGCCAGACGCAATACTTTTTGCGTCAGCCCCGGGTCCGACAGTACCGTCCGGGCCATGTTGAAATCGCGATCATCTTCGCCGCGCATGGCGGCAAGAATGGAACTGACCACCTTTGAAAATCCCGGCAGGTCGCCGCGCTGGCGCACGCGCGTCCACAGCAATTGCAGCGTCTGTTCGGAATCGGCCACCTTGTCACTCATGATGAAGGCACCTGTTTCAGAGGTGGCGAGGCCGCTGCGGCGGCTTGCAAAAGCGCTATCGCCGCATCAGGCAACATGGGTCGCCCTGTGAAGTAACCTTGAATCAGTGTGCATCCCTGGCGGGCAAGGAATTCCAGCTGCGCCGCATTTTCGACGCCTTCGGCGACGGTCGATAAATTCAGATGGCTGGCCAGACTCAGTACGACGTTGCAGATCGCCGCATCCTTGACCGATTCGGGCAAGTCCATCACGAAGGCTCTGTCGATCTTCAATGTCGAAATCGGAAAGCGCTTCAGATAAGCCAGTGACGAATAGCCGGTACCAAAGTCATCAATGGCGATTTTCACGCCACGCGCGCTGATCTGGTTGAGCATCGCTTCGGCATGTTCGGGATCCGACATCAGGATACCTTCGGTAATTTCAAGCAGCAGCTCCGAGCCGGCCAGGCCGGCCATGCTCAGTGCGTTATCCATGGCACCGAGAAACTGGTCGTTGCGGAACTGGCGCGGACTGACGTTGACCGATACATACAGGGGCCGACCGGCAACCTCCTGAAAGCGCTTGATCTGCATGCAGGCCGACCGCAAGGCCCACGCTCCCAGCAAATTGATCAGGCCATTACTTTCTGCCATCGGGATGAATTGCGAGGGCGATACCGGACCCGACTCGGGACGCATCCAGCGCATCAGCGCTTCGTAGCCCATCACCTGACAGGTAACGGCATCGACGATGGGCTGGTAGTGCAAGCTGAATTCGCCATTGCGTACCGCGTCGAACATCGCGGCTTCCATCGAGACGTCGTATTCCTGCTGATTGAATTTTTGCGGATTGTAGACCACGCAGCGTGCCTTGCCGGTTTCCTTGGCATGGCACATGGCGGTGTCGGCATGACTGAGCAACTTCACGTCATCGTCGCCATGATCCGGATATGTGGCCGCACCAATCGAGGCACCGACGTAGAGCGTGTGACCCTGTATTTCAAAGGGGACTTGCATGTTTGAAATCATGCGCCGCGCGACAGTCTGTATCTCGGCTTCGGTGACAGCACCCGGCAAAACGGCCACGAACTCATCTCCACCAACGCGCGACAGCGTATCAACATTGCGCAAGGTTTCACGCAAGCGTTCGCCGGCCACCCGCAGCAGGGTGTCACCGACCACGTGTCCGAGCGCATCGTTGACTTTCTTGAAGCGATCAAGGTCCAGTGCCAGCACCGAAAACCCGCGACCGGTGCGCTTGGCCTGAGCAATCGCCATCTGTAGCCGGTCCGACAGCAACGAGCGATTCGGCAAACCGGTGAGCGCGTCATGGGTCGCCATGTGACGCAGGCGTTCCTCGGTGTCTTGCTGGATCGAGATATCGCGCCCCACCACCAACAGGGCGGTTGCGCCGTCAGGCGTCGCGTAATTAGTCAGTTGCAACTCGAACCACATGGCCGACTTGCGTGTATTGATGCGGGTATTGATCTTGCCCGAGCGGCCAGATTCGAGTGCCTGGGTAACGGCCAGGCTGATGATCAGTCGGTCACTCAGCGGTGCCAGTTCGGATAGAAACCAGCCGACAATGCTCCCGCCCGTGCCGACAAATTCAAGCGCGCGCTGACTGGCATACAGAATCTTGCCTTTTCCATCCAGGCAAAACACCGCATCACCTGCAGCCTCCATGAGGCTGCTCAACGTTCCGTCAGCACCGGCATCCAAGAATTTTTTTCCTGCTAAGGTTGGTGTGACGATGTTTGTCAGTATTCTATGCACGACAAAGCTCAGGATAGCAGTTATGTGGAAGCAGACTGGTACCCAACAGAGCCAAATAGACGTGCATTACAAAATAGCGTTTCACTGAAGCCTTCCTGATCCCCGGCAAGGTGCCCTGCTGCTGCGATGCGTTCTCGCTGTTAATGTGACTTCTTAAGTTTCTTTACAAATACAACCGTGGAAGTTATCAAGAAAATCACCAGAAGTACATCCAAAGAGGAAAATATAAGGAACATTGGCCCGGGCAAGGCCAATTACCGGTAAAAATTCCTGATTCTCTCCTACCGTTGAGCCTCCTGGCCTTCCCACAGGCAAACAAACCAGGACGCTGCCAACTCGGACCGACCGGTTGGAATGGCCAGCAGACAGGTGGGAAAACCGGCGATATATCTCGACACGCTAGCGCAATCTGGAGGTGGCAAAGCCGTGCAACCCGTCACGGCACGATGCCGCCACTGCGATATGCAGCCCTTGTTGCCCAGAGCCAGCGCCAGGTTAGCGACCGGCGTCACCCGACTGCACGCAGCCGGATTTCCGACAGTACCCGGATAATCTGATCCACCCGCGCCGACGGAAAAATGCCATCGGGTCCCTGCGGGCTGAGGTCGATGAACGGCGTCTGGTACAACCGGTCGGCCTCCATCACCCCGTTCTGGGTCAGCTCCTGCACGACAAGGTCGATGAACTCGATCTGGTTCGGTGTCGCCGTACTGCCATTGATGAAGTCATTGAAGGCCAATAGTGCGGCTTCGCGCTCTAGCCCGACCAGCGACCAGATTCTGGCAATAGTCGAAGACATTGAAAAACTGCTTGTCCTGCCCCGGTCGATACAAGTCCTGGCACAGCCGCGTGCCGCGACCGATCATTTGCCAGAACTTGGTCTTGGAGCGGATGACCTTGAAGAACACGAGGTTGACCACCTCCGGCACGTCGATCCCGGTCTCGAGCATGTCGACCGAAATGGCGATATACGGCATGCCCTCCTTGATCGAAAACTCATCGATCAGACTTTGCGCGTACTCGGTTTTGTAGGTCACGACGCGCGCGAAAGCACCCTTGTAATGCGGGTAGTTACGATTGAAACGCTCCGCAATGTAGTCGGCATGGGCATTGTTCTTGGCAAAGATAATGGTCTTGCCGAGGCGATCATCTGCGGCCACTTTCTCACCCTGGGTCATCAGGTAACCCAGCACCCTGTACGGAGCGGAAATTAAAGACTATCAAGACGATGGTTTTGTTACCCTCATCAATGAGGGTAACATCCACTAATCCCCTGAATTCTTTTAGCTTTTTCCCTCGCAACAGCTTATGGCCGTTTGCCTTGAGTTCGTCATCATGACTGGCGATGTAGCGCTCTACCGCCGCATCACTGAAATCAATGAGGGCTGTCACTTGCTGCTTGGTGAACACCGTTTCATCTTGATAGACTACCCCGCCAAGCCCAAGATGCTGATCCGCAGTTTGTAAGGCGCAGCGGTTGTTCAGGATGTTTTGCCGCTAATGCGGCGACGTGGTCAGGTCATTCCTTCAAAGTTCTCCTCGGGAGGCTTGGCGTTGGAAGAGAGAGAAATTACTTATACAGTCTGCGCCTCAGCAATCACCCGTCCGCGAAATCTGACAGGAAGACTATTGGGCGTCAGCACATCCACCGCAACTGGTAGCAGTTGCGAAAGCACCAGCTGAATTCTTGCAATGTCCATCATCGTGGTGTCCTCGGTGGGATCGACCAACAGGTCCAGATCACTACCCTCCTTGTCATCGCCATGCACGACCGAGCCGAACACGCGCACGTTGGTAACGCGGTTGCTGAGCGCGATGCGACGTATTGCTTCGCGGTGGGTTTGTAGGGCGATGGATGGCAACATTCAAAGTTCTCCTGAAAAGGCACGGTGTTAAAGGTGAGCAAAGAGGCTATCCAACTCGGCCGCCGCGTCAATACCAGCCGATTTAGTTTTTTGCAGCGCTCCTAAACGTGCTGCAAATTCATCGGCACCACAGGCACCGGCATTGCCTTAATGATCCTCATATTCAGGCCGCCCATGACCGCACCTTTTTCCGTTTGCGCCAACTACTTGCAAGCCATCGGGTGCAGTAAAAAATACCTGTGCAAAAAGCTGGGCAGGCACTTCCGGTGCATCAAGCGTAATGCAACAAAGATGTTTGGTATTGATGGCGACAGAAATATCAGCCAGAACGATACCTTTTTCGTAAGTCCCGATCATGGTTATTCGAACATCACCAGGTAGGACTGTATAACGCTTTAATTCCTGATATTTTTGCAATGAGATGAATCTGCGTTCCCCCCATCGAAATTCATTGCAGACAGCGTTATCTATTCCCGATCTAGTGGGCCATCAATAAAAACGCAAAAATGCCAGACAAATCGGAGACTTGCCTGGCATCGTTCAAGGATTCAACCTGCCGGGAATCACAAGGTATCGATCAAAATGGAATATCGTCATCCATGTCCGAAAAATTCGGTGCCGGACGCGATGCCGGTGCCTGGCGAGGGGCACTCGCCGCCTGGGCCGGTTGCGCGCTCTGGCGCGGTGCCGGGGCGCTGCCGTAGTCATCGTCCATTCCGCCGCCCGCACCGCCACCCATGCCTTGCCGGCTGCCCAGCATTTGCATCGTGTCGGCAATGATTTCGGTCGTGAAGCGTTCGACGTTTTCCTTGTCGGTCCATTTACGGGTTTGCAGCTTGCCTTCAATGTAGACCTGCGAGCCTTTTTTCAGGTACTGGCCGGCGATCTCGGCGAGCTTGCGATAAAACGTGATGCGATGCCATTCGGTCAGTTCTTTTTTCTCACCGCTGGTCTTGTCTTTCCAGCTTTCGGTGGTGGCTACGGCGATGTTGGTGACGGCGTCGCCGTTGGTCATGTAACGGGTTTCAGGATCGCGGCCGAGGTTGCCGATGATGATGACTTTATTGATCGATGCCATGGTATTTTCTCCTGAATGGTCTGAGTCGGGGCAGTCGACTGCGCTGCGGCTGGTTCGTCGAATTGGCCACAATTATAAGCTAGCTGGCGTGCGTCTCCGACGCAAAGACAGGCTGCGCCATTGCCGGTCGCCACGGCAGACCAAACTGTGTGCACGCTGTCGTACGGCGCCGACAACCGGCACCGCCACGCCATTTCCGGCGTCGTGCCGGCCCGCGGCTCCTGCCGGCGAAACCCGTTATAGTGTCGGGTTGATTCGTACCACGGTCGCCGGCCCATCGTTTTCAGGGCAGCGCCACACCACGCAGAAAGCAGTTCATGGAACAGATACGCATCCGCGGCGCCCGCACGCACAACCTCAAGAATATCAATCTGGACTTACCTCGCAACCAGCTCATCGTCATCACCGGCTTGTCCGGTTCCGGCAAATCATCGCTGGCTTTCGATACGCTGTATGCGGAAGGCCAGCGTCGCTATGTCGAATCGCTGTCGTCGTACGCCCGCCAGTTCCTGCAACTGATGGAAAAGCCGGACGTCGATTTGATTGAAGGCTTGTCGCCCGCCATTTCGATCGAGCAAAAAGCCACCTCGCACAATCCGCGTTCGACCGTCGGCACGGTCACCGAAATCCATGATTACCTGCGTCTGCTGTATGCCCGTGTCGGCACGCCGTATTGTCCCGACCATCCCGAAAATCCGCTCGCGGCGCAATCGGTGTCACAGATGGTGGATGCCGTCCTGGCCATGCCGGAAGACACCAAGCTGATGATCATGGCACCGGTGGTATCGAACCGCAAAGGCGAGCATGTCGACCTGTTCGAGCAGATGCAGGCGCAAGGCTTCGTGCGCTTCCGGGTCCAGAGCGGCGTCCATCCGGCGAAGATTGTTGAAGTCGACGACCTGCCGAAACTGAAGAAAACCGAGAAGCACACGATCGATGTCGTAATCGACCGGATCAAGGTCAAGGCCGACATCAAACAGCGTCTGGCCGAGAGTTTCGAGACCGCCTTGCGGCTCGCCGATGGCCGGGCTCTGGTGCTCGACATGGATAGCGCAGTCGAGCATATCTACTCGAACAAATTCGCCTGCCCGGCATGTGGGTACTCGCTGCAGGAACTCGAACCACGGCTGTTCTCGTTCAACAATCCGATGGGTGCCTGCCCGGAATGCGATGGTCTCGGCCACATCGAGTTTTTCGATCCGAAGCGCATTGTCGCGTTCCCCAATCTGTCGCTGGCCAGCGGGGCGGTCAAGGGCTGGGACCGCCGCAACCAGTTCTATTTCCAGATGTTGACGAACCTGGCCGAGTTCTATGAATTCGACCTCGATACGCCATTTGAAAAACTGGCCGGTACAGCGCAGCAAGCCGTGCTGTACGGCTCCGGCAAGCAGGTCATTCCTTTCACGTACATCAACGAGCGCGGTCGTGCGGTGGTACGCGAGCATGCGTTCGAGGGCGTGGTCAACAACCTGCAGCGGCGCTATCGCGAAACCGACTCGAATGCGGTCAAGGAAGAACTGGCCAAGTTCATCAACGGCAAGCAATGTCCGTCGTGCCAAGGTGCCCGCCTGCGCGTCGAAGCGCGCTTCGTGAAGGTCGGCAATGGCAGCCAGCAACGCGCAATTTATGAAGTCGCTGCCACACCGTTGCGCGAGACGCTGGAGTTTTTCGAGACGCTGGTGCTGACCGGCGCGAAGAAGGAAATCGCCGATCGCATTACGAAGGAAATCATTTCGCGCCTGCGTTTTCTGAACAATGTCGGGCTTGATTACCTGTCACTGGAACGCAGTGCCGACACGCTGTCGGGCGGTGAAGCGCAACGCATCCGGCTGGCCTCGCAAATCGGTTCCGGCCTGACCGGCGTGATGTATGTGCTCGATGAGCCATCAATCGGTTTGCACCAGCGCGACAACGACCGGCTCATTGCAACGCTGCGTCATTTGCGGGATATCGGCAACAGCGTGCTGGTCGTCGAGCATGACGAAGACGCGATCCGCTGCGCCGATTACGTGGTTGACATGGGTCCGGGTGCAGGCGTACACGGCGGCGAAATCATTGCCGAAGGCACGCTGGAAGAGATCCTCAAGAACACCAATTCGCTCACCGCCAAATACCTCAACGGCACGCTCGAAATCGCCGTGCCGGAGAAGCGTCGTGCGCCGGATCCGAAGCGCCAGTTTGTCATCACCGGCGCATCCGGTAACAACCTCAAGAACGTCACGCTGGAATTGCCGGTCGGCTTGCTGACCTGCGTGACGGGCGTTTCGGGTTCGGGCAAATCAACGCTGATTAACGAAACCCTGTACCACGCTGCCTCGCGCCATTTGTACGGTTCGCAAGCGGAACCGGCCGAGCATGAAAGCATTAGTGGCTTTGAACATTTCGACAAGGTGATCTCGGTCGACCAGGGTCCGATCGGGCGCACGCCGCGCTCGAATCCGGCCACGTACACCGGCCTGTTCACGCCGATCCGCGACCTGTTCGCGACCGTCAATGCGGCCAAGGAGCGCGGCTACAGCGCCGGTCGTTTTTCCTTCAACGTCAAGGGTGGTCGCTGCGAAGCCTGTCAGGGCGATGGCGTCATCAAGGTCGAGATGCACTTCCTGCCGGACGTCTACGTGCCGTGCGATGTCTGCCACGGCAAGCGCTACAACCGCGAAACCCTTGAGGTGCTGTACAAGGGCAAAAACATCACCGAGGTGCTCGGCATGACGGTCGAGGAAGCCCATGTGTTCTTCCTGCCGGTGCCGGTGATCGCGCGCAAATTGCATACGCTACTTGATGTCGGCCTTGGCTATATCCGGCTCGGCCAAAGCGCCACGACCCTGTCGGGCGGTGAAGCGCAACGCGTCAAACTGTCACTCGAACTGTCCAAACGCGATACCGGGCGCACGCTGTACATCCTTGATGAGCCGACCACCGGTCTGCATTTCCATGACATTGATTTGCTGCTGAAGGTGATCCATCGCCTGCGGGACCAGGGCAATACGCTGGTCATCATCGAGCACAATCTTGACGTGATCAAAACAGCCGACTGGGTCATCGACCTCGGCCCCGAAGGTGGCGCGGGCGGCGGCCAGATCATTGCGACGGGGACACCGGAACAAGTGGCAATGAATCCGGCCAGCTTTACGGGTCACTATCTCGGACCGCTACTGAAGAAAAAAAAGGCCTGACACGCACCCAGTCAGACCCCGGATAGCGCGCTGTTTTTAGCGCGCTATTTTTACGTCACGTCCGCCGTCGCTGTCGACAAACTCCACGACCTTGTCGAGTACCGGAGCCAACCCGCGCAGCGGCCATGCAAACGCACCGATCAGACTGGCGTGGCTGGTGCTGTCGAAATACACTTCTTCGACAGGCACCTTCGCGGCGCGCAGGCTATCGGCCAGGCCGCCGGTATTGCGCGTGGCATTGACGATCTTGTCGGCGTGCGAGGCAACCAGCAGTGCCGGCGACGCAGCCGGCGTGACGTGTCGGGCGGGCTGTGACTGCGGCGGTGAATCGGGATAAAAAAATACCGGCCGCACATCCGGATTCTCGATCGGTAGAAAATCGTACGGGCCGGCCAGTCCGATCCAGCCGCGCAAAGCGGTCGGCGACGCACCCTGCGCGATCAGCCAGCGTCCGTCCAATGCCACCATCGCGGCGTTGTAGGCACCGGCACTATGCCCCATCACAAAGACTTTTTTCTGGTCGCCACCAAAGCGCTGGATATTTTTGAAGGTCCAGGCGACTGCCTCGGCAGAATCCTCGACAAAGGCCGGATAACGGACTTGCGGGTACAGCCGGTAATCGGCCAGCACCGCGACGATGCCGCGCTGCGCCAAGGCCTCGCCCACGAAGGCGTAATCCTCACGCGAGCCCGAATTCCAGCTACCGCCATAAAAAAACACCACGACTGGTGCCGCGCCGTTGCCATCGCGTGGCCGGTAAATATCAAGCCGGTTGCGCGGATCGTTGCCGTAGCTGATGTCGTGCGTTTTTTCAGAAGTGCTGCCGGGTGTCACGGCATTGATGACGCGCAGCGGTGAGCATGCGCTCAACGCACCTGCCAGCAGCAATGTCACGACACTACCCAGCAGGATTTTGGTTGCCATGGCCATCAGTAACCTGTCATAAAAATAGAGTGGAAAAAGTCCGTTCTGTTCGTCCTGTTCGTCCTGTAAATACGCAGAAGCGGCACGGAGGGATGCGTCAGGCTTTGAGCAAGCGTTTCTCGGCCCGCGCCACGCTCTCGGCGGTACCGCGCAGCACAATGATATCGCCGCCTTGCAGGATGGTCGCCGGCGTCACGTCGATGCGGCTTTTACTGCGCCGTATCGCGGTAATGTCTGCGGCAAATTCCTGCAGGCCGAGTTCCGCCAGACTCTTGCCGACCGCCTTCGCGTAGCGGTCCAGCGTAACCGAATGGAGTCGTACGTGCAGGTGCTCGGCATCTTCCTCGACATCGCTGTCGCCATGAAAAAACCCCCTCAGTGACGCGTAGCGCTCATCGCGCGCACTCTGCACCCGATGCACGACACGGTGCAGCGGTACTCCGAGCATCACCAGCGCATGCGAGGCCAGCATCAGGCTCCCTTCGAGTGCTTCCGGCACCACTTCGGCGGCACCGGCCGCGCGCAACTGATCGAGGTCGGTATCGTCGTGACTGCGGACGATGACCGGCAAGGCCGGTACCAGTTCCTGCGCCAGATGCAGCAGTTTCAGCGCGGATGGCGTGCTGGCATACGTGATCACCAGCGCCGACGCCCGATGGATACCTGCCGCCACCAGCGACTCGCGCCGCGCCGCATCGCCGTACGAGACATTCGCGCCCGAGACCTGCGCTTCATGGACCCGGTCGGGATCGAGATCGAGCGCGTGATACTGAATTTTTTCTTCTTCGAGCAGGCGTGCCAGACTCTGCCCGCTGCGTCCGAAGCCTGCAATAATCACGTGCTTTTGCGTCGTCATCGTGCGGCTGGCAATGTGGGTCAGCGCGACCGATTGCATCATCCATTCATTGGCCGACAGCTTCATGACGATAGCGTCTGCATTGGCCAGGATGAACGGCGCGATCAGCATTGACAGCACCATCGACGCAAGAATCAGTTGCACGATGAACGGGTCGATCAGCTGCAAGCCACCGACCTGGTTGAGCAGCACGAATCCGAATTCGCCAGCCTGTGCCAGCGCCAGGCCGGTGCGCAACGCGACCCCGGTTGTGGCACCGAACAGGCGTGCCAGCGCGGTGATCAGGACAAACTTCAGCAGCACCGGCGCGGCCAGCAGCAACAGCACCAGCCACCAGTTTTCGATGACCAGCCGGATATTGAGCAACATGCCGATGGTGATGAAAAACAGTCCGAGCAACACATCGCGAAACGGCTTGATGTCTTCCTCGACCTGATGCTTGTATTCGGTTTCCGAAATCAGCATGCCGGCGACGAAGGCACCCAGCGCCAGCGACAGGCCAGCCTGTTCGGTAATCCACGCGGCACCGAGTGTAATGAGCAGCAGGTTGAGCATGAATAATTCCTGCGAGCGCCGCTTGATCACAATCCGGAACCAGCTGCGCATCAACTTCTGGCCGATCACCAGCAAGAGCAGCAGCACGCCAACCGCTTTCAGCGCGGCCCAGCCAAGCGTCACCGCAATGTCTTTCGGTGCCTCCGCCAGCGCCGGTACCAGGATCAGCAAAGGCACCAGCGCCAGATCCTGGAACAGCAGAATGCTGATGATGCGACGGCCATGTTCGCTTTCCAGCTCGAGCCGTTCGGTCAGCATTTTCGAGACAATCGCGGTCGACGACATCGCCAGCGCACCACCCAGCGCAAAGGCGGCGCCCCAGCTGATGTCGGCTACTTGCGGCAGCAAGCGCGCGGTGCCCCAGCCGCACAACATGGTGGCCAGGATGGTGAGCAGCACCTGTGCCATGCCGAGGCCAAAGACGGTACGTCGCATCGAAAAAAGTTTAGGCAGGGAGAATTCCAGGCCAATCGAAAACATCAGAAACACGACGCCGAATTCAGCCAGTGTATGCGTGGTGGCCGTGTCTTCGGCCCAACCGAGTCCGTGCGGACCAATGGCGATGCCGACGGCCAGATAGCCCAGCATCGGCGGCAAATGCATCATGCGAAAGGCAACCACGCCCAGTACGGCAGCGCCAAGTAACAGCAAGGTGAGTTCGAGCGCGGAGTGCATGAGCGGGGATCAGTCCTTTCATCTAGCGCGAGCCACTATTTTAGTTATCGCTGGCAGAATTTTTGCTTTGGTAATTCGTTTATACTTTCCGGCATGAGTGTACCCCAACAAAAACCCGTCCCCGACGCCTTCGATGCAGAGCGTGCTGCACGTGCGCTGGTGCTCGCCCGCGAGACCCTGCAAATCGAAGCCGATGCCTTGCTGACACTAAAAGCCCGTTTATCCGACAGTCATAGCAACACGGCTGCGTGCTTTGCACAAGCCGTTTGTCTGCTGCTAAATTGTACCGGTCGTGTCGTCGTGTCGGGCATCGGAAAATCCGGACACATCGCACGCAAGATCGCCGCGACACTGGCCTCGACGGGCACTTCTGCGATGTTCGTACATCCGGCAGAAGCAGCCCACGGCGATCTGGGCATGGTCAGTCAGCATGACGTGTTCGTGGCAATTTCCAATTCCGGTGAAACGGCCGAATTGATGGCCATCGTGCCGAGCATCAAACGCATGGGCGCGACACTGGTCGCCATGACCGGTGATGATGCATCAAGCCTGGCGCTGCTCGCGACCGTGCATCTGAATGTCTCGGTCGACAAGGAAGCTTGTCCGCTCAATCTTGCACCGACGGCCAGCACGACCGCGGCACTCGCGCTGGGCGATGCGCTGGCGGTGGCACTGCTCGATGCGCGCGGTTTCCTTCCTGAAGATTTTGCCCGCTCACATCCTGGTGGCGCGCTCGGACGACGCTTGCTGACCCATGTGCGCGACGTGATGCGTAGCGGTGGTGGTATTCCGGCCGTGCTGGTCACGGCCTCCCTGTCGGACACGCTGGCTGAAATGACGAGCAAGGGCATGGCCATGACGGCCGTGGTGGACGAGTCGTTCCGCCCGATCGGGGTATTCACTGACGGCGACTTGCGCCGCCTGATCGAACATGTGCAGGACTTCACCCGCTTGACGGTGGCCGACGTGATGCATCGCGATCCACGCACGATCGGTCCCGACCAGTTGGCCGTCGATGCCGTCCAGCTCATGGAAGAACTGCGCATCAATCAGTTACTGGTCGCCGACACAACCGGCAAGCTGGTTGGTGCGTTGCACATCCACGACCTGACCCGCGCGAAGGTGATTTGATGACAGACCACCACGACGACGTGATGACACGCGCAGCCCGGATCCGGCTGATGATCTTCGATGTCGATGGCGTGCTCACGGATGGCAGCCTGCATTTCGGTGCCGCGGGCGAACTGATCAAGACTTTCAATGTGCTCGATGGCCAGGGCATCCGCCTGTTGCAGCAATCGGGTGTCGACACGGCGATCATCAGTGCGCGTCAGTCGCCACTGGTGCAGCGCCGTGCCAGCGACCTTGGCATCACGCATGTGTTTCAGGGCAGCCATGACAAGCGCGCCAGTTTCGAGCAGCTGTTGCAGCAGACCGGCTTTAGCGCCGACCAGTGCGGCTTCATTGGCGACGACGTCATCGATCTGCCAATCCTGTTGCGTGCGGGCTTTGCCGCCAGCGTGCCGAATGGGCATATCGAAGTGCGTCAGCGCGTCCATTACATCACCTCCGCACCAGGTGGCACCGGTGCCGTGCGTGAATTGTGCGACCTGATTCTGCGCGCCCAGGGCAACTATGAGGCGGCGCTGGCACCGTACCTGTCATGAGCGCAGAAAATTCTGCCAATCGCCTGCGGCTCTGGCTGCTGATCGCACTGGGCATCGTACTGGTGCTTGGCAGTTATTGGGTGCTCGAGGTGCTGCGCAAAACGGGGGGGCCGGATCTGCAAGACACGCCACGCAGCGCACCCGACTACTACGTGAAAAATTTCACCTTCGTCAAGATGGCGAAATCCCGCACTGCGCGCTACAACATTTCCGGCGATGTACTGACCCATCTGCCACGCGACGACTCGTATGAAATCACCAAGCCGGTGATCTATCACCTCGCCAACAACTTGCCACCGATGGTGATGCGCTCGGAGCGCGCGCTGGTCAATAGCGATAACACCGAAGTACAGATGATCGATAACGTCGATGTCGACCGACCGGCATCAGGCACCACCCAGAATTTTCATCTCACGTCGGAGTATCTTTTGCTACTGCCCAACGACGACGTGATGAAAACCGACAAGCCCGTCAAAATGCTGATGGGTAAAAACTTACTGAATGGCACGGGCATGGTCGCCAACAACGCCACCCGCCAGCTCGACCTGGCCAACCGGGTGCACGGCGTATTTCCACCTGCACCGGTGCGCTGATGTCTTGCCCGACTTTTTTTCGTACCCTCCACCAGGAATTTTCATGAAATCGCTTTTTTTCGTTTTTTTATTCATGTTCAATGCGGCCATCGTGCCAGCCGTGCATGCTGAAAAAGCCGACTCCACCAAACCCACTGTCGTCGATGCCGACCAGATGGCTTACGACGACGTCAAGCAAGTCAATACGTTCACCGGCGCGGTCGTAGTCACCCGCGGCACGCTGCTCATGAAAGCCGCACGCGTGGTGGTGGTACAGGACGCAGCGGGCTATCAGTTCGCCACCTTGTATGCCGCAGCCGGGAGCCTGGCCAGCTTTCGCCAGAAGCGCGATGGCGGCGCTGACCTGTGGATCGAAGGAGAAGCCGAGCGCATCGAATACGATGGCAAGACCGAACTGGTCAAATTGTTTTCAAGGGCGAAGATGCGCCGACTCAATGGCACGACGCCAACCGACGAAGTCGAAGGCGAATTCATTTCGTACGATAGTCGCAGCGAATTTTTCTCGGTCAATAACACGCCGGCAGGACAGGACAGCAAGGCCGGTGCCGGACGGATCAAGGCCGTGATCCAGCCGCGCGCACCCGCCACTCCGGACACCCAAAAATGATCAACGCCCTAGCGACGCCTGCTGATTCCTTCATCGATAACAGCAGCAAACTCATCGTCACCGGCCTGAAGAAAAGCTATGGCATCCGGCAAGTCGTCAGCGATGTCTCGCTCGATGTCGCCAGCGGCGAGGTGGTTGGCTTGCTCGGACCGAACGGTGCAGGCAAGACCACCTCGTTCTACATGATCGTCGGCCTGGTGCCTTCGGATGCCGGTGAAATCCGCCTTGATGGTGTCGATATCTCGCGTCTGCCGATCCACCAGCGGGCAGTGCTGGGACTGTCTTACCTGCCGCAGGAAGCGTCGGTCTTTCGCAAGCTGACCGTCGAAGAAAATATCCGTGCCGTGCTGGAACTGCAGGTTGACGAGCAGCGCAAGTCATTGACCAAGAAGGTCATCAATGAGCGCCTCGACACCTTGCTGCAAGATCTGCAGATCGAGAAGCTGCGCGACAACCAGGCGTTGTCGTTGTCCGGCGGCGAGCGCCGACGCGTGGAAATTGCCCGCGCGCTAGCCAGCAACCCGCGCTTCGTGCTGCTCGATGAACCGTTCGCCGGTGTCGATCCGATTGCCGTCATCGAAATCCAGCGCATCGTGCGCTTCCTGAAAGAGCGCGGCATTGGCGTCCTGATCACCGACCATAACGTGCGTGAAACACTGGGCATCTGCGATCGCGCCTACATCATCAACCAGGGAGCGGTACTGGCCAGCGGAAGACCGGATGCCATCATCGCCGATGAATCGGTGCGACGGGTCTATCTGGGCGAACACTTCCGGATGTAGGCACAGTCAACGATGAAACAATCCCTCCAGCTCCGTACCTCCCAGCATCTTGCGCTCACCCCGCAACTGCAGCAATCGATTCGTCTGCTGCAACTATCCACACTGGAACTGCATCAGGAGCTCGAGCAAATGCTGACCGACAATCCGCTGCTGGAGCGACTCGACGATCCGCTCGATCACTCGGTGCGCCTGTTGGCCGATGGCGCACTCGGGGCCGATGGCATTCGCCAGCAAGGTGCCAGCGAAGACGCCAACGCCGCACCGTCGCCATCCGAATCGGACGCTCCGGCATCGGACCAGGTCGATGCCGGCGACGCCACGCCAAGTACCGATTCTGACTGGAGTTTCGACGATGTCGCGCGCACTTCCAAAGCCCCGGAAGACGACGATGCGCGACCCCAGCTTGAGGCGCACGAATCGACGCTACGTGAATTTTTGCTCGAGCAGATGCGCGTCACGGTAAGCAATCAACGCGACCGTGCACTGGTCGAATTGATGATCGATGCACTCAATGAAAATGGCTACCTCGAAGACACGCTAGACGCCATCTTCGAGCGCTTGCCAGCTGAACTGGAGATCGAGCCTGAAGAGCTGACTATCGCTTTGAAACTGCTACAGAGTTTCGATCCACCCGGCGTTGGCGCACGCAATGCGTCCGAATGTCTGGCACTGCAAATCAAGCGCTTCCCCGACATCGCCATGGTCACCCGACGCATGGCGTTAGCCATCGTCGACAACCATCTGACACTGTTTGCGCAGCGTGATTTCAGCAAGCTCAAAAAAGCCCTCGACTGCGATGATGAAGACCTGCGCGAAGCCCAAAGTGTGATCCGCCAGTGCAACCCGCATCCGGGCGCGATCTTCGGCGGCGGTACGTCCGATTACGTGGTGCCGGACGTGATCGTCAAGCGCACCAAGGGCGGCTGGCAGGTCATGCTGAACCATGATGTGATGCCGCGACTGCGGGTCAATGCGATGTACGCCAACATTCTCAAGCAAAGCAAAGGGGATGGATCGCTCACGTCACAGCTGCAGGAAGCCAAGTGGCTGATCAAAAATATGCGCCAGCGATTCGACACCATCCTGCGCGTCGCGCAGGCCATCGTGGAGCGACAGCGGAACTTTTTTTCGCATGGAGCGGTCGCCATGCGCCCCCTTGTTTTGCGCGAAATTGCTGATACACTCGGTCTGCACGAGAGCACTATCTCCCGTGTGACCACCCAGAAATACATGCTGACTCCACATGGCATGTTCGAGCTAAAGTATTTTTTTGGCAGCCACGTTGCCACTGAAACAGGCGGTGAAGCCTCTTCAACGGCAATACGGGCACTCATCAAACAATTGATAGGAGCCGAAGACCCGAAGATTCCATTTTCTGACAGTAAAATCGCAGACATGCTGGGAGAACAGGGTATGGTGGTAGCAAGGCGTACGGTCGCAAAGTATCGCGAAGCCCTGAAAATTCCCCCCGTCAACCTGCGCAAGGCCCTGTAGTTTCTGTAGTTTCTGTAGTTTCATTTGTCGTGTTGTACTGTCGCTGTGTTCGAAGCACCCCATCCGTAGCGGGTCCGGCTCCGAACCTCCATCGGCATTATTCAAAGGAGCGCTGTATGAATCTCACAATCAGTGGACATCATCTCGAAGTGACCCCTGCCATTCGTGAATATGTGCAAAGCAAGCTTGAGCGTATCAAGCGCCATTTCGACCATGTCATTGATATTGCCGTCATCCTGACGGTAGAAAAACTCCCGGAAAAAGAAAAGCGGCAGCGAGCAGAAATCAACCTGCATCTGCGCGGCAAAGACTTGCACGCCGAGAGTATTGCGGAGGACTTATATGCCGCAATTGATGCGCTGATCGACAAGCTCGATCGCCAGGTCATCAAGTACAAAACCAAATTGCAGGATCATCAGCACGACGCCATCAAGCACATCCCTGAACCGGTTGTTGCCATCGTTTCCTCCTGATCGAACCCGCTGCCGGGCAAACTGGCACATTCCACTTAGGGCGCATTGATTGCGCCCTTTTTGATTTCATGCAATTGACTTGTGCACAACCGAATACGAATCCCGACCATGACCGCACTCATCGACACCCAGATCAAGAACACGACCGGCCAGATCACACTGGATCGCCCCAAGGCCCTCAACTCGTTATCGCTCGCGATGGTGCGCGACCTGACGCGTATCCTGCTGGACTGGCGCGACAGTGCGACGGTGCACGCCGTGCTGATCAGGGGCAGCAGCGAAAAAGCATTTTGTGCCGGTGGCGATATCCGCTTTTTCCATCAGGCCGGTACGTCCACCCCGCAAGGCGGCAGTGCTGCGCTGGAAGATTTTTTCACCGAAGAATATGCCCTCAACCATCTGATCCATTTTTATCCGAAACCCTGGATCGCCGTACTGGACGGCATCGTCATGGGCGGTGGCATGGGGCTGGCGCAAAGCGGTGTGCAGAACCGGCTTCGCATCGTTACCGAACGAACAAAAATGGCGATGCCAGAAGTCAATATCGGCTTGTTCCCGGATGTTGGCGGCAGCTATTTCCTGTCGCGCACGGCAGGACAACTTGGCACCTACCTCGGGGTCTCCGGCGAGATGATTGGGGCTGCCGATGCACTCCATGCGGGACTGGCTGACCTGTTCCTTCCGTCCAGTGCCTTGGCGGGCCTGCAGGAATTAGTCGATCAGTTTTCCGGTGGTGACCTGCGTGCAGCGATCCGTGCCTATGCCGAACCGTTCGCCATCGCTTGCGATCCGGCGGGCAGCAAACTGGCGCAGAATCAATCGCGCATTGCGCAGCATTTCGGATTCGATTCGGTCACGCAGATCGCCGACTCACTGGCCGGTGACGAGTGTGCGTTCGCACAAGCGACCCTGGCGACGATGCAGAAACGCTCACCGCTGATGATGGCCGTGACCTTGCGGCAGTTGCGATTGGGTGCCGCACTGGATCTGGCAGGCTGTCTGCGCATGGAGCGCACGATGGTGCGGCATGCATTTACGCGAGGCGAAGTCATCGAAGGCATTCGTGCGGTAGTCATCGACAAGGACAACCAGCCGCGCTGGCAACCGGCCGACCTGACGCACGTCACTGAGGCGATGGTGGAGGACTTCTTTACACCAGCCTGGCCTGCTCACGCGCACCCGCTGCGTGAACTCATCGATCAGTGACAGCCGCGCTCTTGCAGGTCTGTCGATTCAGAGTTCGTCCATCATGAACAGTCGCCGGTGCTCACGGATCGCATAGCGGTCTGTCATGCCGGCGATATAGTCCGCCACCTTGCGCACCTGACTGGTGGTATCGCCTTCACGAAACTCGTAATCCGGTGACAGCAGGCCGGGCTCGGCCATGAAGGCGGTGAACAGATCGGTGACGATGCGGCGTGCCTTGCTGGTCATGCGATTGACCAGATAATGGCGATACAAGTTCTCCCGAAGGAATTGCTTGAGCAGCGTCGCCTGGGCGTGCATCTCCGGTGAAAAGGCGATCAGAGGCGGTGCATTGCGCACATCATCGACGCTGTCCAGCCGGACTTCCCGGATGCGCTCGCGCGAGGTATCAATCAGGTCAACCACCAGCGCATTAATCATGCGGCGTATCGTTTCACTGATCGCGCGGCGACCGCTGATACCCGGATAAGCCTGTTCGACTTGATGCCGATGACGCGCATACAAGTCGATCTGATCGAGTTGTGCTTCGCTGATCAAACCGGACCGCAGCCCATCATCAATGTCGTGGTTGTTATAGGCAATTTCATCGGCCAGGTTAGCCAGTTGCGCCTCCAGCGTCGGCTGCTTCTTGTCGAGAAAGCGCTGGCCGATCGCACCGAGCGTGCGGGCATTGACGGCGGAACAGTGCTTGAGGATCCCCTCGCGCGTTTCAAACATCAGATTGAGACCGTCGAAGGCGCCGTAACGCTCTTCCAGCACATCGACCACCCGCAAGCTTTGCAGGTTGTGTTCAAAGCCACCGTAGTCGGCCATGCAGGCATTGAGCGCATCCTGACCCGCATGCCCGAATGGCGTATGACCGAGATCGTGCGCCAGCGAGATCGCTTCGATCAAGTCTTCATTGAGCCGCAAATTGCGCGCCACCGAGCGGGCGATTTGTGCCACCTCGATCGTGTGCGTCAGGCGCGTTCGGAACAGGTCACCTTCGTGATTCACGAACACCTGTGTTTTGTACTCAAGCCGACGAAAAGCAGCGCAATGGATGATGCGGTCGCGATCACGCTGAAATTCGGAGCGCGAGGTCGGTGCCGCTTCGGCAAACTTGCGGCCGGTCGATCCGGCGGACCGGGCGGCATACGGTGCGAGCACCAATTCCTCATTCATCAATTATTCTCCTTGTTGGTCAGCAGGCACGCTGCACGCAGGCGTGCAGTGTCTGGGCCAGGATTGAATCAGGCACGTTGCGGATCAATGCCTTGCCCAGTGGTTGCAACAGGATAAATTTGATCGCCCCGCCTTCGTTTTTTTTGTCCACCTGCATCAGCTCCAGCCAGGTAGCTAACCCGAGGTCAGGCGCGATGACCGGCAAACCGGCGGCACCGACAATGCGTGTCAGGCGGTCTTTTGCGACCACGTCAATGAGTCCGAGACGACATGACAGGTCGGCTGCCATCACCATTCCGCAACCAACTGCTTCGCCATGCAGCCAGGTGCCATAGCCGAGTCCGGCTTCAATCGCATGCGCGAAGGTGTGACCAAAATTAAGGATCGCGCGCAGTCCGGCTTCGCGCTCATCCTGACGCACGATATCGGCCTTGATTTCGCATGACCGTCGGATCGCATGCGTCAGCGCGACCGGGTCCTTGGCCAATAAGGCACCCATATTGGCCTCGATCCAGTCAAGAAAAACGGTATCGATAATCGCGCCGTGCTTGATCACTTCTGCCAGGCCAGCCGACAACTCACGTGCTGGCAAGGTATCGAGCGTTGCGGTATCGGCGATCACGGTTTGCGGCTGGTAGAACGCGCCGATCATGTTCTTGCCGAGCGGATGGTTGATGCCGGTCTTGCCGCCTACCGATGAATCGACCTGGGACAACAACGTGGTCGGAATCTGGATCAGTGGGACGCCGCGCATATAGCTCGCCGCCGCAAAGCCGGTCATGTCACCGACGACGCCCCCGCCGAGGGCGATCAATGTCGTCTTGCGGTCGCATTTGTCGGTCAGCAGGCCGTCAAAGATTTTCATCAGGTTAGGCCAGGTCTTTTCTTCTTCTCCATCCGGCAGCACGATCGTGGTCACCTGCTTGCCGGCGGCCACAAGACTGCGAGTCAGACGCTCGAGATATAACGGTGCGACAACGGTGTTCGTCACCACCGCTGCACGCTCTCCCTGCACGTGCTGTCGCAGCAGCTCAACATCATCAAGCAGACCGGTTCCTATCGTGATCGGATAACTTCGGGCACCGAGGTCGACCTGCAAGCGCACGGACGCAAAATGGGCATGGGAAACGCCGGGGGCGACAGACATCAAAGGTAATACTGGAATGGACATGGGCTCGGGATTCATGACGGTGTCTGCGCAGCGGGCCGGCGATAACCCAAGTTGCGTCAGAATAGTGTTGACCAAAAATTGTACGTTGGGGCGTCCGGTATCAATCACGATATCCGCAATCGCGGCGTACATCGGCTCACGTTGACGGGACAGTTCTTCGAGGCGGCGACGCGGATCGGGTCCCTGCAACAAAGGCCGATTCTTGTCATGGCTGGTGCGATGGAGAATGCTGTTGATACTGGCACGCAGGTAGATGACGGTACCGCGCTCGGCGAGCATGGCGCGACTGGCTTCGTTGAGGATCGCTCCACCGCCGGTAGCGAGCACGATATCGTCGAGTGCGGTGAGATCACTGATGACTTCGGCTTCGCGCTGACGAAACGCAGCTTCGCCTTCGACTTCAAAAATCACCGGAATCGACGCACCTGTGCGCGCCTCGATTTCGTGATCCGAATCAATGAACCGCTTGTTGAGCTTTCTTGCCAGGGCACGGCCAACTGTCGTTTTGCCGGAGCCCATCAACCCGATAAGAAAAATGTTTTTTTTTGTCAATTTGAACTGAAGCCGAACACGGATCCGTTAAGTTTAGGCGTAGTTGCAACAATGTTGACTGAACCAGAGGCGCAGGCTGCATCGGGCTTGATCGTGACCTGATGGAAAGTACCCCCCACTGCATTAGTCGAGGGAACAAGCGCAGGATAGAAAGTACCCGCCGAGATTTTATTTGCATCTGCAGCCGCTAACGTAGTCGCTGAAGGCATTGGATTGTTATTAATGTCAGTCAGTCGGAACACCAGCGTCTGTGCACTGCATCCGGCTCCGGCAAGTCCGGCTATTACCGAAGCGGCACTTCCATCGACGGCCGCATCCCAATCGCGGCAAGTCGTCGCATCACAAAACTGGCGGATCAGGATTGCGTGCGACCCGCTGAAAATAAACTCTCGCGACTGGCGTATGTAGTTAATGCCCCAGCGACCATCGCCCACCGCGCTGTACGATGACTTGTTATAGGGTACCGGCAAGTCAGCATTGGCGGCATCATAATGGCCATCGAGGCCACCCGTGCCTGTCACACCATTGATTTTTGTCAGTATACCGGCATCGAGGAATGCATCCCCCAAGTCCGTAAATGGCTCGCCACCGCTAACACAGGTATCAACGAGCGGCCGAAAAGCCGACGGAGTTGTATTGTCGCCGCTAGTAAAATTTGTGCACGAGTATTGCCCGTCACCATTCAAATCAACGAAGTCTTCAATCCCCTGCGCATAAGCAAGGACTGTAACGCGCCCGTTCGCCGGGCGGAAAGACTGGCTCGACAACGATACGGAACAAAGGCCGGACGAGTCCGTCTGGCAAGCGCCTTGCGCGGATGAACCCACTGCCCCACCTTCCGTGATGAAGTTGACGACAGTGCCAGAGGCGATTGGATTTCCGTACTGATCGGCCATGCGTACCGTGATGTTGGCGAGTATTCCGTCGTATTCCAAACCTTCGATATTGTACTTATCGGCGCTGACCGACATCGCTTTTTGAATTGGCAGCCCGGTCGAAACCGTCAAACTATCCGACAAGCCACTAACCGTGCTCCCATTACTCGTGCTCGCCTGAGCGATCACCTTCACCGGAGTCGGGATTTTTCCCGACTGTACGCTGGTGGTGACGTTCCCCTGAGCATCCGTCGTGCCTTGCTTTGGTAACACCTCGAGACCGCCAGTGGTCGTCGTGGGCGTGAACGATACGCTGATGCCCGGTATGCCTGCACCCGTCTGATCGACCACCTTGAAAGTCAATTGCGCAGACTCGCTTCTACCCAGGCCGCCGCTACCCTTAAGAACAAGTGAGGAAAGCGCCGAACTGGAGCTGATGAAATTAATTGCCCCCACACTGGCAACATTCACGCCAATGGATATGTTTTTCGATGAATTACCAATCGATGCAGTAATCACGTCGGTACCGCGTGTAC
Organism: Actimicrobium sp. CCI2.3; assembly: GCF_035019065.1. NCBI lineage: Bacteria > Pseudomonadati > Pseudomonadota > Betaproteobacteria > Burkholderiales > Oxalobacteraceae > Actimicrobium > Actimicrobium sp. CCI2.3. The sequence goes on along the minus strand of NZ_JASJWR010000011.1, from coordinate 23,107 downwards.
ATCCCTTGTTCAGATACGTCGACGTTGCGACCCCGTTGACGACGCTGCCCAGTGTCAGGACTGCAGTGCCATCGCCGCTACATAGCGATGAGAGACTCAAGCCTGGCACAATTGAAACAGGCTGCCCATTATTAGTTACCGGGATATTGAGCGTAGTAGTACTCAGCGAGGAGAGAGGACCAGTCGGAACCGGCGTGAATGACAGCGTTCCGACGACAAGATTGGCGGCACCAATCGAGACATTTGTTGTGCCCGACGCTGTTTTAGTCCCAAGTACGGCTTGTGCACTAATCGTTGTTGCGCCTGCGGACGAAAAATCTACCGGCTTGACGTTGATGACAGCAGTACCCGTGCTGTCGGTTAGTGCTGACCCCGACGTGGGGGTAAATCCCAGCAGTGTTGTGCTCCCGACACTGAACTGAACGACCGCACCGGCCAATGCAGCACCGACCGCATCGGTGAATTTTGCACGAACGGTTCCAATATCTCCTCCCGATAATGCAGAGATGGTCGCGCCAGTGCCGTCCAAGACTGACAATGTCAGAACCGACCCGGTAATTGCGCTCGTCGTCGTTCCGGAACTGGTCGTAGTACCCGAACCGGTTCCGGTAGTTGATCCCGGTGATCCTCCACCGCCACCGCAAGCTGTCAAACTTGCTACCATCAAGACATTTATCCCGGTTTTAGCAATAGAGATACCGTTCAATTTACTGATCATTTTTCAGTCCTGATTTTTTATAGTTAGCACTGTATTGGCCAAAATTATCGTCTCGAACTCATCGCGACGACAACCTTTCCGCTACAATTTTCGGCGTAATAAAGATCAGCAATTCCGTCTTGTCATTGGTCCGACCTGTCGTCTTGAACAAGTTGCCGAGCACAGGTATGTCACCAAAAAACGGGATCTTGGTCACCGAGTCCAGTTCACGCTGCGTAAAAATACCACCCAGCACCACTGTCCCGCCATTCTCGACCTGCACGTTAGTTTTCACATGCTTGGTATTGATCGCAAACCCGCCTGGAGCAGGGGCTCCACGGCTATCCTTATTCACATCCACGGACAGGATGATATTGCCATCCGGCGTGATCTGGGGAGTTACTTCCAACTTTAAATTCGCTTTTTTGAACTCTACCGAGGTCGCCCCGCTGCTGGTTGCTTTCTGGTACGGAATCTCCTCGCCTTGCTCGATCAAAGCTTGCTGCTGATCGGCAGTAACAACACGCGGACTGGAAATAACCTTGCCGCGACCATCGGCTTCAAGCGCTGACAGCTCGAGGTTCAAAAACCGGTTAGCGGCAGCCGAGAAGAGGCTAACAGCCAAGCTACCCGCATTCAGACCATTGATGCCCGCAGCGGGCAAACTGACAAATTGCGAGTTTGGAATGAAGCTGCCATCGGTCACTGTGGCTTGTCCGGTTTGCTCGCCAACACCGAGGTAGTTGCCAGTCAGACCGACACGCGTGTTGCCATTGAGCTGATAGCCGCTCTCGCCACCACGTGCAGTGCGCAGGTCAGTGAACCCCAGCTTGGCTCCAAGATTCTTGCTAAAGGTGTCGTCAGCCTCCACGATGCGTGCTTCGATCAAAACCTGGCGCGTTGCCACGTCGGTTATCAGTATCAGCTTACGCACTTCTTCCAGTTTGGAAGGGATGTCTGTGACGATCAGCTTGTTGGTGCGCGGATCGATCGCGGCACTACCGCGCTTGGAAAGAATGCGGTTCTTGCCATCACCGGAACCGCTATCGAGACCGAACACCATTTTGAACGCATCCGCTTTTTGATAATTGAGTTGGAAGGTTTCTGTCTTCAGTGGCTCCAGTTCGGCGATTTGCGCACGCTGTTCGAGTTCGAGTTTTTCTTTGGTCAGTAATTCGTCTTTCGGGGCAATCCAGATTACCGTGCCATTCTTGCGCATGTCCAGGCCCTTGGCTTGCATGACAATGTCCAGTGCCTGGTCCCAAGGCACATCTTTGAGGCGCAAGGTCAAATTACCAGATACGGTGTCGCTGGTAATGATGTTGAGGCCAGTGAAGTCGGCGATGACTTGCAGTAAAGAGCGCACTTCGACATTCTGGAAGTTGAGTGAGAGCTTTTCGCCACGATAACCTTGTGTACCCTGAGAAAGCTTGTTCGGCTCTTCCTTGACCGGACGCACCTCGATCACCAACTGGGTATCACTCTGGTAAGCGCTGTGCTCCCACAAACCCTTGGGCTCAATGACCATGTGGACATTGTCGCCCTGTGGTGCGGTCGTGATGAACCGCACTGGCGTGCCGAAATCACCGACATCCATGCGTCGGCGCAGGACGTCCGGCAAGCCGGACTTCAGAAAATCGACAACAATGGTTTGGCCCTGCTGACGTACATCGACACCAACCTGGCTTGAAGGAAGGTCAACAACGATTCGGCCCTCGCCTGCAACACCGCGACGGAAATCGATGTCACGGATTTGCAGCTTGCCTGGCGGTGCTTTATTCACAGGCACGACTGCTTCGCCAGCTGCATTGACCGGCGTAGCCAGTCCGCCGGAGCTATCGATAGTAACAATGACCGCCTTGCCTTCCACCACCGTTGCATAGTTAAGTGGGCGCGTGAGATTGAATACCAGACGCGAACGCTCGCCCGCCTGCACGACATTGACATTGCGCACGTCACCCAGGCCGATTTCCTTTGCCGATTCGCCGGTCGCATTGGTCGTCCCGGCAAAATCGATCACGATACGCGCAGGACTGTTGATCAGAAAACCGATTGGCGGCTTGGCAACAGGATTTTTCATCAATATCTTGACGATGACGTTGACGCCTTGTTGATTGGCACTGACTGACTCGATCGCATTTTCTTGCGCTTGCGCCGCGCCTGCAGCGCCTATCAGACCGATGAGGGCGCACAAGGCCAGTAGATGTTGCGCGATCGTGCTTAATTTGCCGAACTGCTGTTTTAACACGGTCATTTCTTGGCCTCCTGCAGCTCTAACTTCGCTTTGCGTTCGACCCACTCGCCGGACGCGTCCTGAACAATTTCTTTCAGCTCAACGGCTGTTTCGGTAATACCCGATACCATGCCGAAATTCTGCCCTATGTAATTCCCTGCTCTGACCTGGAACAAAGTCTTGTCAGCGAGTATCAGTGCGTAGTTCAAGCCCGGCTTCTGAAGGGTACCCACCATTTTCAGCACGTCAATCGGATAAGCTTCAAGTGGTTCACGCCGGCGCTCCATATCTGGCTTTAGCCCCGAACTGTTGGCTTGGAGTTTTGCAAACGCAATGGCCAGCTTGCTCGGGCTATAAGGATCGACCAGATTTTTCGCCTCGTAGGAAAACGGAGTGAATTTCTTCGGCGGCGACAAGGTCGGGATAGACACCCTGGTTTGCTGACGGACACCATCCATCCATGACTTAATTTCCGGCACACCATTGTCGCCACATCCGGCCAAACTGAAAATCAACATCAGCGAACACGCGCCCGCTCCCAGGCGATACCAGGTGGTCATGGCTTGCTCCCCTTCTTCTCGTTAGCCAATTTACGCTGAGCGAGAATTTCGTCTTGATCAAGGTAGCGAAACGTCTTTGCGATGGCTTGCAGTGTCAGGGAACCTGCTTGGCCAGCCACCAAATTCATGTTGTTGAGCGTGACAATACGAGGCAGATTGGCAATGTCACTGGTGAAGGCACCGACATCGTGATAATTTCCAGACACTTTGATATCAATCGGCAATTCGGCGTAGTAGTCACGCACAATCACTTGACCGGGTTTGAACAGCTCAAATTGCAAGCCGCGCCCCACACCGGCCTGGTTGATGTCCGACAGAAGCGCATCCATTTCTGCCTTGCTCGGCAACTGTTTTTCCAATGTCGCTACATACTCTCGGACTTGTATTTTCTGTTTGCGCAAGCCATCGAGGTTGATGGATTGCTGAACTTTTACTTTGTAGTCGTTCTTCAGAGCGAGTTCGGCAGCCTCGCCCGCATCGAGCTCTTCGACTTGCCCGCTCCAATAAAGAAACCAACCCAGCACCAACGCAAGGACCAGTACACCCATCCCGCACAACAAGCGCGGCGCAAGTGGCCAAAGACCAGGATGTCTTCCGTTCAAGCCTTGAAACTGGTCGGCCAGCGACGCTCCGATGTTCTTTAAATCTGCCATCTCGGGTCTTTCATTTATTGAGGTTGGACCGGTACTGCTGGCGCAGGACCAGCTGCCTTTTCCGTCGATTTAGTGCCGGCAAGTTGATCGTTGTCACGCGGTCGTTTAATGCCAACGTTCACGGTGAAATCAAATACGCGCTTCGCGTCCTTGCCTTGACCAATATTTGCTGCCCTGATTTCGATCAGATCAGGACGCTCCAGCCAGGCTGAGTTATTGCCAAGATTTCGTAAAAGCTCCGATACCCGCTCATTCGACTGCGCATAGCCATTCAAGACAACACGCTGCCCTTCCTGTTTGAATGCACGCAAGTAGACGCCTTCCGGCACTTGCTTTACGAGCTCATCCATCAAATAGACAGGCTGATTACGGTCCCCCTGCAAGTCTTCAACTGCTTGCTGGCGGGCCTTCAACGACTCGATTTCGGCTTTCAAGGTCGCGATCTCCTTGATTTCCTCATCAAGCTTTTTATTTTCTGCTTTGATATAGTCGTTTCGTTGAGTTTGAGCTGAAATTTTATTGGCAATAACAGCTCCTACCAACAGGACCACGAGCGCACCGACGAGCGCTGTCATTCCCATCATCGCGATAAATGCACTGATACGTTGTTTACGTCGCTCTTCGCGATGCGGTAGCAGATTGATCCGGATCATTAGTCAAACCTCCGCAGTGCCAACCCGCAGGCAACCAGATAGGCTGGTGCCTCGTTGCGCAATTGATTGCCCCTGACACTCGTGCCGAGCTGCATACCGTCGAATGGGCTAACAATAGAAGTCGATATTTTGGTGCGACTGGCCACTTTTTCGGTCAGGCCAGCAATAATTGCACAGCCGCCGGCGAGGAAAATCTCGTCGATACGGGTATAAGGCGTGGAGGTAAAAAAGAATTGTATGGCGCGGGTCACTTCCAGCGCTGCATTGTCGAGAAAGGGCTCAAGCAGTTCGGCATCGTACCCTTCCGGGAGGTCGCCGGATTTTTTCTTGGACTCGGCATCTTCATAGGAAAGGCCGTAAGTACGCACGATATCCTGGGTCAATTGATGGCCACCAAAAGGTTGCTCGCGCTCATAAATTGGCTGGCCATCGAGAAGCACTGAAATATGCGTTACCTGGGTGCCTATTTGAAACAGTGCAACGATTTGACCGCGACCACCCTGTGACGAGCGGTTAACCAATCGATCCAGTGCAGCACGGGCAGAATACGACTCGATATCCATCACTATTGGCTTTAGTCCCGCAGCCTCGGCAACCGCAACACGGTCTTCCACTTTTTCCTTGCGCGTGGCGGCGATCAGGACTTCAACATCTTCGGGAGAGTGCGCAGCAGGACCAATGACATCAAAATCGAGACTTACTTCGTCAAGCGCAAACGGAATGTACTGACTAGCTTCTGTCTCAACCTGAAACTCCAAGTCTTCTTCGGACAGGCCGCCGGGAAGTACTATTTTTTTGGTGATGACAGAGGCAGGTGGCATACCTAGCGCAACCAGTTTTGCGCGCGTACCGCTTTTTTTCCAGACCCGACGAATGGCTTCAGCAACTTGTTCGATATTTTCAATATTGCCGTCTACAACTGCTCCGCGAGGCAAGGACTCTGAAGCGTAATGCTCAAGTCTCAGCTCATTTTTGCCGACCTCTGTTAATTCCACCAGTTTGACGCCGGATGTGCTGATATCGAGGCCTATCATTGGCGCATTTTTGCTGCCTAATAGTGATCCGAGATCAAGAGCCAAAACTACCCCCCTTGCAAACGCTTTTTTTGTGGACTAGGTTCGCTGAATGCAAGTCAAAACCGCAAGCAAGCCTAATTAATCTGTGACTGAAATCTTATTTATAACCCGATGTTTTTTGCGATTTCCGAAGGTACATGAAATCGTAGCAATAACATCGGAAAAGTAAAAGTAATTTCCACATGGTAATTTGCAATGTCGTTGTCAAAAGCCGACGAGCATTGTCGACGGGACAATATCAATGACGGTATCCAATACCAGCTAATGTGCTTGAAAGCTGCCGTTATAATGTCGCAGACCAAGATCACCCTCTATCCAGAATGACCACCAAAAAATCGCCTGCAACCGCCCTAATAAAAGACGCGCCTGTACGGCCTGCTTCCGGCCTCCTTAAGAAAATACTGATTATTCTGGTCGGGACAGGAGCAGGATTAGCTGTCGCGGCAGCGCTGATTGTCGGATTCACGCTGACGCTTGCCTATCCGAAATTGCCTCCTCTCGATTCGCTGACTGACTATCGCCCAAAAATTCCGTTGAGAATTTTTTCTTCCGACAATGTGTTGCTTGGTGAGTTTGGCGAAGAACGCCGCAATCTGGTTCGCATCAAAGATATCCCGGAAATAATGAAAAAAGCCGTCTTGGCGATCGAGGATGATCGATTCTACGAACACGGAGGCGTCGATTATCTCGGCATTTTAAGGGCGACCCTGCACAACCTGATGGGAGGAACCCGACAAGGCGCTTCCACTATCACGCAACAAGTCGCTCGCAATTTTTTCCTGTCGAGCGAGCAAACGCTCAAGCGCAAGGCCTATGAAGTTTTATTAGCCTGGAAAATTGAACAAAACCTGACCAAGGACCAGATTCTCGAGGTGTATCTTAACCAGATTTATCTAGGGCAACGAGCCTACGGATTTTCTTCGGCAGCACAAATTTATTTCGGGAAAAAATTGCAGGACCTCTCGATTGCCGAATCAGCGATGCTTGCCGGGCTACCAAAGGCACCCTCCGCTTACAACCCGGTCGTCAACCCGAAGCGGGCCAAAGCACGCCAGCAATACATTCTTTTTCGCATGCATCAACTGGGCTACATCACCGAAACCCAGTTCAAGGAAGCGCAACGGGAAGGGCTAAAAATCAAGACCGACACGACAGAATTCGGGCTGCATGCCGAATACGTTGCCGAGATGACCCGGCAGCTGGTCTACGAACAATTTAAGGAAGAAACCTACACGCGTGGCCTGAGCGTTTTCACGACGATCACGAAAGCAGATCAGGATGCCGCCTACATTGCCTTAAGACGTGGCGTAATGGATTATGAAAAACGACATGGCTACCGAGGGCCGGAAGGCTTTATGAACATCCCGGATACCAAGGACGAATCGGAAGACGCCATTGAAGTCGAACTGGCCGACCATCCGGATAGCGATGACATTATCGCGGCGGTCGTGCTGGATGCGTCATCAAAAAGTGTCCGCGCCGTGCTCGCGTCGGGTGAAGAAATTGTCATTACCGGCACCGGACTTTCATTCGCAACGAATCTACTGAGCGACAAGGCACCACCCAATCGCCGCGTCAAACGTGGTGCCATCATCCGTATCGTCCAGGAGGGTCAGTCGTGGAGCATTACACAGATGCCAGAGGTGCAATCGGCGTTTGTGTCAGCCAGTACTGAAGACGGAGCAATACGCGCACTGGTCGGCGGCTTTGACTTTAACCGCAACAAGTTCAATCACGTCACCCAGGCATGGCGTCAGCCTGGCTCGTCATTCAAACCGTTCATTTATTCTGCCTCGCTGGAAAAAGGTTTGTCACCCTCCACCATCATCAATGATGCACCCATTAGCTTCGGTGCCGGCCAGACTGGCGGACAAGCTTGGGAGCCAAAAAACTACGATGGGAAATATGAAGGTCCCATGACGATGCGACGGGGGCTGACCAAATCGAAAAACATGATTTCGATCCGCATCCTCAGCAAGATTGGTGCGAAATATGGCCAGGAATATACGACCCGTTTTGGGTTCGACGCAGAAAAAAATCCCCCTTATCTGACGCTCGCGCTTGGTGCCGGCGCAGTGACCCCACTACAAATGGCCGGCGCTTACGCGGTCTTTGCTAACGGCGGCTACAAGATCAGTCCCTATCTGATTTCGAAAATTGTCGACAGTGACGGCAAGGTACTTTCGCAGGTCGAGCCGGACAAGGCGGGCAATGAAGCGAATCGGGTCATCGATGTCCGCAATGCGTTCCTTATGGACAGTATGCTCAAGGATGTTGTCAAAGTCGGCACTGCCACAAAGGCACTGATACTGAACCGCAGCGATATCGGTGGCAAAACCGGGACAACCAATGATTCTTTCGATGCCTGGTTTGCTGGCTATCAGCAAAAACTGGTCGGTATCGCCTGGATTGGTTTTGACCAGCCGAAAAACTTGGGCAATCGCGAAACGGGAGGTGGGCTCGCGCTGCCAATCTGGATCAACTACATGCAGAAAATCCTGAAGGATGTACCGATTGACGAGCGTGAAGTGCCATCCGGCCTCATTCAAGCTAATGGTGATTACTTCTATGCAGAAAACCCTCCCGGCATGGGCGTCGGAAGTCTGGGGATTAACGACCAACCGGGTCCTGGAGCGGAACCCGGAAAAGTCCGTGACGAGGTCAAGAACGAACTGTTTTAACTTTCTTGTGCAGAGAGCGTAATCTCAGCGCCGCCTTGTTGGCTAATCATTGCCGACAAAGCGGTGAACAATTCGGAGTCGTCACGTGTATTGCGCCATTGCTGTCCGTCATGCTTGTAATGAAAACCACCAGATTTGGCAGCGACCCACATTTCACGCATCGGTGCCTGGCTGTTGACAATGATCTTCGAACCGTTTTCAACGAATTCGATTTCCAGCACGTTGCCGCTACGACTGCATTCGACATCGACAGCATCAACAATGTCAGGCAGTTCCAGCGCTGTCTCTATCGACCGCAATGCGGCATCTGCCAAGGTCAGGAATTCGGATTCCGTCATGATAAACTCCAGTTGATAATTCGAACCGAGATTCTAACGTGAAGCACTCTTCCCTTCTGCACCACCTGTTTTTTTCAGCCCTCATCCTGACCGGCGGGATTGTTCTCGGCGGCTGTGGCCAGCGCGGCCCATTGACACTTCCGGTCAGGCCAACAGCAATCTCCACTACTCCAACGCCTCCGGCACCATCGATTAAGCCACCGGCTCCCGCGACTGAACCTTCTTCTAAATAGTCTTCCGCACCATGTCCCATTTTTCTATCAAGAACGGCGCACTATGCGCCGAAGACCACCCACTGACACACATTGCTACCGAGTTCGGCACACCGACCTACGTCTACTCGAAAGCCGCGATCAGCCGCAATTATCTGTCGTATGCCAATGCCTGTCTCGAGAATGGCCGCACCTCACAAACAGCATTGGTGTGTTATTCGGTCAAATCGAATTCCAATCTGGCCGTATTGCATTTATTAAGTCAGTTGGGATCAGGCTTTGACATCGTCTCAAGCGGTGAATTGTTGCGTGTGATCGCTGCTGGCGGTGACCCTAAAAAAGTCATTTTTTCCGGAGTAGGAAAAACCGGTGACGAAATGCGCCTGGCCCTGTCGCATGGCATTGCCTGCTTTAATGTCGAGTCGATATCCGAACTGCATCGCCTCTCTGAAGTTGCGAGCGAGATGAATGCAACCGCATCGATTTCGTTGCGGGTCAATCCAAATGTCGATGCCAAGACTCATCCGTATATTTCTACTGGCCTCAAGGAAAACAAATTTGGCGTCGCCATCGAGGATGCGTTAGACATCTATCGAATCGCCGCCAATTTGCCGGGTATCAGTATCGTTGGAATAGACTGCCACATCGGTTCGCAGCTGCTTGACGATGCGCCGTTGCTGGAGTCACTTGACAAGCTCATTGAGCTTATCGATGTGCTTGCCGTGGAAGGTATCGTGATCCATCACCTCGATATTGGCGGCGGCATAGGGATAGATTACGAAGCCGAGGTGCCCGTCACTGTGAGTGATTATTTGAATCGACTCTTTCGCAAGATCGATGCCTGGCGTGCTGAAAAATATCAGGGTGCGCCAATCAAGGTGCTGTTCGAGCCGGGCCGCTCGATTGTCGGGAATGCGGGCGTGCTACTCACGCGAGTCGAATACCTGAAACCTGGGAGCGAAAAGAACTTTGCAATCGTCGACGCTGCAATGAACGATCTGATGCGTCCAGCCATGTATCAGGCCTGGCATGGTGTCGAGCCGGTCGTGCTGCGCGATGGCGAGGAGACAATCTGGGATATCGTCGGACCGGTGTGCGAATCGGGTGACTGGTTGGCTCGCGCTCGCGCCTTGTGCATCGAAGAAGGCGACTTGCTGGCAATCCGCTCCGCAGGTGCCTACGGCATGACCATGTCGTCGAATTACAATACCCGCGGCCGGGCTGCCGAAGTCATGGTTGATGGCAACGAAAGCCATCTCGTTCGCCAACGCGAAACACCGGAGCAATTATTCGCACTGGAAAAAATTCTTCCGTAAAAAAAAGTGCCATCTGACCAGGAGCCTGGCGGATGGCATTTTCATTATGTTGATTTGCGGCGCCACAACAGACGCATCCCCAGCAACACCCCTACCAGCACGGCAAACAATAGAGGCTGGAACAGATTATTCTTCGCTGCTTTCATCCACCAAAAGTGCAATACCCCCAGCGGCACAATTATATAAATCAATCGGTGCAGCCATTGCCAGCGCTTTCCGCCAAGTCGCTTCACCATCGCGTTCGTGCTCGTGACCGCAAGGGGAATGAGCAATACGAATGCTGCAAAGCCGACGGTAATGAATGGGCGTTTGACGACATCCTTGAACATCGCTGCCACATCAAAAGCATGGTCGAACCATAGGAACGTGGTGAAGTGCAAGGCTACGTAAAAGAACGCGAACAAGCCCGTCATACGTCGCAACTTGATCAGCCAGTTCCAACCTGTGAGCTTGCGCAGCGGTGTAATGGCAAGCGTGAGACACAACAGATAGAGAGTCCAGTCACCCGTATTGCGCGTGATGAACTCGACTGGATTTGCACCCAACTGATCGGTGAATATGGCCGCCACCAGCCTGACAAACGGTGCCAGGCCAAGCATGAACAACCCGCCTTTTAACCACGACATTTGTCTGGTTGACAGTGACTTAAGAACCATGATCAGAAAAACTTTTTCAAATCCATGCCCTTGTACAGCGAAGCTACGTCGCTGTAGCCGTTGAACATCAGCGTTTTACGCTTTTTCGTGAACAAGCCATCTTCTCCGATGCGACGCTCGCTGGCCTGAGACCAGCGTGGATGATCGACTTCCGGATTGACGTTCGAATAGAAACCGTACTCTTGCGATGCAGCGACGTTCCAGGCGGTACGTGGCTCATCTTTGGTGAAGCGAATCTTGACAATCGATTTCGGTGATTTGAAACCGTATTTCCATGGCACGATGATACGAACCGGTGCGCCATTCTGGTTTGGCAAAACCTCCCCATACATGCCTAACCCCAATAATGCCAGCGGGTGATTTGCCTCATCCAACCGCAGTCCTTCGACATAGGGCCATTCCAGGACAGGACTTCCTAAACCGGGCATCCGTGCCTTGTCCGCCAATGAAATAAATTCGATATATTTGGCATTGCCGTTAGGCTCCACCTTTTTGATTAATTCGGACAGCGAGTAGCCGACCCAAGGTATCACCATTGACCATCCCTCGACGCAGCGCAGACGATAGACCCGCTCTTCAAGCGGTGCCAGTTTCATCAGACTGTCGAGATCAAGCGTCATTGGTTTTTTGACTTCGCCTTCGATGGAGATAGTCCAGGGACGCGGCTTGAGCGTTCCGGCATATTTCGCCGGATCGGTCTTGTCAGTACCGAACTCATAAAAATTATTGTAGGTCGTGGCGTCCTTGTACGAGGTGGCTTTATCCATCAGCACGTAAGCAGGATTTGTTTTTCCAGCCAGTTTTGTCGCCGATGGCGACTGAGCAAATGCTTCCCTGCCAGCCATTTCAAGCAACGCACCGCTGGCGATTGAGCCGACGGCCAGTTGCTTGATGAAGCTGCGGCGTGCCTCGAAAATTGCACGCGGTGTGATTTCGGAAGAGTAAGGTAAATCGATCCCGTTGGGACTGCGTTTAATCAGCATCGTAACTCCGTGATTTGAACTGTTAGATAGGACTTGGTCTGCTTTACCGAGTCCACCTTACACGACATTCAAAAAATCAGAGTTCGCCGTAACTATGCAGGCCTGACAGGAACATATTTACGCCAAGGAATGCAAACGTCGTAATGAGTAACCCGATCAACGCCCACCAGGCAGCAAAACGTCCGCGCAAACCTTTCATCAAGCGCATGTGCAACCAGGCTGCATAATTCAGCCAGACGATTAGTGCCCAAGTTTCCTTTGGATCCCATGACCAGTAGCCACCCCACGCTTCGGCTGCCCACAAACCACCAAGAATAGTGGCAATAGTAAAAAATGTGAAACCGACCGCGATCGATTTGTACATCACATCGTCGAGCACTTCCAGGGCCGGCAAACGGTCGGCTAAATAGCCATTTGACTTGAGCAGATAGGCGACAGCGACCATTGCTGCCAGCGAGAATGTCCCGTAACCGACGAAATTAGCTGGCACGTGGATTTTCATCCACCAGCTTTGCAAAGCAGGAACCAGAGGCTGGATCTGCGCGGCATCACGGCTGATTGTGTACCACAGCAGAAATCCGACTGCGGCAGAAATGACCAGCAGCACGAACGGGCCCATCTGGCGAGTCTTGTAATGTTGTTCGTAATACAGATAAAACAGTGCCGTAATCATGCAGAACAGCACGAATACTTCATATAAGTTCGACACGGGAATGTGGCCAACATCCACGCCGATCAAGTAAGACTCATACCAGCGAACCAGCATACCCGTAAATCCGAATACGACAGCCGCCCAGCACAGCTTGCTCCCTATGGCGCTACCGAAGTCCGAGCGTGCGACCAACCCGCCCCAATAAAACAAGGTCGACAGAAAGAAGAGCACACTCATCCAGAGAATGGCCGACTGGCTAGACAACAAGTATTTAAGAAAAAATTTCTTGTTAGCCATGTCAAGCACGCCACCGTACATTGCCATCGCCGACAGCGACAGCACTGCCAGGCCCAGCATTAACGGACGGATCGGTTTCCATTGCCAACCAAGCCACGCGAAGACCGGCGCGGCCAGAACGAGAATCAATTTTTCGTAATAATCCATGAAAGCGCCAAACCGGTTCAGCGCGTAGAAAGAACTCGCGACCAGTACCAGCGCAAATAACCAGTCCACGGGTCCGAGCCGCTTGAAAAACCCTACCGGCGCAGCATAAGGTCGTTGTTGAGTAAGTTGCATAATTTTCTCCGGTGCCGCACTCACCTGGGTGGTGATGACTGCGACGGGTTCAGGAATTTTGTGGCAGTTGTTGTTTCAATGTGGCGAATTCATTTTCGAAATCGAGAGTGATCCGTTGTGAACTCATTGCCATTAACGCATGGGCTTGATTATCAGTTGTCGAAGTAATCCACACCCATAGTCGTCGTTCGCGAATGTACAACATCGAGAAAATACCCAGCACTAAAAACAGACATCCAAGATAAACCACGTTTTGGCCAGGTGCACGAGTAACCTGCAACACCGAAGCTTTGACTTCGTCAAACTCCTTGAGTTGCAAGTAGGTTGGCGCTCCGTAAAAGAATGTATCGGCGTAGGCGTTGGTCGCTAACTGCAAAAACCGGGCATGCTTTCCGTCGGCAGGGAGAACAGGCAAACCATCCTCCTGCCGCGCAATTTGCCATAGATCCCATAAACTGCCATTCAGGATCTTCATAAAAATATCGGCCGCTTTTTCTTGCTCGGCCTGGGGAACACGTTCCAGGAAACGGGATACGGCAACATATCCTGATTGCTTGGTGTCCCCGGCAAAAATTGCCATGCCGCGCGCGGCCGATTGTGCCAACTGTTTGCGAAGTGCCTGCGAGTCATCGCTTGACTGAGGTAATGCCCGCTGCGCGTACCTTTCTGCTGCCTGTTCACGCATCGGTGGATTCTGGATTGCTGCGCGTAATCGCATCCATTCATTGACCGTATCATTATCATCTGCTGGAATCCGCAGATAGCGAAATGGTTCGGACGGTGAGTTCCTTACTCCCGCAAGGAAGACATACCCGTCATCGGACTTTACCGACATCATGTAATTTTGGTATTCCCGCGCCTGCCCCGTCTTGTCGCGCAGCTTGTATTGAACGCTCGGCCCTACATTTTTCAAATCTTTGGAAATAGCACTTTTTGCACCCGAGCCGAGATGCTTGCCAAGCCCCTCTGCAAAGCTTTGCGGGGCCTTGACGGACCGCAAATCTTCTCCGTTTTGTGCCATGTTTTCTACGTTAAAGGGTCTGAAGCCGGACCACTCAACTGAATACGCTACGTCATTGTTTTTCAGCGGCGTGGTGTTTCCAACTACGCCAGACAACGGAAATACCGTATCACTCCCCCCCGACATGGGATGTCCGATCAATTTCATCTTGGTGCCACCATCTTCAAAACTGGACTGAAAAACCGACAGTCCCTTATAAAGCAGCGGCTGATTGACTTTGATGGTTGCTGGAAATTTTTTGCCCGTTTCATGGTCGGTAATCTCCACTTCACTGGCGAACAACTTCGGCATGCCCGTCGAGTAAAAGTCGACGATGAAGCGATTGAGAGTAATGGTAAAGGGCAAGTCCTGGATATATACGCCGTTTTTTTGCGTAATGATCGCCGTATTGCTACTAGCACCTTCAGGAATGAGCGTATTCCCACGAAAAGTGGGATTTCCAAGTCCAAGCCGATGCTCTACTGGAATATCTGCAATGACCCCGTTACCGATAAACGGCGTTTTATTATGAAACCAGCCTTGAAAACGGATAGGCAAATCGGAATCCAGCAAACCACCGATGCAGATAATAACGATCGCACTATGCGCAAAAATATATCCCCATTTATTTGCTGCGCCCTGCTTGGCTGATAAGAGTATGGCCTGATCTTTTTCGATCAACTTGACCTTGTAGCCCCGCGCAACGATCCTCTCCGTCAACTGCGTCGCCAGTTCCGCGCGCGTTCCTGAAAATCCCCACTCTGCCTTATGACGAAAATTTCGCAGCGATTGTTCTCGCACGTTTTCTCGCCAGCTACGCATGTCCTTCAGCATTTTGGGCGCGTTCCGTGTGATGCAGAACGATGTCGAAGCCACCAGGAATGCGAGTATCAGCAAAAACCACCAGGAGGAATAGACCGAGTACAAGCCAATCTTGCTGAATACTTCGAACCAGAATGGACCAAACTGGTTCACGTAATTTGGCATCGGCTCATTTTGCTTCATGACCGTGCCGATAATCGAGGCGATCGCAAGCAACGATAGCAAACTGATCGCAAAGCGCATGGACGAGATAAGCTCGACCGAAGTGGCGAGCCAACGCCTATTTGTTTTTAGTTGTACACCTGTCGTGCTTGTGGTCATGGTCACTCAGCATAAAAAAGGGGCGGCCTCAGCCACCCCTCTGGTCGTTTGTTAATCAGATTTTCTGAGTTATTGGAGCCCGGCAATATAGTCGGCAACCGATTGCATCTCATCGTCAGACAGACGCTTGGCGATGGCTGTCATCTGCGTACTATTTTTACGAGTACCTGATCTAAAATTCGTCAGTTGCGCCACTGTGTATTCTTGATGCTGTGCGCCAAGGCGAGCAAACTGGTCTGGTATTCCGGCACCATTTGGCCCGTGACAGGATGCGCAAGCCGGCACGTTCTTTTCTGCGATTCCGCCGCGGTAAATCTTCTTACCCGCTTCAATCGTGTCTTTGTTTTTTGCGGCACCGGGTTTGATTACTTGCGCCCCCAAATAAGCGGAGATATTTTTCATCTCGTCTTCAGTCAGCGCTTTTGCAGTCATGGACATGATCGCATTGTTGCGGTCGGGTCCTTTGAAATTCATTAACTGCTTATACAAATAAGCTTCATGCTGCCCTGCAAGCTTTGGGTTCTGTGCAATGGTTGAGTTCCCTGCAGCACCGTGGCATGCAACGCAAGCGGGGATATTCCGAGTTGCATCACCGTTGGTGTAGATGGCTTCGCCTTTGGCAGCATCGGCCTTGCCTACTTTTTTTTCTTCTGCAGCATGCGCGAAAGAAGATAGTGCCAGAACGGCGATGCACAATGATTTCACAGCGGGATAAAAAACTCGGTTCATTCAAACACCCTGAGACTTGATATTAAAATTCTGACCTGATAGCGACGGACTTGCTACTATTGCGCTGCTCACTGTACGCCAGTGGCGGCTTGATGCGTAGCCGCTTATTGTACAATAGCTTACTGGCATTTTCGCCTCCCTCACCGTATTTTCTGTTCACTCTATGTCCCAACTCTGGCAAGCCCGTTTTTTCACTACGGTGAATCATCTCCGTGATTTGCCGACTACACAAGTTCCTGAAATTGCCTTTGCTGGCCGTTCCAATGCAGGAAAATCCACAGCGATCAATATTCTCTGCAATCAAAAGAAGCTTGCTTTCGCTTCAAAGACACCAGGCCGAACGCAGCATATCAACTATTTCTCCATTGGTGGTGCGCAAATTAATCAGCACCGCAAGGATGTAACAAAGGTCGATGAGATACGGGCCCTGCTTGTTGACCTGCCTGGTTACGGATACGCTGAGGTATCCGGATCCGCGAAGTTGCACTGGCAAGAACTTTTGGGTGATTATGTGCAGCGCCGAGACCAATTGGCCGCGCTGGTGCTCATCATTGATGTTCGGCGTCCTTTTACCGACCTCGACATCCAAATGCTGGAATGGTTTGCGCCGACAGGCAAACCTATTCATTGCATATTGACCAAAGCGGACAAACTCAATCGCAACGACGCGGCCTCGGCCTTGCGTGTCGCTCGCAGTGTCTTGTCGAGTTACCTGGATACGGATGGCAAGCCATTTCCGTTCACTGCACAATTATTTTCAGCATTGAAAAGAACCGGACTTGAAGAGGCTGACGCAAGGATCTGCGCTCTCGTCGGGCTAACGCCAGTGGTAGAGGCCGTGGGGTCTGCTACTTCAATTGCGACAAAAGACGTCAACAGCTAATCTGTAGAGACGAAAAAAAACCCTGGAGAAAGGGGAGTAACTCCAGGGAAGGAATGCCTTATCGCGAATATCGATTCGGCCCCGCTCAGGGAGGAGAAGCGGGAGGCGAAATACATCACCTGCTTCTATGAGACACCACGCAATAAAAAGTTCCGACCCGCGGTCAAACTTGCTCTGCAAATTGGACACCCTCATTTCCCAACCTTGGAACCCCTTGATCATGTTGAACCTCTCAAATAACGCCCAGTTTCCAGCCCTTCGTATGCGTCGCATGCGCAAGGATGCCTTTTCGCGTGCGATGATGCGCGAGAATGTATTGACGCCCTCCGACCTGATCTATCCGGTGTTCATTCAGGAAGGCAGTAACCAGCGCGAAAAAATTAGCTCCATGCCTGGCGTGGAACGCCTTTCAATCGACGAACTGTTAAGCGTGGCAGAGGAATGCGTCGCACTGAGCATTCCGGTAATGGCCTTGTTCCCGGTAATTAGCAATGCGCTCAAGACACCCGACGGCATCGAGGCCACGAACCCTGATGGCCTTATCCCGCGTGCGGTGCGCGAACTGAAAAAACGCTTCCCGGAATTAGGCATCATGACGGACGCCGCGCTGGACCCCTATACAAGTCATGGACAGGATGGCGTAATCAATGCCGCAGGCTATGTACTGAACGACGAAACCTGTCACTTGCTCGTAAGACAGGCACTCACGCAAGCAGCAGCTGGTGTCGACATCGTCGCGCCATCAGACATGATGGACGGACGTATTGGTGCAATTCGCAATGCCCTTGAAACCCATCATTTCATTCACACCCGGATCATGGCCTACTCAGCGAAATATGCATCGGCTTTTTACGGTCCGTTTCGCGATGCGGTTGGATCGGCCGTTAATCTTGGTAAAAGCGACAAGGCAACTTATCAAATCGACCCCGCCAACAGTGATGAAGCATTACGAGAAGTGGGGCTCGATCTTGCAGAAGGTGCCGATATGGTCATGGTTAAACCGGGAATGCCATATCTGGACATCGTCAGACGCGTCAAGGACGAATTCAAGGTTCCGACCTTTGCCTACCAGGTCAGCGGCGAGTACGCGATGCTTAAAGCTGCGGCTCAAAATGGCTGGCTCGACCATGACAAAGTCATGATGGAGTCGATGATAGCGTTCAAGCGTGCCGGTGCGGACGGTGTACTGACTTACTTTGCGCTCGATATTGCACGGCGACTACAACTGGGCTAACAAAGTCAAATGGACATATTCCACATTACTGACCAACAAGCCATGGAGTACCACGAGGTGTCCTGTGGCTTGCCTACAGAGGGATTTTTGTGGATAGATGTCACTCGAGACGAAATAGCCGTTGATGTCGAAGCATGGCGGGATGAAATCGCGCACATTACCGGTGTGGCGATTTATGACCTGCATTTGACCGACATCATGAACTTGACGCACCCATCCTATTTTGACTCTACCAATGATTATGAAATGGTGGTGTTTCGCAAATTGGAAATGTCCGCTAAAACGCCGGAGAGCGACAGCGTAAACGCGGCGAACACTTTAAAGAAAATTCCCACAGCACTAAGCAAATTACTGACTCAGCCCGTAACCTTTGTGGTGATGGATCGCGCTGTCATTACGGTCCACGTAGCCGGCTCGAAAACCATCCAGACAGCACGCGTTAAACTTCTCGAACATCGCGGAAAAGCAGGCAGTAACAGTCGACACGGGCGGTTGCCGACATCGCCTCAGGACTGGATGCTTAGGCTTCTCAATGCAATGGTTGATCAATATCTCGATCTAAGACAACCATTAACCCACCAGATCGATCGATGGCAACGCGCATTGCTCAATCCAAGCAGACCTTTCAAAGACTGGATCGTACTACTGGATGCCCGCATTGCATTACGCAAACTCGATCATTTATGTGACGAGCAGCATGATGCGTTACAAGAACTCAGGGACCACATTATCGATACGTATCAGACAAAAGAAGACAGCCGTGACAAGGATTTGCTGTTGGTACGCATCAATGATGTCATCGAGCATATAGGCCGAGTACTCAACAATGCTCGCAGACTTGAGTCCTCGCTAGAATCGGCAGTTCAGATTCATTTTTCAGCAATGTCTCATCGGACAAGCGAAATCATGCGGACATTAACAGTCATTACCGCCCTATTCATGCCGTTGACTTTAATCACTGGAATCTTCGGCATGAATTTCGATGCGATGCCTTTACTAAAGGAAAAGACTGGTTTCTGGTTAACGATGGGCTTTATGGCAGTAATCGTCATCGGATTACTTGCATTTTTTCGCCGCAAACGTTACCTGGAAGACCAATAAACCTTCAGCAAAATCTGCGGCTTTTTTATTTGTTCGGCTGTGGCGTCATGCGCAAGTAGGGCTTGGACGCGGTATATCCTTTTGGGTATTTTTCCTTGATGACATTTTCATCCTGAATCGACAAGGGAATAATTACATCGTCACCGTCACGCCAGTTGCCGGGTGTCGCGACCGCATATCCATCGGTCAACTGCAGAGCATCAATGACACGCAAAACTTCATCGAAATTGCGGCCTGTACTCATCGGATAAGTAATCATCAACCGGACTTTTTTCTTCGGATCAATTACAAACAGGGATCGTACCGTCATCGTGTCGGATTGATTCGGATGAATCATGTCGTACAGCCCGGCTACTGACTTGTCCAAATCGGCAAGAATCGGGAACCCCACCACCGTATTTTGTGTTTGCTCGATGTCCTTGATCCACTGAACATGTTTATCAGCCGCATCGACAGATAGCGCTATGGCTTTGACATTACGCTTCTCAAACTCTGGCTTGAGCTTCGCTGTCAGGCCGAGTTCCGTTGTACAAACGGGGGTGAAGTCTGCGGGGTGAGAAAATAATACGACCCAAGAATCCCCAGCCCATTCGTAAAACTTGATTTTCCCTAACGAACTATCCTGTTCAAAATCTGGTGCAATATCGCCTAAACGTAAAGTCATCTCACTCTCCAAAAGTAAAAACTTACTATACCCCCGCCAGCTTAATCCTGTGGCGACAGTTAAGGTATATGCAAATAACGGTCAACAGCAATGTCGATTTCACCTTGGCGCTGTTACCTCAAGGGATGCCGCAAAACGTTCAGTATTCTGATAGCCAATAACCCGGGTTCCGGATAACTCTGCTCCATCACGAAAAAAAATGATGCCAGGTGGTCCGAACAAGTTAAAGCGTTTCAATAATGCCTTGTCGTCTCCATTATTGGCGGTGACATCGGCTTGTACCAAAATCATGGTCTCAAGTATCGGGCGAATACGTGGGTCTGGAAATGTCAATCGCTCCATTTCTTTGCAAGAAACACACCAGTCGGCGTAAAAATCCAACATCACTGTTTTGTTTTTGTACTTCTTGAGAACATCATCCAGTGCAGCGACTGACTTTACTTGCTCAAAGTGCAGGCCGGGTGCTTGCGCGCCACGTAAGTGTTCCAGCGGTGCGAACGCATCGCGACCACCACTTGCCAAGCCCAACAATTGCATCGAACCCAGAGCAATGAAACTGATACCGATGGCTTTTGCGATCCAACCATGTGGTTTGGCCGACAAGACATATGCCCCATAACCAATCCCGATCGCGCTCCATCCGAGCATCTGTATCAGTGGCAAAAGAAATGGCGACACCATCCACAAAGCAACTCCGAGCATCAAGACACCAAAAAACTTTTTCACGTCCTCCATCCACGCACCGGTGCGCGGCAAAAGAATGCCTGCAGATAGACCAAGTATCAGTAGCGGGACGCTCATACCGATCGCCATTGCAAACAACGCACTGCCGCCAACAACAACGTCACGCGACTGACTGATATATACCAGCGCACCAGCTAAAGGTGCAGCAACACAAGGGCCAACGATCAATGCCGAGATTGCCCCCATGACGAAAACTCCCAATAATTTGCCAGAGGAGCGATTTCCCGATAACCGAATCAGCTTCTGTTGAATGACCGGAGGAACTTGTAGTTGATAGACGCCAAACATAGACAACGCAAACCCCACCATCAACAAGGCGAACAAGGAGAGTACCCAGGGATTTTGCAATGTTGCCGAAAGTCCCTCACCAATTAGCCCTGCCGCAATGCCAAGTAGTGTGTAGACGAGGGCCATACCAAGCGAATAGGTCAGCGCCAACAAAAACCCTCTTCGTCGACTGACGCCGCCACCCTCGCCCACAATAATTGAAGAGAGTATTGGCACCATCGGTAAAACGCAGGGTGTGAGCGAGAGTCCGAGACCCAAGATAAAAAAGATGGGTAAGATTAAAAATAGCTGGCCACTTTTTAGAACGGAAGCTATGCGTCCCGTTTCAGTTTGTGTACCACGCGTTAGCGCTCCATCATTGTCAGTTGTAAAGCCTACGGCGGGCGGACGGCTTGAACCCGATGGTGAACTAGTTGAGAGCTTTATTATGCTGTCCATTGGCGCATAACAAAGACCTGCATCTGCACAGCCTTGGCCCGTTACTATTAAATCGAACCCGCCATCAGCAAAAACCGGGATATTGAATCGTAGTTTTTTACGGTAAGTCTCTACATTTTTTTGAAAAGTTTCATCGAACTTAACTTTTCCCGCTGGAAATACCGCCTCTCCCAAGCTTCCATTGCTCGACTTGAACCGAAAATTATCTCGGTACATATAGTAGCCATCTGCGATATCGTAGGTAACTGTTACCGTTCCTGGCGACGATATCTCTGCAGAAAAACGAAATGCTTGTTCTGGCTCGAGGTAATTATCTGCAGCATTTGCCTGCAGCGAAGAAGACAAGAGCAATAAGCTCAGCAGAAATGGAAGCACTTTAAAAAAATTAAAACCAACAAAGAACGAGCTCATTCAAAAATTCCGAAAAAAGGGACGCGCCGTCACAACAGAACAGTGTTTTAAGAGTTTGGCACAACCTGTCAGTTTATGCTTACTGCTATCAGGTCATTGATCGCATCATTTCAAACGTAAACGCTTACACAGCAAGTCAGCATCCAAGCAAGAAGTGTCGAGCACTCAAGCCCGACGCCTTCGCGTGCATAGATCTGACTTTCCCGTTAGAACGGCAAATGGTCGCGGTACATGGAGACCAGGACATCTGCCAGAAATCCCTTGCCGGCGATACCACGTGCGATCGGACGGGATGGCGCTGGTGGTTGCACCAGCGTGTCGCAAAGTGCGCAGCTCAATTTCGTCCGACCATGACGAATGCCGCGAACGCCCGCTGGAATGAATTCGAGCTGCCAGGCGACGTCCTCGCCGACCGCTTGCCGTGCGCTGCCACAGTTCGGGCAGTCACAGGCTGACGCGGGATAGGTGATGGTCACGCGCGGCAGATGGTCCGGCTAGGGTTTGCGAACGCGTGAGACCCGTGCGGCCTTGATCGCTTCGCACGCTGGGGCCGAATGCGCGTACTGGCAGGAAGGCCGATCATCACGACGATCTGAGGTCGCACTGCGTTAACTCGCCCAAAAATACGCCGATGACGACCGGATCCGATACGTCACGAATAAAAACGGTCTTGTCGCCACGTCGGAGTTCAATCTCGCTGTCACAGTATTCGAGGGCTGTCCGCGTTAGAGCCAATGACGGGCCTGGCGGACAATCCACGACAGGCACCGAAATTCGCGCCAGCATAGAGATGGCGAATTGGGCAATAAGGAAGTTGCGGTGCCGGCGTGCTAACAAATTGGTGTTGGGAACATTGGCAAGCGCACAACCGGCAACAGATACATCGGGCCGGAATGTCTGCTAAACCAACTCTCGCTTTAAGAGGCCAGCAAAACTGCGTCGCCTGCCAGAAAACGGAGGTCTTGCAACGATCGATTTCTCGTGATTTCCTAAGCTTGTGTGCCCCTGATCAGAAATACGCGATGATGCCGCGTTGTGCTATCAGGTGGAAGATAGAGTGGCTTGACGCTTATGGTAGAAGCCCTGTGACACCGCTTCAACGCTCTTTGGTAAGCGCCTCATCAAGGACGTCTGTACAGCACACCAATGACCCGCCAAAGTGGTGCCCACCAAATAGTAGTGGGGA